>NZ_JARWAM010000001.1:0-452463 GCF_031451695.1 Franzmannia qiaohouensis
GGCGTATTCTACAGAAGCAGCGTGGCATGTCAAGCCGTGGCGGGGAGCGTCATATCGATAGAACCGATCTCGTCTCGTCCTGCCAGGCGTCTTGCGACGCGCTGCCGAGTGGTGCGCATTCTACCGTCTCCGGCGGGCCTGTCAATCGCTTTCTCTTTCTACCCGACAAGAAAAAACCCAACAAAACCAACTGCTTGCACCTCTCTCTACCGCTACCAACGTATGCCCGTCGGCAGCAGCGGATGCGTACTTTACGGCTTTACCTTGAGGCCCGCAAGCCCTCGGCGAAGAAAAACTTATCCACACCCCGCAAGCCGCGAGCACCTGTGGATAGCTGCCCGCGAACAGCGGCCCGCCAGGCGGGCCATGCAGACGACAACGCCCGCACGGGGCGGGCGTTTCAAGACGAACTCATGCCAGCGTCAGACGAGGGTCACCCGGGCATAGCGCTTCTTGCCGGCCTGAATGACGTAGGCCTTGCCGGTATCGAGCATATGCTCTTTGGCCACCACCTCGCCGTCGACCTTGACCCGGCCGTTGCCCAGCATGTCCTTGGCCTGGGCGCTGTTGTTGGCGAGCCCCGAACGATTGAGCACCGCGGCGATCGGCGCCTGGGGGCTACCTTCGAAATCAACCTCGACCTCGGGCAGGTCCTCAGGCAGCTCACCCTCGGCGAGCTGATTGCCCGCCGACTTGTGGGCATTGGCCGCCGCGTCTTCACCGTGATAGCGGGCGATCAGTTCCCGGGCCAGGATCATCTTGATATCGCGCGGGTTAGCGCCCTGCTCGGCATCGCGCTTGAGCGCCTCGATCTCCTCATTACTCTTCAGCGAAAGCAGCTCGAAGTAGCGCCACATCAGGCTGTCCGGCATGGAGACCAGCTTGTTGAACATCGAGCCCGGGGCCTCGTCGACGCCGACATAATTGCCCAGCGACTTGGACATCTTCTGCACGCCGTCGAGGCCCTCGAGCAGCGGCATGGTGATCACCACCTGGGGCTCCATGCCGAAGTGCTTCTGTATCTCACGGCCCATCAGCAGGTTGAACTTCTGGTCGGTACCGCCCAGCTCGATATCTGCCTCGAGCGCCACCGAGTCGTAGCCCTGTACCAGTGGGTAGAGGAATTCGTGGATCGAAATTGGTTGCCCCGACTTGTAGCGCTTGTCGAAGTCATCGCGCTCGAGCATGCGCGCCACGGTGCTCTGGGCCGCCAGCTCGATCATCTTGGCCGCCGACAGTTCACCGAACCACTCGGCGTTGAAGCGCACCTCGGTCTTGTCGGGATCGAGGATCTTGAACACCTGCTGACGGTAGGTATCGGCGTTGGCCTTGACCTCGGCCTCGGTGAGCGGCTTGCGCGTGACGTTCTTGCCCGTCGGGTCACCGATGCGCCCGGTGAAATCGCCAATCAGGAAGATGACCTCATGCCCGAGATCCTGGAACTGGCGCATTTTGGTCAGCAGTACGCTGTGGCCCAGGTGCAGGTCCGGCGCGGTTGGGTCGAACCCCGCCTTGATACGCAGCGTGCGACCGGAGGCGAGCTTCTTCTTCAGCTCGTCTTCCAGCAGAATCTCGTGGCTGCCACGTTGCAATAGCGCCAGGGCGCTCGCGACATCGATCATCGTCTCCTACTCCCGTCAAGGCGGTGAATCCGCTCACAAAATGATGCGCAATGGTAGCATGTCTTATCCACTATCGGTGACGCCCCACCGCCCATACCGAGCCGCGCTCAGGGAGCCGTACATGCCACGTTTTCTGGGATTGATGTCGGGCACCAGCCTCGACGCCATCGATGCGGCGCTGCTGCACGTCGACGACAGCGGCCGGCTGAGCCTCGAGCAGACCCACGCCGAACCGCTGCCACCGCCGCTGCGCCAGCGGCTGCTCAGGCTGTGCCAGGCCGACTCGGTAAGCTTTGCCGAGCTGGCCTATCTCGAGGACGCCTTCTGCCATCACCAGGCCAGCGCCGCGTCACGCTTGCTCGATAGCGCCGGCCTCACGCCAGGCGATATCGAGGCCATCGGCAGCCACGGCCAGACCGTCGAGCACGCCCCCTACGGCCATGCCGGCGGCCCGGCCTATACGCTGCAGCTCGACAACCCGAGCCTGCTGGCCGAGCTTACCGGCTGCGCGGTAGTCGCCGACTTCCGCCGCCGCGACCTGGCCGCCGGCGGCCAGGCCGCCCCGCTGGCCCCGGCCTTTCACGAGGCGGTGTTTCGCCACCCCAGCGAATGGCGGCTGGTGCTCAACCTGGGCGGCTTTGCCAACCTGACCCTGCTGCCGCCGCTGGACAGCGAGGCCCAGGTTATCGGCTTCGATAGCGGGCCCGCCAACGCCCTGCTGGATGCCTGGCACCAGCGCCACCGCGGCGGGAGCTTCGATGCCGACGGCGCCTGGGCGGCGGCGGGAAGCGTCGATGAAGCGTTGCTCGAGCGTCTGCTGGGCGAGCCGTTCTTCCATCGCCCGCCGCCGCGCAGCACCGGACGCGAGGTGTTCCATCTCGCATGGCTCGAAAGCCACCTGACCGGCAAGGAGCGCCCGGTTGACGTGCAGGCGACCCTGGCAGAATTGACCGCCACCAGCGTGGTGCTGGGTATCGAGATGGCGCGGGAGCTCAGCGCCGCGCCGCCGGCTTCAGCGCTTATCCCCTGCGGCGGTGGTGCCCACAACCATGACCTGCTCGGCCGCCTGGCTCGCCGCCTACCCGATACCGCCCTGATGCCCAGCAGCGACTGGGGCTGGCCGGCCGACTGGCTCGAGGCCGCGGCCTTCGCCTGGCTGGCCTGGCAGCGCCTCGCCGGGCGACCCGGCAACCTGCCCTCGGTGACCGGCGCCGCCGGGGCGCGGGTACTGGGCGGCCTCTACTCACCTTAGAAGTCGTCTTCGTCGCGCAACTTCAGATGGCCGGCATCCTCCTTGAGCTGCTCGATGCCGCCACTATCGCCGAATTTGATCATCAAGCGCAGGTCGTTGGCCGAGTCGGCATGCACCAGCGCCGCCTCCTGGCTGATCACGCCTTCGCGGTAGAGGTCATAGAGGGCCTGGTCGAAGGTCTGCATGCCCAGGTCGCGTGACCGCGCCATGATGTTCTTGATTTCCCCCACGTCGCCTTTGCGGATCAGATCGCTGACCAGCGGCGAGCGCAGCATGATCTCGATCGCCGCACGGCGGCCGCCGTCGCGAGTCGGCAGCAGCTGCTGGGCGACGATGGCCTGCAGGTTGAGCGACAGGTCGAGCCAGATCTGGTCGTGTCGCTCGGCGGGAAAGAAGTTGATGATGCGATCCAGCGCCTGATTGGCATTGTTGGCATGCAGCGTGGCCAGGCACAGGTGACCGGTCTCGGCAAAGGTCAGCGCGTGCTCCATGGTCTCGCGGGTGCGCACCTCGCCGATCAGAATCACGTCCGGCGCCTGGCGCAGGGTGTTCTTCAGCGCCACCTCGAAGGACTCGGTGTCGATCCCCACCTCGCGCTGGTTGATGATCGCCTTCTTGTGCGGGTGGATGTATTCGATCGGATCCTCGATGGTGATGATATGTCCACCCAGCGTCTCGTTGCGCTGCTGAATCATCGACGCCAGGGTGGTCGACTTGCCGGTACCGGTGCCGCCGACCACGAACACCAGGCCGCGCTTGGCATTGACCAGCTCACCCAGTGCCGGAGGCAGCGCCAGCTCCTCGAGATGCGGGATATCAAAGGCGATGCGACGCAGCACCATGGCCGGCTGGTTGCGCTGCTGGAAGGCGCTGACGCGGAAGCGCCCCTGGCCCGGTAGGCTGAGGGCGAAGTTAGCCTCCTGTTCGGCGGCGAAGCGCTGGCGCTGGTTGTCAGGCATGGCGGCCTTGACCAGCTCAGCGACCTGGGCCTGGGACAAGCCCTGCTCGCCCAGCGCGGTGAGCTTGCCGGCCACCTTCAGGGTCGGCGGCGCGCCGACGGAAATCAGCAGGTCGGACGCCTGCTGCTCGACGATAATCTGCAGCAGCTGCTGCAACCACTCATTGGCGGTCATGATGCCCCCTTGCGCATGGCGTTATTGTGGGACGAGTCAGGCACCCAGCGTGCCCTTGGCCTTGGCCTGGGCCTCTTCGCGGGTCACCGACCCCTCGCCGATCAGCTTCGCCAGCGAAGCGTCGAGGGTCTGCATACCCAGGTTGCCGCCGGTCTGGATCGCCGAGTAGATCTGCGCCACCTTGTCTTCACGGATCAGGTTGCGCACCGCCGAGGTGGCCACCAGGATCTCGTGGGCGGCGATACGCCCCCCGCCCTGGCGCTTGAGCAGGGTCTGCGACACCACGCCCTGCAGCGACTCGGAGAGCATCGAGCGCACCATGGACTTCTCGTCGCCGGGGAACACATCGATGATACGGTCGATGGTCTTGGCCGCCGAGGTGGTATGCAGGGTGCCGAACACCAGGTGGCCGGTCTCGGCGGCGGTCAGCGCCAGGCGGATGGTCTCCAGGTCGCGCATCTCGCCGACCAGGATCACGTCCGGGTCCTCGCGCAGGGCACTGCGCAGCGCCGGGGCAAAGCCGTGGGTATCGCGATGCACCTCGCGCTGGTTGATCAGGCAGCGCTTGCTGCGGTGGACGAATTCCACCGGGTCCTCGATGGTCAGAATATGGTCGTAGCGGGTGTCGTTGATGAAGTCGATGAGTGCCGCAAGCGTGGTACTCTTGCCCGAACCGGTGGGGCCGGTGACCAGCACCAGGCCGCGCGGCAGCAGGGCCAGGCGACGAAACACATCGCCCAGGCCAAGATCCTCCATGGTCAGCACCTCGGAGGGGATGGTGCGGAATACCGCGCCGGCGCCGCGACCGTGATTGAAGGCGTTGACACGGAAGCGCGCCACCCCCGGCACCTCGAAGGAGAAGTCGGTCTCGAGGAACTCCTCGTAGTCGCGGCGCTGGCGATCTCCCATGATGTCGTAGATCAGCTTGCGCACCTCACGGTCGTCCATGGCCGCCACGTTGAGGCGGCGAATGTCGCCATCGACCCGGATCATCGGCGGCAGCCCGGCCGATAGATGCAGGTCGGAGGCGTTCTGCTTTGCCGAAAACGCCAGCAATTCGGTAATATCCATGGACTTTCCCCGCTCCCAGTAAGGTCGTTATCAGTATGACAGAGGTTGCGATTGACGAGACACTCGAGGCCGCGCGCCAGCGCCTGGCGCGCGCCCTGGACGCAGCGGGACGTCCCCCCCACGCCGCCGAGCTGCTGGCGGTAAGCAAGACCAAGCCGGCGGACCTGATCCGCGCGGCCCACGCATGCGGCCAGCGCGCCTTCGGCGAGAACTACCTGCAGGAAGCGCTGGACAAGCAGCAGGCACTGGCCGACCTCGATGACATCGTGTGGCATTTCATTGGCCCGCTGCAATCCAACAAGACCCGCCAGGTCGCCGAGCACTTCGCCTGGGTGCACAGCATCGAGCGGGAGAAGATTGCCCGTCGGCTCAGCGAGCAGCGCCCCGCGGATCTTGCGCCACTCAACGTCTGCCTGCAGGTCAATATCAGCGCCGAGGAGAGCAAGGCCGGCGTCAGCCTCGACGCACTGCCGGCGCTGGCAGAGGCCGTCATGGCGCTGCCGCGCCTGCGGCTGCGCGGCCTGATGGCGATTCCTGCGCCAAGCGACGACCCGCAGCGCCAGCGCCAGCCCTTCGCCCGGCTGCGCCTCGCCCTCGAGGATCTCCAGGCGCGTCACCCCGAGGCGCCGCTGGACACCCTGTCGATGGGCATGAGCGACGACCTGGAAGCGGCCGTGGCCGAAGGCGCGACCCAGGTACGCCTGGGCACCGCGATCTTCGGCCAGCGCCCGCCACGAGACTGACCCGGCAACCGCCGCCAACAACCAACACCCAACTGCAAGGAGCCCCGCATGGGCAATCAACTGGGAAGCGCAGGACTGCTACTGGTCAATACCCTGGTCAATATCTACCTGTTCCTGATGATGCTGCGCTTTCTGCTGCAGGCATCCCGCGCCGACTACTACAACCCCATCAGCCAGTCGGTGGTCAAGATCACCCAGCCGGCGGTGCGCCCCTTCCAAGGGCTACTGAGCCCGGTGGGCCCCTTCGACCTGGCCACCCTGGCGTCGGCCCTGCTGATCAAGGCGGTGAGCATCGTGGTGATCCTGCAGATCGCCGGGTTCGGCATGCCGCCCATCGCCGGGATCGCCATCGCCAGCGTTGCGGCACTGGCCAACGCCATCCTCAAGATCTACTTCTTCGCGCTGATCGCCATGATCATCCTCAGCTGGGTGGCTCCCAATGCCAGCCATCCCGGGGCCCTGCTGATCATGCAGCTGGTCGAGCCGATCATGGCCCCGGTACGCAAGGTGATTCCGCCGCTAGGCATGATCGACCTGTCGCCGATCGTGGTATTCATCGGCATCAGCCTGATCGACGGCATCGTGGTCGGCGCGCTGACCCGTGCTGCTGGCATACCCGGCGCCCTGGTCGGCCTGTGACAGCCAAGGAGTCGACACGTCCGATGTCCGAGTTCGCCCCCGATTCGGTCGGCCTGGTGACGCCGCAGACCGCGCGCTTCGACGATCCGCTCGAGCTGGCCTGCGGACGCACACTGCCCGGCTACGAGCTGGTCTACGAGACCTATGGCACCCTCAATGCCGCGCGCAGCAACGCGGTGCTGATCTGCCATGCGCTGTCCGGCCATCATCATGCCGCCGGCTACCACAGCAGCGACGAACGCAAGCCCGGCTGGTGGGATGCGCACATCGGCCCCGGCAAGTCGATCGACACCGAGCGCTTCTTCGTCATCTCGCTCAACAACCTCGGCGGCTGCCACGGCAGCACCGGCCCGACCAGCGCCAACCCCGACACCGGCCGCCAGTGGGGCCCTGACTTCCCGATGATTACCGTCGAGGACTGGGTGCACAGCCAGGCGCGCCTGGCCGACCGGCTGGGCATCCAGCGCTTTGCCGCGGTGGTTGGCGGCAGCCTTGGCGGCATGCAGGTGCTGCAGTGGACGCTGGCCTACCCCGAGCGTATCGCCAACGCCGTGGTGATCGCCGCCACGCCCAAGCTGTCGGCACAGAACATCGCCTTCAACGAGGTCGCGCGCCAGGCGATTCGCTCCGACCCCGACTTCTTTGACGGCTGGTACGCCGAGCACGCCACGTTGCCCAAGCGCGGCCTCAAGCTGGCGCGCATGGTGGGGCATATCACCTACCTGTCGGAAGACGCCATGGGCAGCAAGTTCGGCCGCGACCTGCGCAGCGACGACCTCAACTTCGGCTTCGACGTGGAGTTCCAGGTCGAGTCCTATCTGCGCTATCAGGGCGACACCTTCTCGACCTCGTTCGACGCCAACACCTACCTGTTGATGACCAAGGTGCTCGACTACTTCGACCCCGCTGCCAGCCACGGCGGCGACCTGGCCCGCGCCCTGGCGCCGGCCAGCTGCCCGTTCCTGGTGGTCAGCTTCTCCACCGACTGGCGCTTCACGCCGTCGCGCTCGCGGGAGCTGGTCGACGCGCTGATTCGCGCCGGCAAGCGGGTCAGCTATGCCAATATCGACTCGCCCCATGGCCACGACGCCTTCCTGCTGCCCGAGCCGCGCTATCAGGCGGTCTTTGGCGGCTTCATGGCCCGCGTGGCACGCGATCTCGATCTGGAGGGCAAGTGATGCGCGCCGACCTTGCGCTGATTCACCGCTGGGTGCCCGAGGGCGCTCGTATTCTCGACCTGGGCTGCGGCGACGGCACCCTGCTCGACGCCCTGGCCCGCGACAAGAACGTCACCGGTTACGGCCTGGAGATCGATCCCGACGGCATCACCGCCTGCGTCGCCAAGGGCGTCAATGTCATCGAGCAGAACCTCGACGACGGCCTGGCCAACTTCGACGACGATGCCTGCGACCTGGTGGTCATGACCCAGGCGCTGCAGGCGCTGCGCCGCCCCGACCTGATGCTCGACGAGATGCTGCGCGTTGCCGGGGAGTGCATCATCACCTTTCCCAACTTCGCGTTCTGGCGCCACCGCGCCTACCTCGGCTTCAAGGGCTACATGCCGGTCTCCAAGACGCTGCCCCACGCCTGGTACGACACCCCCAATATCCACCTGTCGACCTTCAACGACTTTGAACGCCTGTGCCGCGACAAGGGTCTGATCATCACCGACCGCGCCGTGGGCAACGGTGGCGGCGAAGGCAACTGGACCACGCGCCTGTGGCCCAACCTGTTTGGCGAAACGGCGATCTTTCGGGTCAGTCGCCGTACCCCGTGATCGAAGGAGGAGGAGCATGCGTAGCGCGATTCTCGCCGGTCTTGGCCTGGCCGCGTGGCTGCTGAGCCCGCTGGCCGGCGCCCAGCAGTTCGAACAAGTCGGCGACTACCAGGTCCACTACAGCGCCGTTAATACCAGCTTCCTCAGCGACGAGATCGCCGAGGAATACGCCATCCAGCGCAGCCCCGCCCATGCACTGCTCAACGTCAGCGTGGTGGAAGAGCAGGACGACGGCAGCACCCGTCCGGTCAATGTCGCGGTCAGCGGCAGCGCCGGGCCACTCTCGGGCAGCCAATCGGCGCTGGCGTTTCGCAACGTGCGCGGTGCCGACGATACCCGCGCCCAGATCGCCACCTTTCGCATCCACGACGACGAACCGATGCGCTTCGACCTCGATGTGACCTACGACCGCAACCGCGAGCCGCAGCGGGTCAGCTTCATTCAGCGCTTCTATATCGAGCGCTGATCCGGCGCCACGAGCGTGCGCGCCAGCCTCACCGGCAGGCGCTGCGCCAGCCGAATCGCGCGGGGTACGCCCGCCTCGCGCTCGACCGCGCAGCGGTAGGCCAGCACCTCGACGCCTCGCTCGGCGACCTCGCGCAGCGTCGCCGCATAGGCCGGGTCGAGGTGCGCCGCCGGCGCCACCGCGTCGATGCCCTCGTGGGCCACGCAGAACAGCAACACCGCCCGCTGCCCCTCGGCGGCGAGGCGCGCCAGCGCCGTGAGGTGCTTGCGGCCGCGCTCGCTCACCGCATCGGGAAAATAGCCGTGGCCGTCGCTCTCCTTGAGGGTGACCTGCTTGACCTCGACATAGGTCGCACCACCGTCAGCCGCGTCGAGACGGAAATCGAGGCGGCTCTCCGCTACTGTCGCCTCGCGCCTGAGCGTCTCGAAACCGGCCAGCGGCGCGATGACACCGTCGCGCAGCGCCTCCTCGACGATGGCGTTGGCGCGCCCGGTCTGCACCGAGGCCGTGGCCAGGCCATCGTCCGCCTGGGGCAGCTCGATCAGCTCCCAGGTCCAGGCCAGCTTGCGCTTGGGGTTGTCGCTGGGCGACAGCCACACCCGGCAGCCAGGCACGTTGACCGCGCGCATCGAGCCGGTGTTGGGGCAGTGGGCGACCACCACCCGTCCGTCGTCGAGCTCGATATCGGCAAGAAAACGCTTGTAGCGCCGCAGCAGGGTGCCGGGCACCAGTGCTGGATACTCCATCACGCCCCCTGGCGGGCCAGGAAGCGCTCGAGGCGCTGCAGCGCTTCCCCGAGCCTGGCCACGTCAGTGGTGAAGGCAATGCGCACGTGGTGCTCGCCGCCGCGCACGGCGAAATCGATGCCCGGGGTGATCGCCACGCCCTCCTCGGCCAGCAGCCGCCGGCAGAACGCCTGGCTGTCGTGGCTGTAGCGGGCGATATCGAGCCACACATAGAAGGCGCCCTGGGGCGCCAGCGACGGCGCCAGACCGAGCCGCGCCAGCCCCGCCAGCAGCGCGTCGCGGCGCCGGCCGAGCTCGCGGCGCTGGGCCTCGAGAATCTCCCGGCACTCGGGGGTGAAGGCCGCCAACGCGGCGTACTGGGACGGTGTCGGGGCCGCCAGGAAGACATTCTGCGCCAGCCGCGTGAGCGGCTCCACCGCGGCCTCGGGCGCCACCAGCCAGCCCAGCCGCCAGCCGGTCATGCCGAAGTACTTGGAGAAGCTGTTGACCACGAATGCCTCGGGCGCCAGCGCGGTGGCCGAGAGTGGCTCCAGGTCATAGCTGAGCCCCTGGTAGATCTCGTCGACCAGCAGCTCACCGCCGCGTGACGCCACCGCCTGGGCCACCGCCGTGAGCTGGGCGGCATCCAGCATGTGCCCGGTGGGGTTGGAGGGCGAGGCCAGCATCGCCAGCCGTGTATCGTCGCGCCAGTGACGCTCGACCAGCGCCGCGTCGAGCTGCCAGCCGCTGTCGTCGCCCACCGAGACGCAGTCCAACTCGGCGCCGGCCATGCTCATGAAGTGACGATTGCAGGGATAGTTGGGGTCGGCCATCAGCACCCGGTCGCCGTGCTCCACCAGCAGCTGGCTGGCCAGCAGCAGCGCACCGGAGGCGCCGGGCGTCACGATGATCCGCGCCGGGTCGACCTCCGCGTCGAAGTGCTCGCGATAGTGGCCGCTGATCGCTTCGCGCAGCGCCGGCAACCCGGCCGCCGGCGTGTAGCGCGTGCGCCCCTCGGCAAGCGCCTGCTGGCCGGCGGCCATCACCGGTGCCGGGGTGGCAAAGTCGGGCTCGCCGACCTCCAGGTGAATCACGTCGGCCCCTCTCGCCTCCAGGGCCTGGGCCGCCTCGAGCAGGCCCATCACGCGAAAAGGCTGAACACTCGCCAGCCGGCCACTCCACCGCATTGCCATCCTCCTGTGTCACGCCTTGTTCCGGCACCTTGGCGCCACTCGTGTGGTCGAATCCCTAGTGTAAGCGGACTCACCCGCCTTGCGCAGCGTCATGGAAAGTATAAAAAGAGGGCCATGACGTCACAGGCAGTGGTTGCAAAGGCGGCGTTTTTTCGCTAAACAAGCAAACCTTTGGCACAAGTGTCTCTCAGCTTGGGTCAGGGTATTGTTCAGCAGTCACACAAGTAACGAGGCAGCCCCATGCCAGTAGCAGCCAAGAAAACGGAAGCGCCCAAGAAATTCACCCCCTACGAGCCGGCGGCGGGTGAAGAGTACATGAACGAGAAGCAGCTCGAGCACTTCCGACAGATCCTGCTGGGCTGGAAGCAGGAGCTCATGGAAGAGGTCGATCGCACCGTGCGCCACCTGCAGGAAGAGGCCAACAACTACGCCGACCCGGCGGATCGCGCCACTCAGGAAGAGGGCTTCAGCCTCGAGCTGCGCACTCGCGACCGCGAGCGCAAGCTGCTCAAGAAGATCAACGAGACCATCGACAAGATCGACGAGGACGACTACGGCTTCTGTGAAGCCTGCGGCGTCGAGATCGGCATCCGCCGCCTCGAGGCGCGCCCCACCGCCACGCTATGCGTCGACTGCAAGACGCTAGCGGAACTCAAGGAAAAGCAGCTGGGCGGCTAACGTCATGCGACCGGCACATACCCATCACGGCAACGGGCACCCAAGCGGTGCCCGTTGCGCTGTTGGGGTAGCGCCATGAGCGTCTACCGCGGCCGCTTTGCGCCGACGCCCTCGGGCCCGCTGCACTTCGGCTCGCTGGTAGCGGCACTCGGCAGCTACCTGGATGCCCGCCACGCCGGCGGGGCGTGGCTGCTGCGCATCGAGGACATCGACCCGCCGCGCTGCCCGCCCGGCGCCGCCGACACCATCCTGCGCCAGCTGGAGGCCTTCGGCCTGCACTGGGACGGCCCCGTGCACTACCAGAGCCAGCGCAACGCCGCCTACCAGGCCGCCCTCGAGCGGCTGATCAGCGCGGGCCTCGCTTACCCGTGCAGCTGTTCGCGCAAGCAGTGGCGCGACTATGCCATCTACCCCGGCTGGTGCCGCCACGGCGTGCGCGAGCCCCACAAGCCCCAGGCCTGGCGGCTGCGCAGCGACCTCGGGCTACGCCCGGTGGCATGGCAGGACCGGCTGTTCGGCGACCAGCGCTTCGACCCCGCCGAGCTCGGCGACGTGGTGCTCAAGCGCAAGGACGCGCTGTGGGCCTATCAGCTGGCGGTGGTGGTCGACGATGCCGAACAGGGCATCAGCGACGTGGTGCGCGGCCTCGACCTGCTCGACAATACCCCCTGGCAGTGCCAGCTGCAGGTCGCCTTGGGCTACCCCGAACCGCGCTATCTGCACCTGCCGCTAATCGTCGCCGCCAACGGCCAGAAGCTCTCCAAGCAGAACCTGGCGCCAGCGCTGCCCGACGACGACGGTGCCGCGTTGCGCCGCCTGCTGCACCGGGCACTGCTGGCCCTCGACCAGGCCCCGGACCCGGCCGCGGGCGAGGCGCCGGTGGCCGAGCAATTGACCCAGGCGGTGCACGACTGGGATCCACGCAGGCTCGCCGCCGAACGCCACCGGCGCGACACGAGCTGATACCATCGGCGCATCGGTATCGTTCGAGGACGCCCATGTACGTCTACCGCATCATGCTGTTCCTGGTGTTCGGCGGCTACCTGCTGTCGCCACTGCTGATGAGCGGCTGGGCCAGCCCCGACACCGCCTGGTATCGCCCGTTCCTGATCTGGGCCGGGCTGATCGCCCTGACCGTGTGGCTGGAGCAGAAGAGGAAGCTCGATGAGCGCTAGCCTCAGCGTTCCCGCCGTGCTGCTGCTCGGCAGCGGCTATCTGGCGCTGCTGTTTCTCTGCGCGCTGGCGGTAGAGCGTGGCTGGGTGCCATCGCGTATCGCCCGCCATCCGGCGGTGTATACCCTGGCGCTGGGGGTCTACGCCAGCGCCTGGGCGATCTACGGCAGCCTCGAGCTGGCCAGCGCCGCCGGCTACGGCTACCTCGCCTACTACCTCGGCGTGGCCGGCGCCTTCCTGCTCGCCCCGGTGCTGCTGCTGCCGATCCAGCGCATGACCCGCACCCATCAGCTGTCGTCGCTGGCCGACCTGTTCGCCTTCCGCTTTCGCTCGCGCTGGGTCGGCAGCTTGATCACCCTGGTCAGCCTGCTGGCGGTGCTGCCGCTCCTCGCCCTGCAGGTGCAGACTCTGGGCAGCGCCATTCACCTGATGACCGGCAGCGCCACACCGGCGCTGCTGGCGCTGGGGTTCTGTGCGCTGATCGCACTCTTCGCGATCCTCTTCGGCGCCCGCCACACCCGGCTCCACGCCCGTCACGACACCCTGCTGGCGACCATCGCCGTGGAGTCGCTGGTCAAGCTCGCCGCCATGCTGGCGCTGGGCGGCGTGGCACTGTTCGGCATCTTCGACGGCCCCGCCGACCTGCAGGCCTGGCTCGACGGGCCGGGCCTGGCCCAGCAGGCCGCCATCCCGCCCCTCGACCCGGCCCACTGGCGCACCCTGCTGCTGCTGTTCTTTGCCGCGGCCTTCCTGATGCCGCACATGTTCCACATGACCTTCGCCGAGACGCTGTCGCGGCGCGCGCTGCTGCAGGCCGGCTGGAGCCTGCCGCTCTACCTGCTGCTGATGGCGCTGCCGGTGCCGCTGATCCTGTGGGGCGCCCAGCGCGTCGGCGCCGACCCCGCGCTGCTCGGCAACGCCTACCTGGCGTTCGGCCTGGCCGACGTCTGGTGGGTCGACGCGCTGGCCTTCATCGCCGGCCTGGCCGCGGCCAGCGGCACCATGATCATCATCGCGCTGGCGCTGTCGGGGATGATCCTCAACCATATCGTGCTGGTCGCCCACCCGCCGACCTACCAACCCGACCTCTATCGCTGGCTACGCTGGCTGCGCCGCGCGCTGATCGCCGCGGTGATCTTCGGTGGCTGGCTGCTGTATCGCACGGTCGGCGTGCATCACGACCTCACCGCGCTGGGCATTACCGCTTTCGTCGGCATGGCCCAGTGCCTGCCCGGCATGCTGGCGGTGCTCTACTGGCCGGGGGCCAATCGCAAGGGCATGGTCTCGGGGCTGCTGGTGGGGGTGTCGATCTGGCTCGCCGGGCTGTGGCTGCCGCTGCTCACCGCCCAGCCAGGGCTGGTGATCATCCCGCCGGGGCTCGAAGCGCTGGAGGGCGAGCCGGCCTGGTACGTGGTGACGCTGCTGGCCCTGGCCGCCAACATCATCACCTTCATCCTGGTGTCGCTGCTCACCCGCACCTCCGCAGGTGAGCGCGCCGCCGCCGAGGCCTGCTCGGTGGATGCGGTGATCCGCCCCAAGCGCCTGCCGCTGAGTGCCGCCAACGGCGCCGAGTTTCAGCACCAGCTGGCCCAGGCGCTGGGCGAGGAGGTCGCCGAACGCGAAGTCACCCGCGCCCTCGGCGCGCTGCGCATGAGTGCCGACGACGGCCGCCCCTACGCCCTGAGACGGCTGCGCGACCGCATCCAGGCCAACCTGTCGGGGCTGATGGGCCCCTCGGTGGCCCAGGACATCGTTGACCGTTTCCTGCCCTACCAGCGCAACGGCCAGGCCGAGACCGACGACATCCACTTCGTCGAAAGCCGCCTCGAGGCCTACCGTTCGCGCCTCACCGGCCTGGCCCGCGAGCTCGACGGCCTGCGCCGCTACCACCGCCGCACCCTGACCCAGCTACCCATCGGCCTGTGCGCCTTCGGCGACGACGGTGAGCTGCTGATGTGGAACGACGCCCTGGCCGAACTCTCCGGCATCAGTGGCGCCAGCGTCATCGGCGCGCGTCGCGACAGCCTGCCGTCCCCCTGGGGGGAGCTGCTCGGACGCATCCTCGAGCAGCAGCACAGTCATCTCTACAAGCAGCAGGTCAGCTTGACCCAGGGCACCCGCTACCTGACCCTGCACAAGGCGGTGCTGCAGCCCGGCGACGCCGAACGCGGCGGCAGCGTGATCCTGGTCGAGGACCACAGCGAGATGAAGTGGCTGGAGGATGAGCTGGTTCACGCCGCGCGGCTGGCCTCGATCGGCCAGCTGTCGGCGGGTGTCGCCCACGAGATCGGCAATCCCATCACCGGCATCTCGTCACTGGCCCAGAACCTGCGCTACGACACCGACGACCCCGAGGTGCTGGAGACCGCGGTGCAGATCCAGCAGCTCACCGACCGCGTCTCGCGCATCGTCTCCTCGCTGGTCGGCTTCGCCCACGGCGGACGTCACGTCCAGGGCACCGTGTTCCAGCCGGTGGTGCTGGCCGAGATCGGCGACGAGGCGCTGCACTTGATCCATCTCGCACGCTCGGGCGAGGATGTGGGGTATCGTAACCTGTGCCCGCCGGCGCTGACGGTCGACGGCGACGCCCAACGGCTGGTACAGGTGCTGGTCAACTTGCTCAATAATGCCCGTGATGCCAGCCCTGCGGGAGGCGAAGTGACCATCGATGCCTACCGCGACGGCGACGGCGTCAGCCTGACGGTCAGCGACCAGGGGCCGGGCATCGCTGCCGAGATCCGCGACCACCTGTTCGAGCCCTTCACCACCACCAAGGCGCCCGGTGAAGGAACCGGCCTCGGCCTGCCGCTGGTCTACAGCATCATCGCCGAGCATCACGGCCAGATTCATATCGACTCGCCGCCCCCCGGGCGCGACGCCGGCACCCGCATTCGCCTGTGGCTGCCCATCACCAGAGAGGACGGCAATGAGCCGGATTCTGATCGTTGAAGACGAGAGCATCATTCGCAGCGCCTTGAAGCGCCTGCTCGAACGTCACGACTACCAAGTCAGCGAGGCCGGCTCGGTGGACGACGCCCTGGCTCTCGACCCGCAGCGCTTCGACCTGGTGATCAGCGACCTGCGCCTGCCCGGCGAACCGGGGACCGCGCTGATCGACGCCGCCGCCCCGGTGCCGGTGCTGATCATGACCAGCTACGCCAGCATGCGCTCGGCGGTAGACGCCCTCAAGCAGGGCGCCCTGGACTATATCGCCAAGCCCTTCGACCACGATGAGCTGCTCGAGACCGTGGCCAAGGCACTCGAGTCGAGTGCCAGCCAAAGCGCCCCGCCGGCGGCGAGTGCCAGCCAAGCCTCCACCCAGACCATGATCGGCAACTGTGCCGCCATGCAGGTGGTGTATACACGTATTCGCAAGACCGCCCCGGCAGACGTCACGGTACTGATTCAGGGCGAGTCGGGCACCGGCAAGGAGCTGGTGGCCAGGGCCATCCACCAGCAGAGCCGGCGCGCCCGCGCGCCGCTGATCTGCGTCAACTGTGCGGCGATCCCCGAGACACTGATCGAGTCCGAGCTGTTCGGCCACGAGAAGGGCGCCTTCACCGGCGCCAGCGCGGCGCGTACCGGCCTGGTCGAAGCCGCCGACAGCGGCACCTTGTTCCTCGATGAGATCGGCGAACTGCCGCTCGACGCCCAGGCGCGCCTGCTGCGGGTACTCCAGGAGGGCGAGATCCGCAAGATCGGCTCGGTGGAAACGCGCCATGTCGACGTGCGCCTGATCGCCGCCACGCACCGCGATCTGCGCGCGCTGTCGAAGACCGGCGAGTTCCGCCTCGACCTCTACTACCGCCTCAACGTGATGCAGATCGACCTGCCGCCGCTGCGCGAGCGTGACGACGATATCCTGACCCTCGCCGATGTGCTGCTCGACGGCGCCTGCAAGCGCCACGGGCGGTGTGGGCTCAAGCTGTCGCGGGCAGCACGTCGCGAGATTCGCGACTACCCCTGGCCAGGCAACGTCCGCGAGCTGGAGAACGCCCTCGAGCGCGGCGTGATCCTCGCCGAGGGCCACCTGATACACCCCGACGACCTGGGCCTCCACCCGAGCCCCGCGGCGCGTCCGGCCCAGCCCAGCAGCCAGCCGTCACACGCCGGCAGCGCGGCCGCCGAGGGCACCAGCGAGGAAGACCTGTCGCTGGAGGACTACTTCCAGCACTTCGTGCTCGAGCACCAGGACCAGATGAGCGAGACCGAGCTCGCCCAGAAGCTCGGCATCAGCCGCAAATGCCTCTGGGAGCGTCGCCAGCGGCTCGGTATTCCGCGCAAGAAGAGCGCCCGCAGTCGCGCCGCCGGCTAACCGGCCGGCACAACCCGACCATGGTCTAAGCGCCTTCGCCCTGCTCAGCGAAGGCGTTTTTGGCTCGGCAGCCAGCGTCCGTGCACCAGTTGTTACCATCCCACACAGGAATTGCCCCAGCATGGCTCCCCGGGGGTAACACAGCGGCCCCCCACATCGCCGCAAGCTTATGCGACGTAGACTAACCCACTGTAAATAAAGATGATTACGCATCGTGGCACGGTCACTGCTATATCTTAGGGCAAGAAAAACAACATCCGGACGCTGTCTCCTGCCACGTAACAACAACAACAAGCCTGCGTCGAGCTACGACACGCGAGCATTCGGTAGGCTCTACGAGCCCAATAACAACAACACACCGTCGCCGCGACTCGACCACAACAATGACAACAGGGTCGAGAGTCCGGAAGATGAACCAGGACGCGACGCACCGCGCAGACGCAACAACAAGAACAAGCGGCTCACAGGTGCACCTTCGGCAACAACAACAAAACGCCGAAGGAAGGTAGCTTGCTACCGTCGTGGTTGGATTATTGTTTTGAATACGAGACGGTCGCCACCAGGAAGATCGACAACAACAAGAAGCGTTGCTTGCCTGCTGATCCCTTGGCTGACTGTGGTGCGTATTCAAGGCGATGCGCCATCACGAAGAAAAATTATCAGCACGGACCGCTGAACGCATGCTTCGGGGGAGGCCTTACGGTCTCCCCCTTCTGCGTGTGCAACAAGGGTAAACGACACGGCTGGCACCAGCTTCGACGACACGCGATGGTTTCCAAGGTGTCGGTGGTCGGCTACACTGGAGTTTTCGCCCATAGCGAGTCGATATCGCTGCATGTTCAAAGGATTTACCCGCTTTCTCCAACGCCCCGGTGAACGTTTGAAGAGTCTTTTCGGAAGCCAGGACGGCCCCGCTGTCAGCCACGGGCTCCAGATCATTCCCCGCGACCAGCATCCGGTCTCCCGCCGCCAATTCAGCGAAGCGGCGCTCAAGGTGTTGTATCGCCTGCATAATGCTGGCTTCGAGGCCTATCTGGTGGGCGGCTGCATACGCGATTCGCTGCTCGGCCAGACGCCCAAGGATTTCGACGTCGCCACCGACGCCACCCCCGATCAGCTGCGCGACCTGTTCCGCAACTCGCGCATCATCGGGCGGCGCTTTCGTATCGTCCACGTGCGATTCGGGCGCGAGGTGATCGAGGTCACCACCTTCCGCGGGCGCCCCAACGACGACCACGGCACCCACCTATCGCAGCAGTCCGAAGATGGCCTGCTGCTGCGCGACAACGTCTGGGGCGACGTCGAGGAGGACGCGCTGCGCCGCGACTTCACCGTCAATGCGCTCTACTACAATATCGCCGACTTCTCGATTCATGACTGGGCCAACGGAATCCGCGATATCGAATCGCGCACCCTGCGCCTGATCGGCGACCCCGAGACCCGCTACCGCGAAGACCCGGTGCGCATGCTGCGCGCCATCCGCTTCGCCGCCAAGCTCGACTTCGCCATCGCCGAGACCACCGAGGCACCGATTCGCGAGCTGGCCCCGCTGCTGCTACAGATCCCGCCCGCCCGGCTGTTCGATGAAGTCCTCAAGCTGATGCTGGCCGGCCAGGCGCTGGCGACCTTCCGGTTGCTCCGCGAGTACGGCCTGTTCGCCATGCTGTTCCCCGAGGCCGACGAAAGCATCGCCGAGCTGCCCTGGGCCGAGGCGCTGATCGAGCGCGCCCTGGCCAACACCGATGCGCGCATTCAGGAGGGCCGCCCGGTCACCCCGGCATTCCTGTTCGCCGCCCTGCTGTGGCCCGGCGTCACCCAGCGCATGGCGCGCCTGGCCGACGACGGGATGCCGCCGATCCCGGCGCTGCAGGCAGCGTCCCAGCAGGCGGTATCGCGTCAGCTACAGCATATCTCGATCCCCAAGCGCTTCAGCCTGCCGATGCGCGATATCTGGGACCTGCAGCAGCGGCTGCCCAAGCGCCGCGGCAAGCGCGCCTTCCAGACCCGCGAGCATCCTCGCTTCCGCGCCGCCTATGACTTCCTGCTGCTGCGCGAGGAGGCCGGCGAACTCGAACCCGGCCTCGGCGCCTGGTGGACCGCCTTCCAGGACGCCGACGAGCACGAACAGCGCCGCCTGCTGGGCAAGGTCGATGCCGACCCCGCCGGCACGCCCGGGCCGCGCAAGCGCAAGCCTCGCAAACGGCGGCGGCGCGCCTCGTCGCCCTCCGAGAACGATGGCTGATAACCAGGTTGCCTATATCGGCCTGGGCAGCAACCTCGACGACCCCCTGGCGCAGGTACAGGGCGCCCTCGACGCCCTCGGCCGCCTGCCGCTGACCCGACGAGTGGCAGCGTCGCCATGCTATGCCAGCCGCCCGGTGGGCCCGCAGGACCAACCCGACTTCATCAACGCCGTGGCCGCCGTCGAGACCTGCCTCTCGCCGCTGGCGCTGCTCGACCAGCTACAGGCACTCGAGCAGCGCCACCGACGCCAGCGCCTGCGCCACTGGGGGCCGCGCACCCTCGATCTCGACCTGCTGCTCTATGCCGACGTCTGCCTGGCCACGCCGCGCCTCACGCTGCCGCACCCGCACATGGCCAGCCGCGGCTTCGTGCTGCTACCCTTGAACGATATCGCCCCCGCGCTGAGCCTGCCGGACGGCCGCCAAGTGGCCACGCTGGCCGCCCACCACGCCGGCGATGGCTTGCGTGCGCTGTTACCCCACAGGTAGAGTTGCCGCACTAACGTTACTGTTTCACCCCTGTTTGCACGAACGCCCGGCTCGGCGGTAACAGGTGGCGTAACACCCGAGCCGAACCACGCCAGCACGATAATGACGAGATCGGATACCATGAAAACGATCACCTTGAGCACGCTGCAGGCCTACAAGCGTGCCGGCGAAACGTTCAGCTGCCTGACCGCCTACGATGCCTCCTTCGCCCGCGCCGCCTCCGAGGCCGGCGTCGAGGTGCTGCTGGTGGGCGACTCGCTGGGCATGGTGCTGCAGGGGCATGCCAGCACTCTGCCGGTGACCCTCGACGATATCTGCTATCACACCCGCTGCGCGGCGCGCGGCAAGGGTGCCAGCCTGTTGATGGTCGACTTGCCGTTCATGAGCAACACCGGCCTCGAACGGCTGCTGCAGGACGCCGGTGCGCTGATGCGCGCCGGCGCCGAGATGGTCAAGCTCGAGGGCGAGGCGTGGATGGCCGACGGCATTCGCGAACTGACCCGCCGCGGCGTGCCGGTGTGCGCCCACCTCGGTCTGACCCCGCAGACCGTCTACCAGCTCGGCGGCTACAAGGTACAGGGCCGCGACAGCGAGCGCGCCGAGCAGATCATCGACGACGCACGCACCCTGGTCGCGTCCGGCGCCTCGGTGATCCTGCTCGAGTGCGTGCCGGCAAGCCTGGGTCGCGCGGTGCGCGAGGCGGTCGAGGTGCCGGTGATCGGCATCGGCGCCGGCGTCGACGTCGATGGCCAGATCCTGGTGATGCATGACGTGCTTGGCGTCACCCACGGCCGCACGCCGCGCTTCGTCAAGAACTTCATGGCCGAGGCCGACAATATCCAGGGCGCCTTCCGTCGCTACCACGAGGACGTCAAGGCCCGCCGCTTTCCTGCCGACGAGCACAGTTTCTGATGCACACCCTGTCAGATATCGCCGCCCTGCGTGCGGCACTGGACACGCCGCGCCGCCAGGGCCGTCGCATCGCCCTGGTGCCGACCATGGGCAATCTCCACGCCGGCCACCTGGCGCTGGTCGAGGCGGCGCGACAGCGCGCCGAACTGGTGGTGGCGACGATCTTCGTCAACCCCATGCAGTTTGGGCCCGGAGAAGACCTCGACGCCTACCCGCGCACCCTGGCCGACGACCAGGCCGGGCTGGCCGGAGCCGGCTGCGACCTGCTGTTCACCCCGGATACCACCACGCTCTATCCCCGCGGCCTCGAGACCCATACCCGGATCCGTGTGCCCCAGGTCAGCGAGGGGCTGTGCGGCGGCTCGCGCCCGGGACACTTCGACGGCGTGGCCACCGTGGTCAGCATCCTGTTCAACCTGGTGCAGCCCGATGTGGCCTGCTTCGGCGAGAAGGACTATCAGCAGCTGGCGGTGATTCGCCGCCTGGTCAGTGACCTGCACCTGCCGATCGAGATCGTCGGAGTCCCCATCGTGCGCGCCGACGACGGCCTGGCGCTCTCCTCGCGCAACGGCTATCTAAGCGCCGAGCAGCGCGCCCAGGCGCCGGGCCTCTACCGCACCCTGTGCGAACTGCGCGATGCGCTGCTGGCCGGCGAGCCCCGTGCAGCGGCCATCGATAGCGCCCTGCTGCGCCTCGCCGACCGCGGCTTCACCCCGGACTACCTCGAAGTGCGCGCCCCCGACCTGAGCCCGCTGGGGCCCGATAGCCGCGAGGCGGTGATCCTCGCAGCCGCCCAGCTAGGCCCGGCACGACTGATCGACAACCTGACCTTGAGGCTTCGCGACTAGCCGCAGCAGCCCCGCCACCCGGGGCTGAGGGGCAATGTGCACCTAATAAGGGCATGCCGAATTACCGGTATGCCCTTTTTGGTGATTGTCGCAGCGCACAAGACTCCCCTATGCTGAGAGGGTAAACGCTCACAATTCCAAGGAGTCTCACATGCAAGACGTGGTGATCGTCGCAGCACGCCGCACCGCCGTCGGCACCTTTGGCGGTGCGCTGGCCGGCATTTCCGCCAGCGACCTCGGTGCCCTGGTAATCAAGGACATCCTCGCCCAGACCGGTGTCGCCGGCGACCAGGTCGATGAAGTCCTGCTGGGGCAGGTATTGACCGCCGGCACCGGCCAGAACCCGGCCCGCCAGGCCGCCATCAAGGCTGGCCTTCCCGACGCGGTCCCCGCCATGACCATCAACAAGGTATGCGGTTCCGGCCTCAAGACCTTGCATCTCGCCACCCAGGCGATCCGCTGCGGCGACGCCGAGCTGATCATCGCCGGCGGCCAGGAGAACATGTCGGCCTCGCCGCACCTGCTGCCCAACTCGCGCAACGGCCAGCGCATGGGCGACTGGAAAGCCATCGACTCGATGGTCCACGACGGCCTGTGGGATGCCTTCAACGACTACCACATGGGGATCACCGCCGAGAACCTGGCCGAGAAGTACGGCATCACCCGCGAGCAGATGGACGAATTCGCCGCGGCTTCCCAGCAGAAGGCCGCCGCCGCCATCGATGCCGGCAAGTTCAAGGGCCAGATCGTGCCGGTGGAGATCCCCCAGCGCAAGGGCGACCCGATCGTCTTCGACACCGACGAAGGGCCGCGCGGCGGCACCACCGCCGAGAAACTCGGCGCCATGCGCCCGGCGTTCAAGAAGGATGGCACCATCACCGCCGGTAATGCCTCGTCGATCAACGACGGTGCCGCCATGGTGATGCTGTGCTCCGCCGACAAGGCCAAGCAGCTCGGCCTCGAACCGCTGGCGCGGATCAAGGCCTACAGCAATGCCGGCGTAGACCCCAGCATCATGGGCATCGGCCCGGCACCGGCCACCCGCCGCTGCCTGGAGAAGGCCGGCTGGTCGCTGGATGACCTCGACCTGGTCGAGGCCAACGAGGCCTTCGCCGCCCAGGCGCTATCGGTCAACAAGGAGCTCGGCTGGGATGCCGCCAAGGTCAACGTCAACGGCGGCGCCATCGCCATTGGCCACCCCATCGGCGCCTCCGGCTGCCGCATCCTGGTCACCCTGGTCCACGAGATGATCGCCCGCGATGCCAAGAAGGGCCTGGCCACGCTGTGTATCGGCGGCGGGCAAGGGGTGGCGCTGGCCATCGAGCGCTGAGGAAACACTGATTTATTGCTGCGCTCGATATCCTGACCGCTGGCGGTGCTCGGAATCCTCATGTAGCAGGCTACATTCCGGTTCCTGCGCGCCGGCAGCGATCAGCCTCGCATCGCTCGCGACATGAATCAGCGCTCCCTTTAGTTGCATCAAGTCTAAAAAAACCGCCCCCGCAGCTGAGCTGCGGGGGCGGTTTTGGTTTCATCTCGATCCTTGGCGCTTGCGCCTCAGACTTCGATAGCGGCCGCCTCGGCCTGGAAGGCTGCCTTCTCTTCCTCGGTGATCTCCTTGATCGACAGCTTGACGCGGTTGCGGTTGTCGATGTCGAGCACCTTGACGATCACGTCGTCGCCCTCGTTGAGGAAGTCGCGCACGTCGTTGACTCGCTCCGGGACGATCTGCGAGATGTGCACCAGGCCGTCGGTACCCGGCATGATGTTGACGAAGGCGCCGAAGTCGGCGATGCGCACCACCTTGCCCATGTACAGCTTGCCGATTTCGGCCTCGGCGGTGATCCCCAGCACGATGTCGATGGCTGCCTTGGCGGCCTTCTTGTCCTCGGCGTAGATGCGTACGGTGCCATCGTCGTCGAGGTCGATGGAGGCGCCGGTGTCGTCGCAGATCTTGCGGATGGTGGCGCCGCCCTTGCCGATCACGTCGCGGATCTTGTCCGGATCGATCTTGATGGTGGCCATCGACGGGGCGTTCTCGGAGACTTCGCTACGGCTCTGGCCGATTACCGCGTTCATCTGCTCAAGGATGCTGAGGCGCGCCTCATGGGCCTGCTGCAGCGCCTGCTCCATGATCTCCTCGTTGATGCCCTCGATCTTGATATCCATCTGCAGGGCGGTGACACCCTCGGCGGAGCCGGCCACCTTGAAGTCCATATCGCCAAGGTGATCTTCGTCACCAAGGATATCGGTGAGCACGGCAAACTTGTCGTCGTCCTTGACCAGGCCCATGGCGATCCCCGCCACCGGTGCCTTGAGCGGCACGCCGGCATCCATCAGCGCCAGCGAGGTGCCGCACACCGAGGCCATCGAGCTCGAGCCGTTGGACTCGGTGATCTCGGAGACCACGCGGATGGTGTAGGGGAAGTCGTCCTCGTTGGGCAGCATGGCCTGAACGCCGCGCCGCGCCAGACGGCCGTGACCGATCTCGCGACGCTTGGGACCGCCCATGAAGCCGGTCTCGCCCACGCAGTAGGGAGGGAAGTTGTAGTGCAGCAGGAAGCGGTCCTTACGCTCGCCTTCCAGCGACTCGATCAGCTGTGCGTCGCGCAGGGTGCCCAGGGTGGCGATGACGATCGCCTGGGTCTCGCCGCGGGTGAACAGCGCCGAGCCGTGGGTCTTGGGCAGGTTGCCGACTTCGATGTTCAGCGGCCGCACGGTCTTGCTATCGCGGCCGTCGATGCGCGGCTCACCGCTGGTCACGCGGGCACGCACGACTTTCTT
Source organism: Franzmannia qiaohouensis (assembly GCF_031451695.1). Taxonomy (NCBI): domain Bacteria; kingdom Pseudomonadati; phylum Pseudomonadota; class Gammaproteobacteria; order Oceanospirillales; family Halomonadaceae; genus Franzmannia; species Franzmannia qiaohouensis. Next base: position 24,064 of record NZ_JARWAM010000001.1, read on the forward strand.
CTCGAGGCTGGCAAAGGCACCCTTGACCTCGTCGGCGTCGAACTTGCCCTCCTCGTCACCGGCCAGCTGTTCGACCGCCTCGGCCTTGGCCGCAGACAGGGCATCCTGACGCTGCATCTTGTCGGTAATGCGGTAAGCGTCGCCGATCTTGGCCTCGAAGCCGGCCTTGACGGCGTCCTTGAGGGCGGTGTTCTCGGCCGGCGGCTGCCAGTCCCACTTGGGCTTGCCGGCTTCCGCCACCAGCTCGTTGATGGCGCCGATCGCCACCTGCATCTCCTGGTGGGCAAACAGCACCGCGCCGAGCATCTCGTCCTCGAGCAGCTCCTTGGCTTCCGACTCGACCATCAGCACGGCCTTGTCGGTGCCCGCGACGACCATGTCCAGCTCGGAGGCGGCGAGCTCTTCCACGGTGGGATTGAGGAAATAGCCCTTGTCGTCGTCGAAGCCTACTCGTGCAGCGGCAATCGGGCCGTTGAACGGCACGCCGGAAATGCACAGCGCCGCCGAGGTGCCGAGCATCGCGGCAATGTCCGGATCGTGGTTACGATCGGTGGACAGCACGGTACACACCACCTGCACTTCGTTCATGAACCCTTTGGGGAACAGCGGGCGAATCGGCCGGTCGATCAGCCGCGAGGTGAGGGTTTCTTTTTCGGTGGGGCGGCCTTCGCGTTTGAAAAAGCCCCCCGGAATCTTGCCTACGGCGTAGGTCTTTTCCTGATAGAACACGCCCAGCGGGAAAAAGGGCTGTGCAGGGTTGGCGTCTTTCTTGGCCACTACGGTGCACAGCACCACGGTATCGTCCATGGTGACCTGTACGGCGCCCGTGGCCTGGCGAGCAACGCGGCCCGTCTCGAGAGTGACGGTGCTGCGCCCGTACTGAAATGTTTTCTTTACCGGATTCACGGTAGCATCCTTCAACTTGTCTGTGTCGTTTAGGTCGTTTTGACTCGCCGACCATTTTAGTGGTTGACGCGCGCCGGAGCCACCGGTTAGCGACATTTCCGCACCGGAAACGTCGCGCTCCCGCCGCTCGACGGCAGGGCGGCCCCACATACGCGAAACGGGCAGCCCGAAGGCTGCCCGTTTCTGTAACGCTTGGCGGTGCGTTCGCTTAGCGACGCAGGCCCAGGCGCTGAATCAGCGACTGATAGCGCTCGAAATCCTTGCGCTTCAGGTAGTCAAGCAGCTTGCGGCGCTGGTTGACCATGCGGATCAGGCCACGACGTGAGTGGTGATCCTGCTTGTTGGTCTTGAAGTGATCCTGCAGGCCATCGATGTTGGCGCTCAGCAGGGCCACCTGAACCTCAGGGGAACCGGTGTCGTTGTCGCCACGGCCGAACTCGTTGACGATCTCGGCCTTCTTTTCAGCGGTCAGTGCCATCTGTCTCTCCAGTAAGCAATATGCCTAAGTGATGAATGTCGAAGACCACGCATATTTGCAGTCTCCACGCCTGCCTGGCGCTGCCTCGGGCAACGCCTGGCGGGTTGCTTACGCGCGGCCGTCGCTGATGACGGCAGCCGCGGTATTCAACAGACGCCGGGGGGCGATTTCCCCCGCCGTCTTGACCGTGCCGAGGCCCAGAAAGGTCTCGTCACGGTAGAGTCTTGTCAGGCTGCCGGCCTCGAGTGCCAGCCGCTCGCGGTGGATCGGCTGGCCGTGCAGCAGACGCCCGGCCTGTTCGGCGTCGACGTCCAGCGCCGGCAGGTGCTCCACCAGCACGTCCACCGGCATCAGCTGCGCCTCGCGGGCAGCCTGGTCCTGCAGCGCTTCCAGTGCCGCCAGGTCGAGCATCGCGTCGCCGCTGAACGGGCCGGTCTTGAGCCGCCGCAGCGCGGTGATATGCGCTCCGCAGCCCAGCGTGCGGCCGATGTCCTCGGCCAGGGTACGAATATAGGTACCCTTGCTGACCCGCACCTCGAGCTCGAAGCCCTCGGCATCGTGCGCCAGGAGGCGCGCATCATACACCGTCACGCGGCGCACTGCACGCGCCACCGTCTTGCCCTCACGGGCCAGTTCGTAGAGCTTGCGGCCCTGATGCTTGAGCGCCGAATACATAGGCGGCGTCTGCTCGATCTCGCCGCGAAAGCCCTCGAGCACCCGCTCGATGTCGTCGGCCGTGAGCACAGGTACCGCACAGCGCTCGACCACCTCACCCTCAGCGTCGCCGCTGTCGGTCACCTCGCCGAGCTTGACCCGGGTACGGTAGACCTTGTCGGCATCGAGCAGATGCGAGGAGAACTTGGTGGCCTCGCCGAAGCAGATCGGCAGCAGGCCGGTGGCCATCGGGTCCAGGGTACCGGTATGGCCGGCCTTCTGGGCCTGAAACAGGCGCCGGACGCGCTGCAGGATCTGGTTGCTCGAGGCGCCCTGGGGCTTGTCGAACAGCAGCACCCCATCCACCGGCAGGCCGCGACGGCGTCGCGCCATCAGCGCTGGCCCTCGTCATCGTCGCCATCCCGCGAGCGGTCGCTGGCGACCGCCTCGTCGATCAGCGACGACAGTCGCTGGCCGCGCACCACGCTCTCATCGTAGTGAAAGCGCAACTCCGGCACGTGGCGCAGCTTGATACGACGTGCGATCTGGCTGCGCAGGAACCCCGCGGCGCGCTTGAGCACCTTGAGGTTCTCCTTGACCCGCTCGGCGTCGTTATCGCCGAGCAGCGTGATATAGACGTCGGCGTAGCCGAGGTCGCGGCTGACCGTGACCCCGCTGACGGTGACCATCCCCAGGCGCGGGTCCTTGACCTCGCGCTGGATGAGTACCGCCAGCTCCTGCTGCAGCTGGTCAGCAACCCGATCGGTACGCTTGAACTCGCTCATGCTGACTCCTGGCGCCGTTACAGGGTGCGCTCGACCTTGACCTGATCGAAGACCTCGATCTTGTCGCCGGTCTGGACGTCATTGTAGTTCTTGACGCCGATACCGCACTCCATGCCCTGGCGAACTTCGTTGACGTCATCCTTGAAGCGGCGCAGCGATTCGAGCTCGCCCTCGTAGATGACCACGTTGTCGCGCAGCACGCGGATCTTCTTGTTGCGGTGCACGTTGCCCTCGACCACCATGCAGCCGGCCACGGCGCCGATCTTGGGGGCGCGGAAGACGTCGCGAACTTCGGCAATACCGACGATCTCTTCCTTCCACTCCGGCGCCAGCATGCCACTCATGGCCTGCTTGACCTCGTCGATCAGCTGGTAGATGACGCTGTAGTAGCGCAGATCCAGGCCTTCACGCTCGATGATCTCGCGGGCCGAGGCGTCGGCACGCACGTTGAAGCCGACCACGATGGCGTCACTGGCCAGGGCCAGGTTGGCGTCGGTGCCGGTGATACCGCCGACACCGGAGGAGACCACGGCCACCTGCACTTCGTCGGTGGAGAGCTCTTCCAGGGCGCCCTTGATGGCTTCCAGCGAGCCCTGCACATCGGCCTTGAGCACGATGTTGACCTTGGCCGCCTCGTCCTGGCCCATCTGGCTGAACATGTTCTCCAGCTTGGCCTTCTGCTGGCGCGCCAGACGCACCTCGCGGTACTTGCCCTGACGGAAGTTGGCGACCTCGCGGGCCTTCTTCTCGTCGGCCAGGACCATGAAGTCATCACCGGCATCCGGGGTACCGTCGAGGCCCTGGATCTCCACCGGCATGGCCGGGCCAACGCTGTCGACCTGCTTGCCGAGCTCGTTGGTCAGCGCACGCACGCGGCCGTAGTGCAGGCCGGCCAGCACGATATCGCCCTTCTTCAGGGTACCGTTCTGGACCAGCACCGTGGCCACCGGGCCGCGGCCCTTGTCGAGACGTGACTCGACCACCACACCCTTGCCGGGTGCCTCGGGTACCGCCTTGAGCTCGAGCACTTCGGAGACCAGCAGTACCGCCTCGAGCAGCGCATCGATGCCTTCGCCGGTCTTGGCCGAGACGTGGACGAACTGAGTGTCGCCCCCCCACTCCTCGGAAATCACCCCGTGCTGAGAGAGCTCGTTGCGAATCCGGTCGAAGTCGGCGCCTTCCTTGTCGATCTTGTTGACCGCTACCACGATCGGCACTTCTGCCGCCTTGGAGTGCTCGATCGCCTCGACCGTCTGGGGCATCACGCCGTCATCGGCGGCCACCACCAGGATGACCACGTCGGTGGCCTTGGCCCCGCGGGCACGCATGGCGGTAAACGCCGCGTGGCCCGGAGTATCGAGGAAGGTCACGCCGCCGTGCTTGTCTTCGACATGATAGGCGCCGATGTGCTGGGTGATGCCGCCAGCTTCGCCAGTGGCAACCTTGGCCTTGCGGATATGGTCGAGCAGCGAGGTCTTGCCGTGGTCGACGTGACCCATCACGGTCACTACCGGGGCACGGGTGATCTCTTCGCCCTCGTAGGAGATGCCCTCGAGGACTTCGGTCTCCAGCGCATCGTCCTTGACCAGCTTGGGCGTGTGGCCCATCTCCTCGACGACGATCGCCGCGGTGTCCTGGTCGATGGTCTGGTTGATGGTCACCGCGGCACCCATGGTGAACATCGCCTTGATCACTTCGTTGGCCTTGATCGACATCTTGTCGGCCAGGTCGGCAACGCTGATCGACTCGGGGATCGACACCTCGCGCACGATCGGCTGGGTCGGCTTCTGGAAGCCGTGCTTGCCGCCGCCGCTGTCGCGACCACCGCGCCGCGTACCACGCCGCTCGGCGCGCTTGACCTTCTTGGCGCCAGCGCCGCGACGGCGCTCTTCGCGATCACCGCGGTCGTCATCGTCGCGCCCACCACGGCCACTCTTCTTGGCCGCGGCTTTCTTGGGCACGCGGCGCTGCTCGCGGCCCTCCTTGGGCGGTGCCGGCGGCTGTTCGGCGTCGCCGGCGGCGGCGCTGAGGTCGGGGACCGGGACCGCCGGCTCGCTGACCGGTTCAGCCGCCTTGGCCTGCTCGGCCGTCTTGGCCTGTTCAGCTGCAGTGGCTTGCTCGGCGTCGGCAACGGCCTGACGCGCCTGCTCGGCCTCGGCGGCCTTGGCCTGCTCTTCGGCCTGCTGACGCGAGTCGGCCATGTCGCCGACCAGCTGGCGCGGACCGCTTTCCTCGGCCTTGGGCTCTTCCGCCGCCGGCTCCTCGCGCTTGACGTAGGTGCGCTTCTTGCGCACCTGCACCTCGATGGTCTTGCCGCGCTCGCCGCTTCTGATACGGCTCTTGGTCTGCCGCGTCAGGGTGATGCGATTGCGCGCCCCGGCGCTGCTGCCGCCGTGGCTCTTGGTCAGGTAGTCGAGCAGGCGCTGCTTATCCTCTTCGGACACGGCGTCGCCCTCGGACTTGTGCGGCAGCCCGGCTTCTTTCATCTGTTCCAGCAGGCGAGGCACGTCGCGCCCCACCTTGACTGCGAAATCTTTAACGGTCATTTCTGACATTACGACCCTCCTGAGCCCGTGACCTGATTACTGTTCGCTCTCGAACCAAGGCGCACGGGCAGTCATTATCAGTGCCGCGGCGCGCTCCTCGTCCACACCCTCGATGTCCTTGAGATCATCGACGGACTGCTCGGCAAGGTCCTCCATCGTGACGATCCCCCGGCTGGCCAGAATAAAGGCCAGATGACGCTCCATGCCGTCCATCTCGAGAAGGTCCTCGGCCGGCTGGGCGCCGTCGAGCTCCTCTTCGGAGGCAATGGCCAGGTTCAACAGCTCGTCCTTGGCGCGTGCGCGCAGCTCTTCGACGAGATCCTCGTCGAACTCCTCGATCTCGAGCATTTCCTCGAGCGGCACATAGGCGATCTCCTCCAGCGAGGTGAAGCCCTCCTCGACCAGGATGCGTGCCAGCTCGTCGTCGATTTCGAGGTGGTTGATAAAGTGCTCGACCAGGCTGTCGATCTCCTGTTCGCGCTTGCCCTCGGCTTCTTCTTCGGTCATCACATTGAGCCGCCAGCCGGTCAGCTCGGACGCCAGGCGCACGTTCTGACCGCTGCGACCGATGGCCTGAGCGAGGTTGTCTTCGGCCACCGCGACATCCATCGCGTGGCTGTCCTCGTCGACCAGAATCGAGCCAACGTCGGCCGGGGCCATGGCGTTGATCACCAGTTGCGCGGGGTTGTCATCCCACAAGATGATATCGACCCGCTCGTTCTGCAGTTCGGTAGACACGGCCTGCACCCGCGAGCCGCGCATGCCGACACAGGCGCCGACCGGATCGATGCGGCGGTCGTTGGTCTTGACCGCGATCTTGGCCCGCGAGCCCGGATCGCGCGCCGCACCCTTGATCTCGATGAGCTGCTCGGCGATTTCCGGCACCTCGATCTTGAACAGTTCGATGATCAGCTCAGGGCAGGTACGCGACAGGATCAGCTGCGAACCGCGCGCTTCGGCGTCGACCTTGACCAGCAGGGCGCGCACCCGCTCGTTCATGCGGTAGCGCTCGCCGGGAATCATCTCGCCGCGCGGCAGAAACGCCTCGGCGTTGTCGCCCAGGTCGATGATCAGACCGTCGCGGGTGGTCTTCTTGACGATGCCGGCAACCAGCTCGCCCTCACGGTCCGTGTACTGGCGAACCACCTCGGCGCGCTCGGCCTCGCGCACCTTCTGCACGATGACCTGCTTGGCGGTCTGTGCCGCGATGCGCCCGAAGACGGCGTTGTCGATCTTCTCCTCGACCACGTCGCCAAGCGCCAGCGGCGGATCGCGCTGCTCGGCGATGCTCTGCTTGATCTCATGATCCGGGGTCTCGAACTCGTCGTCCTCGACCACGGTCCAGAAGCGGTAAGTATCGTAGTCACCGGTGGCGCGGTCGATCTTGACCCGCACCGTGGCCTCCTCCTGCTCGAAGCGCTTGCGCGACGCGCTGGCCAGGGCCGCTTCCACGGCCTCGAAAATCACATCACGGGGCACGCCCTTTTCGTTCGAGATCGCATCTACGACCGTCAGAATCTCTTTGCTCATGCCTTTGCCTCGCCAGAAAACCTGTCCTTATTCATCGCCACCGGCCTCACTCCTCGAACTGCGGCACGACGCGTGCCTGATCGATGCCGTCGATGGGAAAGCAGTACTCTTCACCGTCGAGCTGTAGCAGCACGTCATCGCCTTCGATGCCGGCCAGCAAGCCCTGATACTTGCGACGTCCCTCGTAGGGGGCGCGTAGCTTGAGTGCCACGACGTGTCCGGCGTAGCGCTCGAAATGATCGAGGGAGAACAGCGGCCGATCCATGCCGGGAGAAGACACTTCGAGACGATATTCCCCGGCGATCGGATCCTCGACGTCGAACACGGCGCTAACCTGCCGGCTGATGTCTGCACAGTTCTCGACCGTCACCCCCTCGGGGCCATCGATATAGATCACCAGCCGGGAGTGCTTGCCCTGAGAAAGATAGTCTATCCCCCACAGCTCGAAACCCATGGAGGTCACCACCGGCTCGATTAGCGCGTGTAGCGCGGCGTCCTTGATTGCCACAGACGAAGACTCCTACAGCCGTTGCGTCAGGCACCTGGCCAGGAGATGAAGAGACAGCTAGGTGGCTGATTGGCGTGCTATCAGCACGGGCTGTTAACGAATGAACGGTCAACAGATGAGCTGCTAACAAAAAGCCCCTTCACTGGAAGGGGCCTTTTACAAGAAACCTTTCTTACCAACTCGGCCCCTGATTGCATCAGATCCAAGATGGTAGCGGGGACCGGATTTGAACCGATGACCTTCGGGTTATGAGCCCGACGAGCTACCAGACTGCTCCACCCCGCATCACAGGTCGGCGAGTATAGCTAGCGGGCTATCCAGCGTCAAGGAAGCTCATTGAGCAAACCACCCTGGGCCGGCCGCTATCGCCGATGCCACTCTTGCTACTGAAACCCGCGCCTGGCGCGTACTTCAGGTTTTGGTGCCGAAGGCGGGACTTGAACCCGCACGACCGTAAGGTCACTACCCCCTCAAGATAGCGTGTCTACCAATTCCACCACTTCGGCAACAGGGGAGTACTGAATCGACAGCGCCAGTTAGTCGCTGCTTTCCTCGAGCACTGGCGCGGTATTATCCATATCCGCGGCCTCATCGTCAAGGGTTGGTACGCCCTGCTGCTGCTCAATTAGCCGCGAATCGGGAATCCCCGCTTCCGGCGCCTGGCTGGCCTGGGTGGCAAAGTAGGCCAGCGCCATCGAGGTCACGAAAAACGAAGCGGCAAGCAGCGCGGTGAACTTGGCGAGAAAGCTTCCAGAGCCGCGCGAACCGAACACCGTCTGAGAGGCACCGCCGCCGAAGGCGGCGCCGGCTTCGGCGCCCTTGCCCTGCTGCAGCAGGATAAGCGCAACCAGGGTGATGGCGATCACCACGTGAATCATGAGAATGGCTACTTGCATGGGTTCAACCTGCTGACTGACAAATGGCTAGAAAATCGTCGACCTTGAGCGAAGCACCGCCCACCAGGCCGCCGTCGATGTCCGGCTGAGCCAATAGCTCAGCCGCGTTACTGGCATTCATGCTGCCGCCGTAGAGCAGCGGCAGGCGCGCGGCGAGGTCGCGGTCATAGCCTGCCTGATAGGCGCGGATCGCGGCCATCACGTCCTGCGCCTGCTGCGGCGTTGCGGTGCGCCCGGTACCGATCGCCCAGACCGGCTCATAGGCGATCACCAGCCGCGTCCGCTGGGCCGGCTCTAACCGCGCCATGGCATGCCCGACCTGGCGCAGCACCACTTCCTCGGTGCGCCCGGCATCGCGCTCTTCGAGGGTTTCGCCGACGCACAGAATGGGCCGGATATCGGCGCTCAGCGCGGCGATCAGACGGTCGTAGACGTCGTCGTCACTCTCGCGGTAGAGCTGGCGACGCTCGGAGTGGCCGACCAGCGCATAGCCGACGCCGAACTCCTTGAGCATGGCACCGCTGACCTCACCGGTGCGCGCACCGCTATGCAGCGGATTGAGGGTCTGCGCGCCGAGCCCCAGCGGCGTTGAGGCGAAGGCCCGCCGTGCCGCCTCGAGGTAGGGGAACGGCGGATGAATCACCACCTCGACGCCACTCGGCAAGCGCGCCTCGGAAAAGGCACGGCCGAAGGCCTCGACCAGCTCGGTGGAGCCGTTCATCTTCCAGTTGCCGGCAATCAGCGGCGCACGCATCAGCTGTCCTCCCTCAAGATGGAGCGAAATGGTATAGGAGCGGCCCTAGCATGACAACCGCGGCTTGACAACCCGAGCCGTGATTCAGGCCAGCAGACCCTCGACGTCGCCGGCCAGCCGGCGCGCCAGTCCCTCTACGTCGAGATGCGGGCGCCCCTCGACCATCACCCGAATCAGCGGCTCGGTGCCAGACGGCCGCAGCAGCACCCGGCCCTGGTCGCCCAGCTCCTCCTCGACCGCAACTACTGCCGCCTGCAGCGCCGGCTTCTCCATCACTGCCTTGGCATTGGTGCCCTGGGTCAGGCGCACGTTGATCAGCGCCTGGGGCGCCTTTTCCAGCCCGGTGAGCAGGCGCGCCAACGGCACGCCCTCGCGGATCATGATCGCCACCACCTGCAGCGCCGAGACGATGCCGTCGCCGGTGGTCTGCACGTGGCCGCAGACGATATGCCCGGAGGACTCGCCGCCCAGCTGCCAGCCGTTGGCGTTGAGCTTCTCGATCACGTAGCGGTCGCCGACCTTGGCGCGCTCGAAGGGCACCCCCATCGTCTCCAGCGCCGCGGCCAACCCGAAATTGGACATCAGCGTGCCGACCACGCCGCCGCCCAGCTCGCCGCGGCTGTGGCGATCGCGGGCGATCAGATAGAGGATGTCGTCGCCGTCGATCTCGCGGCCGTCGGCATCGACCAGCAGTACCCGGTCACCGTCGCCATCGAAGGCGATGCCCAGATCGGCGCCCTGCTGGATCACCGCCGCACGCAGCGCCGCCGGATAGGTCGAGCCAACCTCCTGGTTGATATTCAGGCCGTCGGGGTTGGCACCGATCAGGCTGACCTCGGCACCCAGCTCGCGGAACACGCTGGGTGCGATGTGATAGGTGGCACCGTGGGCGCAGTCGAGGACGATCTTCAGGCCATGCAGGCTGAGCCGGTCGGGAATGGTCGACTTGCAGAACTCGATGTAGCGCCCCGGCGCATCGTTGATGCGCACCGCCTTGCCAAGCTCGGCGGCATCCACCGTGGTCAGCGGCTCCTCGAGCATCGCCTCGATGCGCGACTCCACCGCGTCCGGCAGCTTGGTGCCCTCGGCGGAGAAGAACTTGATGCCGTTATCGGCGAAGGCATTGTGCGAGGCCGAAATGACGATCCCGGCGTCGGCGCGGAAGGTACGGGTCAGGTAGGCGATGCCCGGCGTCGGCATCGGCCCCAGCAGCGAGACGTCCACCCCCGCCGCCGAGAGCCCGGCCTCCAGGGCCGACTCGAACATATAGCCCGAGATGCGGGTGTCCTTGCCGATCAACACCTTGGCGTTGCCCTGCTCGGTCAGCACCCGCCCCATCGCCCAGCCAAGCTTGAGCATGAAGTCGGCGGTGATGGGGTACTCCCCCACCGTGCCGCGAATCCCGTCGGTTCCGAAATAGCGTTTGCTCATGGTTCCAAGCCTTCCTGTAGCACAGCCCATGTCATGTTGACGGCGTCCACGCTGGGCCCCACATCGTGAACGCGCAGTATGCGCGCGCCGCGCTCGACGGCCAGTGCGGCCAGCGCCAGCCCGCCGGGCAGGCGCTCCTCCACCGGCCGTTCGAGCACCTTGCCGATCATGCTCTTGCGCGACATGCCCACCAGCAGCGGCAGCCCCAGCGTCTCGAGGTGCTGCATACGCCGCAGCAGGCGCAGGTTATGTTCGACGGTCTTGCCGAACCCGAAGCCCGGGTCGAGGATCAGCCGCTCGCGCTTGAGCCCGGCCGCCTCGCAGGCGTCGATGCGCTCGGCGAGAAACTGCGCCACCGCCTCTTCTATTGGCTCAGCATAGTGCGGGGCGCGCTGCATGTCGCTGGGCTCGCCCAGCAGGTGCATGACGCAGACCGGTAAACCGCTGCGTGCCGCCGCCTGCAGCGCGCCCTCCTGGCGCAGCGCGCGCACGTCGTTGAGCATGCCGGCGCCGAGCGCTGCGGTCTCGCGCATCACCACGGGACTGCTGGTGTCTACCGAGATCAGCGCATCGAGTTCGCGCACCAGCCGTTCGACCACCGGCGCCACGCGATCCAGCTCCTGCTGGGCGGGGATCGAGCGTGAACCGGGGCGCGTCGACTCGCCGCCGACATCGATGATCGCTGCGCCCTCGGCGAGCATGCGCTCGGCGTGGCGCAGCGCATCGTCGACGACGATATGGCGGCCGCCGTCGGAAAACGAGTCCGGGGTGACGTTGAGAATCCCCATCACACGGGGATAGGAGAGGTCGAGACGGTGCCGCCCGCAGTGCAGTACAGCGCTGCTATCGCTCATGAAGTGGTCCTGATGCTGTTCGTGGCTCGCGCGGCCAGGCAAAGGCGTTCACTCTAATCAGCCCCTCGGCAAGGCGCAAGCCGCGCTGTGGCGGGTCGCCTCACAACGCAACGAGGCGCCTTGCGGCGCCTCGCTACATGGCTGGCGGATCCTCAGTGGCCGGCCGGACCGCCCAGCGGGTCGGAGGGGCGACGCCGCGGCTCGTCGTCGTCCTCTTCGTCGCCGTCGTCGAGATCATCGACCGGCGCTTCGGGACTGGCCTCGGCCGCCGGCGCTTCTGCGCCGGGCGCACCGCCGCTGGGATTGCTGGGATCTTCCCAACCTTCCGGCGGCTTCGGCGGGCGCCCTTCCATGATGTCCTTGAGCTGGGTGGCATCGATGGTCTCATACTGCATCAGCGCCTCGGCCATGGCATCGAGCTTGTCGCGATTCTCCTCGAGAATACGCTTGGCCTCGGCGTAGCAGCCATCGATGATCTTGCGCACTTCCTTGTCGAGCCGCGAAGTGGTCTCGCCGGACTTGAGCTTGCCGCCCTGGCCCGGGCCGCCGAGGAACTGGTGCGACTCGTCCTCGTCGTACATGATCGGGCCCATCTCGTCGGAGAGCCCCCACTTGGCGACCATGTTGTGGGCCAGTTCGGTGGCGCGCTTGATGTCGTTCGAGGCACCCGTGGTAACGCCGTTGGGGCCAAGCGTCATCTCTTCGGCAATACGACCGCCGAACAGCGAACAGATCTGACTGATGATCTGCTGGCGCGACAGGCTATAGCGGTCCTGCTCGGGCAGGAACATGGTCACGCCCAAAGCACGCCCACGGGGAATGATGGTGACCTTGTAGACAGGGTCGTGCTCCGGCATCACCAGGCCGATGATGGCGTGGCCCGACTCGTGATAGGCGGTGTTGAGCTTCTCCTTGTCGGTCATGACCATCGACTTGCGCTCGGCGCCCATCATGATCTTGTCCTTGGCCAGCTCCAACTCCTCCATGCTGACCAGGCGCTTGTTGCGCCGCGCGGCGAACAGCGCCGCCTCATTGACCAGGTTGGCCAGGTCGGCACCGGAGAAGCCCGGGGTACCGCGGGCAATCAACACCGGCTTGACGTCGTCTGCCAGCGGCACCTTGCGCAGGTGCACACCGAGGATATGCTCGCGACCGCGGATATCGGGCAGGCCGACCACCACCTGGCGGTCGAAGCGGCCGGGACGCATCAGCGCCGGATCGAGCACATCGGGGCGGTTGGTGGCAGCAATCACGATGATGCCCTCGTTGGCCTCGAAGCCATCCATCTCGACCAGCAGCTGGTTGAGGGTCTGCTCGCGCTCGTCGTTGCCGCCGCCCATGCCGGCGCCGCGCGAGCGGCCCACGGCATCGATCTCATCGATGAAGATGATGCACGGCGCCTGCTTCTTGGCCTGCTCGAACATGTCGCGCACCCGCGAGGCGCCCACGCCGACGAACATCTCGACGAAGTCGGAACCGGAGATCGAGAAGAACGGCACCTTGGCCTCACCGGCGATGGACTTGGCGAGCAGCGTCTTACCGGTACCCGGCGGGCCCACCATCAGCACGCCGCGCGGGATGGTGCCGCCCAGGCGCTGGAACTTGGAGGGGTCGCGCAGGAAGTCGACCAGCTCCTCGACCTCTTCCTTGGCCTCGTCGCAACCCGCCACATCGGCAAAGGTGGTCTTGATCTGGTCCTGGGAGAGCAGCTTGGCCTTGGACTTGCCGAAGCTCATCGGCCCACCCTTGCCGCCGGCACCGCCCTGCATCTGGCGCATGAAGAACAGGAAGATGGCGAGGATAATCAGGATCGGGAAGCTGGCAATCAGCAGCCGCGTCCACAGGCTCTGCTCCTGGGGCTCACGACCCACCACGGTAACGTCGTTGGAGAGCAGATCGTTGATCAGCTGCGGGTCTTCTGCCGCCGGGCGGATGGTCTGGAACTGCGAACCGTCGGTGCGCTCACCGCTGATGGTATAGCCATCGATGGTGACGCTACGGATCTGCTGGTTCTGCACCTGCTGGACGAACTGCGAGTAGTTCATCGCCTGGGGTGAGCTGTCGACGCTGAAGTTGTTGAACACCGTCAGCAGCACTGCCGCGATGACCAACCACAGAATCAGGTTTTTCGCCATATCATTCAAGGGAGTACCCTCATTGCTGAAAACGGACTGCCAAGCGGGCATAGGTCTTCGACACTACAGCAGATGCGGGCGTTCAACCACATCCATGCTCGTCGATCGACATTGCCACACTTGTCTGCGGGTGTCTGTCTATCGTGGCGGTAGCCTGACGCTATCCGCTCAACCACGAAATTGCTCCGCCAGCAGGTAAACCTCACGGGAGCGCGCCCGGGAAGCGTCCGGCTTGCGAGTGACCACCTTGCCGAAGCTGCTGCGCAGCGCCTTGAGGTAGTCGTCGAATCCTTCGCCCTGAAAGACCTTGGCCACGAATCGGCCGCCGGGTCTCAGGGTCTGCTGCGCCAGATCCAGCGCCAGTTCGACGAGATACATCGCCTGGGGCTGATCGATGGCGGCCATACCACTCATATTGGGGGCCATGTCGGACATCACAAGGTCTACCGGGCGTCCATCGAGTGCCGCAAGGATCGCCTCGAGCACCGCGTCCTCGGTAAAATCGCCGTGAATGAAGTCGACACCGGCCAGGGCGTCCATCTCGAGAATGTCCGACGCGATCACCACGCCCTCGGGGCCGACCTTTTCCGCGGCGATCTGGCTCCAGCCGCCGGGCGCCGCGCCCAGGTCGATCACCGCCATGCCCGGACGCAGCAAGGCGTCCTTGGCGTCCAGCTCGAGCAGCTTGTAGCTGGCCCGGCTGCGGTAGCCATCCTGCCAGCTGCGCTGCACATACTGATCGTCGAAGTGCTCTTTCAACCAGCCTTTGCTGGTCTTGCTGGCGCCGCGCGCAGCAGCCGCAGCGGGCGAAGAGGACTTGCTGGAGCGGGTAGAGCGGCCCACGGCATCACCTGATTCTGATGTCGGTTCGAAGAGTAGCGGAGGGAGGCTTTCGCACGCGCCGCTTTCGCCGTAACATGGCGGGTTCAGCGCAACTTTGGACCCTCAAGATACCATGAGCTTGTCACAGGCACAAAAGAAAGCATTTCGCAGCATCGGCCACCATCTCAACCCGGTGGTCACGGTGTCCGAGAACGGCATCTCCGAGGGCGTGCTCGCCGAGCTCGAGCGGGCGCTCAACGACCACGAGCTGGTCAAGATCAAGCTGGCCCTGCCGGAGCGCGACGACCGCGCCGCCATGCTCGAGGAGCTGGTGGCCCAGAGCGCTGCCGAGCGCATCCAGACCATCGGCAAGGTCGCCCTGCTCTACCGCCACAACCCCAAGGCCAACCCCAAGCTCTCCAACGTCAAGCGCTTCGAGGGCCACCACGGGCGGCACTGACGCAGAGCAGAGAGGAAAGAAGGAAGGGATAAGAGGGAAGCCCCCCTTTGCCCAACGAACAAGGCCGCCGGAGCAGGCGGCCTCTGTTACATCTTCGCTCTTCTAGCTTCCGACTTACAGATGCTCGACGCTGAGGATCTCGTATTCGACCTCGCCGCCAGGAGTGTTGACCACCACTGCGTCACCCTCCTCCTTGCCGATCAGCGCGCGGGCGATGGGTGAGGTGACCGAGATGCGGCCGGCCTTGATGTCGGCCTCATCTTCACCAACGATGCGGTAGACCACCTCGTCGTCGGTATCCAGATTGAGCAGCGCCACGGTCACGCCGAAGATCACCTTGCCGGTCTTGGGCAGCTTGGTGACGTCAATCACCTGGGCGCTCCCGAGCTTGCCTTCGATCTCCTGAATGCGCCCTTCGATAAAGCCCTGCTGCTCACGAGCGGCATGGTACTCGGCGTTCTCCTTGAGATCGCCGTGCTCACGCGCCTCGGCGATGGCATTGATCACCTTGGGCCGTTCGACGCCCTTGAGCTGATCGAGCTCTTCACGCAGGCGCTGCTCGCCTGCGACGGTCATCGGGACCTTGTTCATTGTGGTGCTCCTGCATGCAGTTCCTGAAGCCGCCGCACGGTAATCTGGTTGCCGTACTCCAATGCCATGCACACGGCCCTGGCACCTGCCAGGGTCGTTGCGTAGGGCACCTTACGGGCGAGAGCGGTGCGGCGGATCACCGAAGAGTCGTTGATGGCCTGACGGCCTTCGGTGGTGTTGACGATATAGGCCACTTCGTCGTTCTTGAGCATATCGACGATATGCGGACGACCTTCGAAGACCTTGTTGACGGCCTCGACGGGGAGCCCGGCGGCCTCGAGGGCAGCAGCGGTGCCGCGAGTCGCGCAAAGAGTAAAGCCCAATCCTAGCAGAGTTTCGGCCACCTCGATAACGTCGGCCTTGTCAGGCTCGCGCACCGAGAGAAACGCCTTGCGCTCGCCGCTCAGCGCCGGGATCGCCTCGCCGGCGCCGAGCTGCGCCTTGTAGAAGGCCTCGGCGAAGGTATCGCCTGAGCCCATCACTTCGCCGGTGGACTTCATCTCCGGCGACAGGATCGGATCGACGCCGGGGAACTTGTTGAACGGGAATACCGCCTCCTTGACGCTGTAGAAGTGCGGCACGATCTCGCGGGTGAAGCCCTGGGCCGCCAGCGTGGTTCCGGCCATGCAGCGCGCCGCCACCTGCGCCAGCGAGGTGCCGATGCACTTGGAGACGAAGGGCACGGTGCGCGAGGCGCGCGGGTTGACCTCGATGACGTAGATCTCGCCATCCTGCCAGGCCAGCTGCACGTTCATCAGCCCCTTGACGCCGAGCTCCACCGCCATGCGCTTGACCTGCTCGCGCATCTCGTCCTGCACCTCGGCGGGCAGCGAGTAAGGCGGCAGCGCACAGGCCGAGTCGCCGGAGTGCACCCCGGCCTGCTCGATGTGCTGCATGATGCCGCCGATCACCACCTCGTGGCCGTCGCTGACCGCGTCGATATCGATCTCGATGGCGGCGTTGAGGAAGTGGTCGAGCAGCACCGGCGAGTCGTTGGAGACCTTGACCGCATGGGTCATGTAGTTCTCCAGCTCCGAGGCGTCGTAGACGATCTCCATGGCGCGGCCGCCGAGCACGTAGCTGGGGCGCACCACCAGCGGGTAGCCGATCGCCTCGGCCTTGGCGAAGGCCTCCTCGAAGCTGCGCGCGGTGGCGTTGGGCGGCTGCTTGAGGCCCAGCTTGTCGATCATCTGCTGGAAGCGCTCGCGGTCCTCGGCGCGGTCGATGGCGTCCGGGGTGGTGCCGATGATCGGCACCCCGGCGGCCTCGAGCTCGCGGGCCAGCTTGAGCGGCGTCTGGCCGCCGAACTGCACGATCACCCCGACCGGCTTCTCCTTGTCGGCGATCTCCAGCACGTCCTCCAGGGTCACCGGCTCGAAGTAGAGGCGGTCGCTGGTGTCGTAGTCGGTGGAGACGGTCTCCGGGTTGCAGTTGACCATGATGGTCTCATAGCCGTCGTCGCGCATGGCGAAGGCGGCGTGGACGCAGCAGTAGTCGAACTCGATGCCCTGGCCGATGCGGTTGGGTCCGCCGCCCAGCACCATGATCTTCTGGCGCTCGGAAACCTCGGCCTCGCACTCCTCCTCGTAGGTGGAGTACATGTAGGCGGTATCCGAGGCGAACTCCGCGGCACAGGTGTCGACGCGCTTGTAGACCGGGCGAATGCCGGCCTTCTGGCGGGTCTTGCGGAACTCCTTCTCGGAGACACCCAGCAGCTTGGCCAGGCGCGCGTCGGAGAAGCCCTTGCGCTTGAGGCCAAACAGCTCGCGGGGCGAGAACTCGGAGAGCGAGCGCTTGGCGACCGCGGCCTCGCTCTTGATCAGGTCCTCGAGCTGGACCAGGAACCAGCGGTCGATGTTGGTCAGCGTGAAGATCTCGTCGACGCTCATGCCGGCGCGCATGGCATCGGCGATGAAGAAGATGCGCTCGGCGCCGGCGGCCTGCAGCTCGCCCTTGATATGCGCCATGGCCTCGGGAGTGAAGTCGGTGACGATGGGGTCGAGGCCGTCGTTGCCGGTTTCCATGCCGCGCAGCGCTTTCTGCAGCGACTCCTGGAAGGTGCGCCCGATGGCCATCACCTCGCCCACCGACTTCATCTGGGTGGTCAGGCGGTCGTTGGCCTGGGGAAACTTCTCGAAGGTGAAGCGCGGAATCTTGGTGACCACGTAGTCGATGGACGGCTCGAACGAGGCCGGGGTGCGCCCGCCGGTGATGTCGTTCTGCAGCTCGTCCAGGCTGTAGCCGATCGCCAGCTTGGCGGCGATCTTGGCGATCGGGAAGCCGGTGGCCTTGGAGGCCAGCGCCGAGGAGCGCGACACCCGCGGGTTCATCTCGATCACCACCATGCGCCCGGTGGTGGGGTCGACGCCGAACTGCACGTTGGAGCCGCCGGTCTCGACGCCGATCTCGCGCAGCACCGCAAGCGATGCGTCGCGCATGATCTGGTACTCCTTGTCGGTCAGCGTCTGGGCCGGGGCCACGGTGATGGAGTCGCCGGTGTGCACGCCCATGGGGTCGAAGTTCTCGATGGCGCAGACGATGATGCAGTTGTCGTGCTTGTCGCGCACGACCTCCATCTCGTACTCCTTCCAGCCCAGCAGCGACTCGTCGATCAGCAGCTCATGGTTGTTGGAGAGCTCGAAGCCGCGGGTACAGATCTCCTCGAACTCCTCCTTGTTGTAGGCCACGCCGCCGCCGGAGCCGCCCATGGTGTAGGAGGGACGAATGATCACCGGGAAACCCAGCGACGCCTGGATGCGCCAAGCCTCGTCCATGCTGTGGGCGACCTCGGCCTTGGGGCACTCGAGGCCGATGCGGCGCATGGCCTGGTCGAACAGGTCGCGGTCTTCGGCCTTGTTGATGGCATCGGCGTTGGCACCGATCATCTCCACGCCGTACTTCTCCAGCACGCCGTGCTTGTCGAGTTCCAGCGCACAGTTGAGCGCGGTCTGGCCGCCCATGGTGGGCAGGATGGCGTCGGGGCGCTCGGCCTCGATGATCTTCTCCACCGCCTGCCAGGTGATCGGCTCGATGTAGGTGGCATCGGCCATGGCCGGATCGGTCATGATGGTGGCGGGGTTGGAGTTAACCAGAATGACCCGATAACCCTCCTCGCGCAGCGCCTTGCAGGCCTGGGCGCCGGAGTAGTCGAATTCGCAGGCCTGGCCGATGACGATGGGGCCTGCGCCAATGATCAGGATGCTGTTGATGTCGGTACGTTTTGGCATGACGGTTCCCGCGGCTAATTCAGTGTAAAGACAGACTCGATGATGACTGGGAGAGAGCTTTCCGGCGCCAAGCCTTCGCGAGGGCGCTGTAAACCCTTCCCTGGGCGCTACTTTTGCCATCCATGGCAAAAGACCCTCGCTTCGGCTTGTCCCCGGCGCTCATCTCGCCGGAAGTTTGCAAAGGAGTCCTTAGCGGCGCGCCTTCATCATCTCGACGAAGCGGTCGAACAGCGGCGACACATCGCGCGGCCCGGGGCTCGCCTCGGGGTGGCCCTGGAAGCTGAACGCCGGCCGGTCGGTACGCTCGATCCCCTGCAGGGTGCCGTCGAACAGCGAACGGTGCGTGGCACGCAGATTGGCCGGCAGGCTCGCCTCGTCGGCGGCGAAGCCGTGGTTCTGGCTGGTGATCATCACCTGGCCGCTGTCGAGGTCCTGCACCGGATGGTTGGCGCCGTGGTGACCGTGGCTCATCTTCAGCGTCTTGGCGCCGCTGGCCAGCGCCAGCAGCTGGTGGCCGAGGCAGATGCCGAACACCGGCAGCTCGGTCTCGAGGATCTCGCCGATGGCCTTGATCGCATAGTCGCAGGGCTCGGGGTCACCGGGACCGTTGGCCAGGAACACGCCGTCCGGCTTCATCGCCAGCACCTCGCTGGCCGGGGTCTGGGCCGGCACCACGGTCAGGCGGCAGCCGCGCGAGGCGAGCATGCGCAGGATGTTGCGCTTGACGCCGTAGTCGTAGGCGACCACGTGGAAAGGGCGCTCGCCCTGCGTGGTATCGGCATAGCCTTCGCCGAGGCTCCACTCGCCCTCGCTCCACTCGTAGGGCGTCTGGCAGGAGACCACCTTGGCCAGGTCCATGCCCTTGAGCCCGGGGAAGGCGCGGGCGGCGGCCAGGGCACGCTCGACGGCGTCGTCACCTTCGGCATCAACGCCGGCCAGGATCGCGCCGTTCTGCGAGCCCTTGTCGCGCAGGATGCGGGTCAGCCGGCGGGTGTCGATGTCGGCGATACCCAGCACGTTCTGGCTCTTGAGGTAGTCGGAGAGCGACTGCTCGGAGCGGAAACTGCTGGCCAGCAGCGGCAGGTCGCGGATCACCAGGCCGGCGGCGGCGATAGCGTCGGACTCGACGTCCTCGGCGTTGACGCCGGTGTTGCCGATATGCGGATAGGTGAGGGTGACGATCTGTCGTGTATAGGAGGGGTCGGTGAGAATCTCCTGATAGCCGGTCATGGCCGTATTGAACACCACCTCACCGCTGGTTTGCCCATCGGCGCCGATCGCGGTGCCGTGGAATACGCTGCCATCTTCCAAGGCCAATATCGCGGGTCTGTTCAACGCAACTTCCTCCCATGCTCTTAAGAGACCGCCGACGAGTCACGCTCATCCGACAGATGTTTCAAGGGCGGGCGCCAGGCTGGGTCACGCGGCAGGCGAGCCGTAAAAAAGCGGGACGAAACCTGAAAGACCGGTTTCATCCCGCTTGTTGTCATTGCTCGGTGTGCCCGTGGCCGACTCAACAAGCGCTATGGTGGATGCAGCATCCGGCGCCCGGCCAAAATTTTTGGAATGTTACAGGAATCTCCGCCCAACGGCTAGCCCTCCCTGATCGCATGCAGAGACCAGCTAACGCCGCGACCGAGGGGCGCCGGGGGCAAGCCGAAGAGGTGGTTTGCGCCATGGGTGAGGAGCACCGCTCCGAACGAGCTGGCCATGGATGGCCAGCTCCGGTCCTGCAAGCGGAGCAGGATGCGGGAGCGTAGCAGGGCGCAAGATAGCGCCCAGGGATGGGTTCACAGCGCCACCTCGTAGGTTTGCCCCCGGATCAGCCCCGCCACCCGGGACATTTGAGCGCCTATAGCCCCAGCACATCCTGCATGCTATACCGCCCCTTGCCCTGCTCGGCCACCCAGCGCGCGGCACGCACCGCACCCTTGGCGAAGGTCATGCGGCTCGAGGCCTTGTGGGTGATCTCGATGCGCTCGCCCTCGGTGGCGAACATCACGGTGTGCTCGCCGACGATATCGCCGGCGCGCACGGTGGCAAAGCCGATCTCCTTGGCATCCCGCGGCCCGCACTGGCCAACCCGCTCGAAGACGCCGTGCTCCTTGAGCGTGCGCCCCAGGGAATCGGCCACCACCTCGCCCATCTTCAGCGCCGTGCCGGAAGGCGAGTCGACCTTATGCCGATGGTGAGCCTCGATCACCTCGATGTCGTAGCCCTCGTCGCCCAGCGCCCTGGCGGCAGTCTCGAGCAGCTTCAGCGTGAGGTTCACCCCCACGCTCATGTTCGGCGCGAAGACCATCGCCAGCTTGTCGCGGTAGCCGTCGAGCTCCGCCAGTTGGGCGTCATCCAGGCCGGTGGTGCCGATCACGATACGCTTGCCGTGCGCGGCGCAGAACGCCAGGTTGGCCAGCGTCACCTCCGGCGCGGTGAAGTCGATCAGCACATCGAAGTCGTCGACGATATCGTCGAGCGTCGCCGCCGCCGCGACGCCACACTTGCCAAGCCCGGCCAGCTCGCCGATATCCGCACCGGCAAGCGAGCTGCCCGGCTCGACTACGCCACCCGCCAGGGTAGCCTCGGCATCCTGCTCCACGGCTGCGACCAGGGTGCGGCCCATGCGGCCGGCGACACCGACGATAGCGATACGGGTCATGCGGACTCCTGCAATTCAATGAAGGTGGCGGCGAAGTATAGCAAAGACGCCTAGGCGCTGGCCCGATCGCCGCGCAGCAGCAACACCATGGCGACCACGATCAGCGCGCTGCCGGGCAGCCAGGCCCAGCCGATCTGCGCCAGGTCGCTGGCGAACAGCAGCAGCATCGAGACGAACGGCACCAGGTAGCTGTAAGCGGTGACCGCTCCCGGGGTCAGTGCCGCGGTGGCGCGCTGCATCAGCCAGAAGGTCATGGCGCTGGAGCACAGCCCCAGGTAGACCACCAGCAGCAGGTCGAATGCCGTCATCCGCGCCAGGCCGGCAAGCGGCTCGACCAGGCTGCCGGCCAGGCCGATCAGCGCGCCGCCCAGCGCCAGGCTCCAGAAGGTGCGCGCCGCCGCCGACCCCGACAGCCAGCCGCGATTGAGCCCCCACTTGCTGAGCACCGGATACAGCGCGGTGGATAAACAGCCGCCGAAGAACACCAGCTCGCCGCTGCCGAACTGCAGCCCGCCACCGCCGTTGCGCGCCTCGGCAAACGCCAACCCCAGGGCGCCGCAGGCGCCCAGCGCCAAGATCAGCGGCAGCCGCCAGGCCAGCCGCTCGACGCTTGCCACTACGCCGAAGCTGAACGCCAGCAGCGGCACCACCACGTAGAGGGTGGCCATCGACAGCGCCGTGGCGCGATGCGCGGCCCAGAACATGGCGCCGAAGAAGCCCGCCAGGCACAGCCCCATCAGCGCATACAGCAGCAGTCCGCGCCGCGCAGGCCACCAGTCGGCGGCGCGGCGCGCCAGCGGCCACAGCGCCAGCGAGGCGATGGCAAAGCGCAGCGCGGTCAGCTGCAGTGGCGGCAGGCCCTCGCTCATCACCCCCACGGCGGGGAACGACAGCCCTACCAGCAGCGCCCATAGCAGCATGCCCAGGTGGGCACGGCGCACACTGGCAAAGCTCAATTTTCCCAGACGATATCGAGCGGTTCGCCGGCCATGCGATCCAGGTGGCTGCTCACCACGCCCTCGAGGTGATCGAGGGTCGGCTCATCCAGCGCCTCGATGGCCACCGTCAGGCGATCCGCCGTGGCATGCATCAGGCAGGTGCCATCGGCAAACGCCACCCGGCCCTGCTCGGCGTCGTGCTCGACCTCGAGCTTGTGGGCCCAGTGCTTGCACAGGCGGTTGATCAGCTTGCTGCCGTCGGCGGTAGCGATCTCAGTACGCGAAATAGGCATGGAACCTCCGTTGGGCGTCGGGCATAGCGCCCAACGCAGGGCGAGAAAACGTTACGACGCGAAACGCGCCAGGCGGAAGGGGGCGAGATCCACCGCCGGCGTCTCGCCACACATCTGCTCGGCGAGCACGCGGCCGGTGACAGGGCCCAGCGTAAAACCCTGATGGCCGTGGCCGAAGGCCAGCCACAGCCCATCGTGTCGCGGCGCGGCACCGATCACCGGCAGCATGTCGGCCACGCAGGGGCGGCTACCCATCCACGGCGTCACATCGCGCCGCTCAGCTAGCGGCAGCAACTCACGGGCAGCGCGCTCGGCGGCGTCGAGCTGGCCGTAGCGCGGCGCGGCGTCCAGGGTGGTCAACTCGGCGCCGGTGGTCAGCCGCACCCCGGCGCGCATCGGCGCCAGCAGGTAGCCGGCATCGGCGTCGCGCAGCCAGTGGTTGAGCCGGGTATCGTCCTGCATCGCATAGTGCATATGGTAGCCGCGCTTGGGAAACAGCGGCACGCGATAGCCAAGCTCGGCCAGCCAGCGCGACGACCAGGGCCCGGTGGCCAGCACCAGCTCCTCGGCCTCGTGCATGCCGGCCGCGGTATGCAGCCGCCAGCCGCTGGCGGTCTGCTCCAGGCGCCGGGCCTCGGCCTGCTCGACGCGCCCGCCGGCGGCCTCGAAGGCCGCGGCATAGGCCTTGACCAGCGCCCCGGGGTCGCGCACCGTCCAGCCGTTGGTCCAGTGCACCGCGCCCAGCAAGCCGCCGCGCAGGTGGGGCTCGCGGGCCTTGAGCGCGGCGGCGTCGAGCACCTCATGGGTGACGCCGTACGCCGCGGCGATGGCCTCAGCGTTGGCGACCTGGGCCTCCAGAGAGGCCTGCTCACGAAAGCCGTCCAGCCAGCCCTGCTTGTGGACCAGCGCCTCGGCGCCGGCGGCGGCGATCAGCGCCTGGTGCTCCTCGGTGCAGCGCACCGTCAACGAGGCGTAGGCAGGCACCGCCGCAGCGTGGCGCGCCGGCGTGGAGTGCCGCCAGTACTGCAGCAGCGGCCCGGCCGCGGCGAACAGCCCGCGGGGGCGGTAACGGATATCGATCTGGCGGTTGGGCAGCACCCGCAGCAGGGTCGCCAGGTCGCGGGGAAAGGGGTACGGCTTGACCGCCTCGCGCTGGATGATCCCGGCATTGCCGAAGGAGGTCTCCTCCCCCGGCCCGCGGCGGTCGAGCAGCGTCACCGCGCGCCCGCGCCGCGCCAGGTGGTACGCAATCGAAGTGCCAACCATGCCGGCACCTAGCACCAGGGTCTCGCGGGTCATGTGGGTCGTCCTTGCTCACGGCCAGGCAGCACATTCTGCCCTCTCGGCAGCTTATCAAGAGTGCGAGACGTTTCGCACGTGGCGAGGTGGTTTTTAACCCTCCGCCACCCCAGGCCTCGGTTGGCGCATGCTGAGCCCTGCCCAGACGCACAAGGCCCCGGCATCCGGGATGCCAGGGCCTTGTCGTTGCCACGCGTCGCGGAAGCCTTACGGCTTCATGTCCTCGAAGAACTTCTTCACGCCGTCGAAGAAGCCGCTCTTCTTGGGCGAGTGGCTGTTGCTCTCACCGAGGCTGTTCTGGAACTCGCGCAGCAGCTCCTTCTGGTGCTCGCTGAGCTTGATCGGGGTCTCGAGCACGACCTTGCACAGCAGGTCGCCGGGGGGGCCGCCGCGCACCGGCTTGACGCCCTTGCCCTTGAGCCGGAACAGCTTGCCGGTCTGGGTTTCGGCGGGGATCTTGAGCTTGACCCGGCCGTCCAGGGTCGGCACTTCGAGCTCGCCGCCGAGGGCAGCATCGACGAAGTTGATCGGTACCTCGCACTGCAGGTGGCGGCCATCGCGCTGGAAGATATGGTGCGGCTTGATCGCCACCTGTACGTAGAGGTCCCCCGGCGGGCCGCCGTTGATGCCGGTCTCGCCCTCGCCGTTGAGGCGAATGCGGTCGCCGGTATCGACCCCCGCGGGGATCTTCACCGACAGGGTGCGGGTCTCGCGCACGCGGCCCTCGCCGTTGCACTTGTGGCACGGCACCTTGATGTGCTGACCGCTGCCGTGGCAGGTGGGGCAGGTCTGCTGCACGGCAAAGAAGCCCTGCTGCATGCGCACCTGCCCCATGCCGTTACAGGTCGGGCAGGTCTCCTTGGTGGAGCCGGGCTCGGCGCCCTCGCCGTCGCAGCGCTCGCAGTCGACGTGGCGCGGCACGCGGATATCGACGCTGGTGCCGGCCACCGCATCCTCGAGGTCGAGCTCGAGGTTGTAGCGCAGGTCGCTGCCGCGCTGCGGGGCGTTGGGATGACGGCGGCCACCGCCACCGCCGAAGATATCGCCGAACACGTCGCCGAAGATATCGCTGAAGCCGCCGGCCCCCGCGCCGCCGCCGAAGCCACCACCGCCACCGAAGCCACCGCCCTGGCCGTCGACGCCGGCATGGCCGAACTGGTCGTAGGCGGCGCGCTTCTCGCCGTCGGTCAGGACCTCATAGGCCTCGGAGACCTCGCGGAATTTCTCCGCCGCGCTGTCGTCGTCCGGATTGCGGTCCGGATGGAATTTCTGGGCCAGGCGCCGGTAGGCCTTCTTGATCTCTTTCTGATCGGCCCCGCGCTCGACGCCGAGCACCTCGTAATAGTCACGTTTGGACATGGGTCTGTCCGCCTCCGTAGCGACACTGCGGAAACACCAACGCGGGAGTCAGGCCCCCGCGCTGGCGTCATCCGAAGCTCAGATGTCGTGGTTACTGCTTTTTCTGGTCGTCGTTGACTTCTTCGTACTCGGCGTCGACCACGTCATCTTCCGGCTTGGCGCCACCGTCCTGCTCGCCGCCGGCTTCACCCTGAGCGGCCTCGGCCTGCTCGGCGTACATCTTCTGGGCCAGGTTGCCGGAGGCCTCGGTGAGGGCGCTGAGTTTCTGCTCGATGTCGTCCTTGTCGTCGCCCTTGACCGCTTCCTCGAGCTCGCTGATGGCGCTCTCGATGGCCTGCTTCTCCTCGTCGCTGGCCTTGTCGCCGGCCTCTTCGAGGGTCTTGCGGGTGGCGTGGATCATGCCGTCGGCCTGGTTGCGCAGCGCTACCAGCTCCTCGAACTTCTTATCCTCGTCGGCATGCGCCTCGGCGTCGCGCACCATCTGATCGATCTCGTCGTCGGACAGGCCGCTGGAGGCCTTGATGACGATCGACTGCTCCTTGTTGGTGGCCTTGTCCTTGGCCGACACGTGCAGGATGCCGTTGGCGTCGAGATCGAAGGCGACCTCGATCTGCGGCACGCCGCGCGGTGCCGGCGGGATGTCGGCCAGGTCGAAGCGGCCCAGCGACTTGTTACCGCTGGACTGCTTGCGCTCGCCCTGCAGCACGTGGATGGTCACGGCAGTCTGGTTGTCATCCGCAGTCGAGAAGGTCTGGGTCTTCTTGGTCGGGATGGTGGTGTTCTTCTCGATCAGCGGCGTCATCACGCCACCCAGGGTCTCGATGCCCAGGGTCAGCGGGGTGACGTCGAGCAGCAGCACGTCCTTGACGTCACCGCCCAGCACGCCGCCCTGGATCGCCGCACCCACGGCCACGGCTTCGTCCGGGTTGACGTCCTTGCGGGCGTCCTTGCCGAAGAACTCGGCGACCTTCTTCTGCACCATCGGCATGCGCGTCTGGCCGCCGACCAGGATCACGTCGTCGATCTCCGAGGCCGACAGGCCGGCATCGGCCAGGGCGGTCTTGCACGGCGCCAGCGAGCGCTGCACCAGGTCTTCCACCAGCGACTCGAGCTTGGCACGGGTGACCTTGACGTTGAGGTGCTTGGGCCCGGTGTTGTCGGCGGTGATGTAGGGCAGATTGACATCGGTCTGCTGTGCCGCGGAGAGCTCGATCTTAGCCTTCTCGGCGGCTTCCTTGAGGCGCTGCATGGCCAGGTTGTCGCCGGACAGATCGATGCCGGAGTCGGACTTGAACTGATCGACCAGGTAGTTGATCAGGTGCATGTCGAAGTCTTCGCCACCCAGGAAGGTGTCGCCGTTGGTGGCCAGCACCTCGAACTGGGTCTCGCCGTCGACGTCGGCCACTTCGATGATCGAGATATCGAAGGTGCCGCCGCCCAGGTCGTAGACCGCGATGGTCTTGTCGCCGCGCGCCTTATCCATGCCGTAGGCAAGCGCTGCCGCTGTGGGCTCGTTGATGATGCGCTTGACCTCGAGGCCGGCGATACGCCCGGCGTCCTTGGTGGCCTGGCGCTGGCTGTCGTTGAAGTAGGCCGGCACGGTGATCACCGCCTCGGTCACTTCTTCGCCCAGGTAGTCCTCGGCGGTCTTCTTCATCTTCTTGAGCACTTCGGCGCTGACCTGCGGCGGGGCCAGCTTCTTGCCCTTCACTTCGACCCAGGCGTCACCGTTGTCGGCCTCGGTGATGGCGTAGGGCACCATCTTGATGTCCTTCTGCACCACGTCGTCCTTGAAGCGACGACCGATCAGGCGCTTGATGGCGTACAAGGTGTTGTGCGGGTTGGTGACCGCCTGGCGCTTGGCGGCCTGGCCGACCAGCGTCTCGCCATCATCGGTATAAGCGATGATGGACGGCGTGGTGCGGCCACCTTCGGCGTTCTCGATGACTTTGGCGCTGTCGCCGTCGAGAACGGCGACACAGGAGTTGGTCGTCCCCAGGTCAATACCGATGATGCGTCCCATAGGAAATCCTCGAAAGTTGTCACTTGATTCGTACATCGCGGCCTTCGCCGCGGGGTTGTCGTCTATCTGGGGGCCGCCTGGCGCTTTTCAAGACCCGCGCCCCCAATCGCCTTGACATTGCTCAGTTCGCGGCCTGGCTGACCACCACCATGGCCGGGCGTACCAGGCGCCCGTTGAGCAGGTAGCCCTTCTGCATCACATCCATCACGGTGTTGGGCTCGAGCTCGGGGTTGGGCACCATCGCCATGGCCTCGTGGTACTGAGGGTCGAACGGCTCGCCGTGGGGCTCCACCGCCTCGACGCCGAACTTGGCGAACACGTCGAGCTGCAGCTTGAGGGTCATCGATACGCCCTCGCGGTGCGCGTCGCTGGCGCCGTCTTCCATGGCCTCCAGCGCCTTCTCCAGGCTGTCGACCACCGGCAGCAGCTCCTTGACGAACTTCTCGAGCGCGAACTTGCGGGCCTTGTCGGCTTCCTGTTCGGCGCGACGACGCACGTTCTGCGCTTCGGCGGCGGCGCGCAGCGCCTGGTCCTTGGCATCGGCGGCGCTCTGCTCGAGCTCCTCGATGCGCGCGTTGAGTGCATCGACATCGGCGTCGCTGGCGACCGGTTCGTCAACCGGCTCGCTCTCACCCTGGTCGGCGGCGGCCTCGATGGCCTCTTCTAGGTCGCCATCCAGCGGCGTCTTCTGCGGCTCGGCGTCCTGCTCGGCACGCTCCAGCTCTTCGTCTAGCGGCGTCTGCGGCTGTTTGGCCATGAGTGTCTCCTGACATCGAAAGACGGCACGCGGCCGCCTGAACATTTCACGACATGCAGTATCTGCAAGGCTGATTACATCGAATTGCTGCCTATATGGGGATGCTGGCGTCAATCTCAAGGCATACCGGCATACGGCGAGAGCACGAGCATTGTCGGCCCACATCAGCTACTGTATAAACGCACAGAGGAGTGATCCACACTGCAAGGAGATAGGCGGCCATGCTGGTACAGCTCGCAATTCGTGATTACGCCATCGTCGACAGCCTCGATCTGGAGCTTCACGGCGGCATGACCGCCATCACCGGCGAAACCGGGGCCGGCAAGTCGATCCTGCTCGGCGCCCTGGGGTTGTGCCTGGGCGAGCGCGCCGACGCCGGCAGCGTACGCCACGGCCGCGAGCGCGCCGACCTCTCGGCACGCTTCGATATTGCCGCCCTGCCCGAGGCGCGGGCCTGGCTGGAGCAGCGTGAACTGCCCGTCGACGACTGCCTGCTGCGCCGGGTGATCACCGCGGCCGGGCGCTCCAAGGCGTGGATCAACGGCCAGCCGGCGACCATCGCCGACCTCAAGGCGCTGGGCGAGCACCTGATCGAGATTCACGGCCAGCACGCCCATCAGGCGCTACTCCGCGAAGACACCCACCTGCGCCTGCTCGACGACTACGCCGGCCAGCGCGAGGCGGTCGCCGCCCTGGGCGAGACCCATCGCCGCTGGCAGCAGGCGCGGCGCAATCTCAAGCGGCTGAGCGAAGATGGCGACGAACTGGCGGCGCGCCGCCAGCTGCTGCGCTATCAGGTCGAGGAGCTCGACCAGCTGGCGCTGGCCGAGGGCGAGCTGGACGCCCTGGAGGAGGAGCAGACACGCCTCGCCCACGCCGAGGAGACCCTGCGCGAGGCGCAGTTTGCCGCCGACTGCTGCGACCACGACGACGGCGGCGCCCAATCGCTGCTGGCCCAGGCGATCAGCCGCCTGGGCGCGCTGCCCGGCAGCAACCGCGGCAGCCTCGCCGAGACCCTCGGCATGCTTGAGGAGGCGCGCATTCAGGTCGAGGAAGCCGGCCGCGAGCTGCAGCGCTTCGTCGACACCACCGAGCTCGACCCGGCGCGCCTGGCCGAAGTCGAAGAGCGGCTCGGCGCGGTGCATCGCATTGCCCGCAAGCATCATGTGCTGCCGGACGAACTGGTCGCGCTGCATCAGCGCCTGCAGCATGAGCTGGCCGAGCTCGACGGCGGTGAGAACGACCTCGAAGCGCTCAGCCAGGAGGTCGAGCAACTGCGCGACGCCTGGCGCCAGCAGGCCAAGGCGATCAGCGCGGCGCGCCAAACAGCGGCGACGCGCTTCGCCGACGAGGTACAGGCGCAGCTGGGTTTCCTGGCCATGGGCAAGGCGAGCTTCGCGGTGCAGGTCGAGCCCCGCGAGACCGCCGCCGCTGACGGCATGGACACGGTACGCTTCCTGATCAGCGCCAACCCCGGCCAGCCGCCACGGCCGCTGACCAAGGTCGCCTCGGGCGGCGAACTGTCGCGCATCAGCCTGGCGATCCAGGTAGTGGCGGCCAGCCACTCGACGATCCCGAGCCTGGTGTTCGACGAGGTCGACGTGGGTATCTCCGGGGCCACCGCGGAGATCGTCGGCCAGCTGCTCAAGCGCCTGGGGGCCAACGGTCAGGTGATGACCGTGACCCACCTGCCCCAGGTCGCCGCCCAGGCCCACCAGCACCTGCACATCGAGAAGCAGGCCGAGGCCGACACCACCCTGACCCAGATGATGCTGCTCGACGGCGCCGGGCGGGTACGCGAGCTGGCGCGCATGCTCGGTGGGGTCAAGCTCTCCGAGCGCACCCTGGCGCACGCTCGCGAGATGCTCGACGCCAGCCAGCACGCCCATCACTAGCGCCTGGCGCCGCGGCCCCACACGCACTCGGCCCCGATCATGGATCGGGGCCGAGAGATGTGACGCAGCCAGTCGTGCTTACTTCTTCTGAATGCCTTCCTGGCGGGTCGCCTTGGAGCCCTTGGGGCGCACGTACAGCACCAGGGCGTGATCCACCAGTTCGAAGCCATGCTCCTCGGCGATCTCCTGTTGACGACGCTCAATGGTCTCATCGAAGAACTCGATGATCTCACCGCTCTCGAGGCACACCATATGGTCGTGGTGTTCGTCCTGAGACAGCTCGAACAGCGCGTGCCCGCCGTCGAAGTTGTGACGTATCACCAGGCCGGCAGACTCGAATTGAGTAAGCACGCGATAGACGGTGGCCAGGCCCACGTCTTCGCCGGCATCCAGCAGTGCCTTGTAGACATCTTCGGCACTCAAGTGGTGCTGACCCGGGGCATTCTCCAGGATCTGCAGGATCTTGACGCGGGGCAGGGTCACCTTCAGACCCGCCTTGCGTAATTCATGGTTCTGATCGGCCATGGTCGCTCTTCGCAGTAACGTGTAGGGTCGGGTATGATCGACCGACTCAACGATAGTGAAGAACAGGCTCAAATGCAAAAGCTGATCAAAACCGTCACCCTTTCCGTTGCCCTCACCACGCTGGTCAGCGGCTGCAGCTACTTAGGCGTCTACAAGCGCGACCTGGCCCAGGGCAACCTGGTGACCCAGGACATGGTCGGCCAGCTGCAGCCGGGTATGAGCCGCGACCAGGTACGCGGTGTAATGGGCACCCCGCTGCTCGAGGGCCCGTTCGACGCCAGCCAGTGGGACTACCTGTTCCGCCTCGACGAAGCCTACGGCGGCGTTGACCAGCGCCGCGTCACCCTGACCTTCGACGGCGACCGCCTGGTCGACATCAGCCGCGACGGCGACCTGTCCCGCGACATCGACCTGATGCCCGAGGATGGCCCCGGCCCGGCCCCGGAGGGCGTCGGTCCGGACGACGGCATGAGCCCGCAGCCCGAGGCGCAACCCGAGCCTCAGCAGGGCGGCGGCACCGCCCCGGCCGGCGGCGCACCCGCCGAGCGCGCGCCGGAGCCCAGCCAGCCGGAGCCAAGCGAACAGGAACCGATCCAGCAGGATCCGTCCCTCTAACCGCGACCTGGCTATCGATCAGCGCGCCTTGCCCTGCTCGGCGCGCCGCTTGCGCGCCTGCTTGGGATCGATCTGCAGCGGGCGGTAGACCTCGACCCGGTCGCTCTCGCTGAGCGGCTGGTCGTCGCGCTTGAGCGGCGTGCCGAAGATCCCCAGCGGCGCTTCGCGGAAGAATGCCTCGCCCTGCTCGGGAAACGCCGCTGCCAGCCCAGCCTGCAGCACCGCTTGGCGGGCGGTGGTGCCCGGCGGCACCGCCAGCGCCACCAGCCGCTGGCGCTCGGGTAGCGCGAAGGCCACTTCGACTTCGATCGTATCGCTCATCACCCGGCTCCCGGCGCGCGTTTACCGCGCTCAGCGACCATAGAGGTCGTCTGCGCGTCGGGTAAACGACTCCACCAGCTGCCCGGCAACCTGTTGAAACAGCTTGCCGAAGGCCATGCCCAGCAACCGGTTGGCGAATTCGAACTCCATCTCCAGGCTCACCTTGCAGGAATCCTCGCCCATCGGCGTGAACAGCCAGCGCCCGCGCAGGCGCTTGAAAGGCCCCTTCACCAGTGACAGCTCGATGCGCTCCGGCTCGACCAGGTCGTTGCGGGTCATGATGCTGTGCTCGATACCCGCCCTGCCCAGGGTCATCTCGCCGATCAGGTGCTCGTCGTCGCGCTCGACCAGGCGTGCCCGCCGGCAGCCCGGCAGAAACTCCGGATAGCGCTCGAAATCATTGACCAGGTCGAACATCGCCTGGGGGGTGTGCCGCACCAGGGCGGACCGATTGACCGTAGGCATTTACCTCTCCGCTGACTTTGCTGGGCCGTACGCGTATCATGGTCGGCTATTTCGTCAAGCCTTGAATCTTATCACGCTTCCCCCCATCTCGAACGGGGCTGCCAAGGCATATCGACACACGAGGTTCCATGGCCAACAAGAAAGGCAAGGGCAAAGGCCCGTCCAGTTCCGTCATCGCCCAGAACAAGAAGGCGCGCTTCGAGTACCACATCGACGAGACCTTCGAAGCGGGCCTCGCGCTGGCCGGGTGGGAGGTCAAGAGCCTGCGTGCCGGCAAGGCCCAGCTCACCGACACCTATATCCTGATCAAGAACAGCGAGGCCTGGCTGCTGGGGAGTCACATCACCCCGCTCAATACCGCCAGCACTCACGAGATCGCCGATCCGACGCGCACCCGCAAGCTGCTGCTGCACCGCAAGGAGATCGCCAAGATCTTCTCGCGCACCCAGGACAAGGGCCACACCTGCGTGCCGCTCAAGCTGTACTGGAAGAAGAACCTGATCAAGTGCGAGCTGGCACTGGTGACCGGCAAGAAGCAGCATGACAAGCGCGCCACCGAGAAGGAGCGCGACTGGAACCGCCAGAAGGCACGGATCATGCGCGACCACTGAAACGGCGCACGCTTGAACTGGCGTCGCGCCGTCCCCACCTGATAGAATGACGAGGTTCCACGGGGGCGACATGGCTTCGACGCCGGTGACAACCTCCTAGGTGCATGCCGAGAGCGTGATGTATCTCGTAAATACAACATCACGATTAAATAGTCGCAAACGACGACAACTACGCTCAGGGCGCGCTGGCAGCTTAATAGCTGTTAGCTTCTAGTCCGGCCCCAAAGTGATGTGCCCATTCATCACGGCGGGGATATGAGCGCAAACTGATGGGATCGCGGTTGGTGGTGTCCTCTCACCAATCGCTAAAACTTAGAGGAATCGCGTAGCTGGATCCTGCCCGTCGGAGCCAGTAGCGTTAAATCAAAAGACGGACCTAAGCATGTAGAGCCGAAGAGCGAGTGCCGGCGGACGCGGGTTCAATTCCCGCCGCCTCCACCAATTAGCCATACGAATCAAGCACCTACGGGTGCTTTTTTCGTTTCTGCCGCTCGACTAACCGTTGACCGATGAGATCAAGGCATCCAGCAAGATGCGCATGGCGATCAAGAACAGCAGCGCCATGATGACCTTGTCGATGACGTCTCGCGCCAGGTACTGCCCCAGGCGCCCTCCCAGCGGCATGGCCAGCCAGATCACCAGGAATGCCGCCACGCTGGCCATGGCGAGCGGCCATGTGACGAGCCCAACGGAGAGCAGCGCAGGAAGCTGGACCACCGTGATGGCGGCAAAGAACGTCGAAATCGAGCCAATGAAAACCCGTCGCTCCAGACGCATGAAGTTGAGAAACGCCACCGACACCGGCGCCGACATTCCCACCGCGCCTTGCAGCACGCCCCCGCATAGGCCGGCAGGGATGACCAGCTTATTGGCTAGCGCGTGGCCCAGCTCGGCATCGCGGCGCAACACGCGCAACCCCAGGTAGGCCAGCATGGTCACGGCGACGGTGATCGACAGCAGCTTCTCGTTGATACTCACCAGCGCCCAGGTGCCCAGCAGCACGCCCACCCCGCCCGCCACGGCAAACCAAATCAGGAAGCGCAGCGGCAGCAGATGGCGACGGTAGCGCCAGACCTGCAACATATTGCTCAGCAGGTTGGGTACCAGCAGGACGACGATGGCGGTCTGGATATCGTAGAGCACCGTGAAGATGGGCACCACGATTAGAGGGACTCCAGAACCAATGGCGCCTTTGACGAACCCTGCCAGTACCAGCGTCAAGATTGACAGCAGTATCAGCATTGGGGCCGGATCCTTCTCAGGCCCCTAACCCGGGCACACGTATCGGCTAGCTGATTCACCAGCCATCGCTCGATTATGTAGCGCTCCAGCACCCTGCTTGCCTCCCTTCGAGATGTCACATCACCTGACGGTGACAGGAAGCGTGAACCATCCCACAGACTTGACGCGAAAACCACTTGCGAGCAGCCTCATGGGGAGCCATTATCTGCGCCCTCTCGCCGGCCCACCGGGTCCTGGGCGAGGCCACGACCGAACATTACCCGATCTGGATGCGAACCCATGAGCAAAGTCCTGATTATTGGCGCCGGCGGCGTCGGCGGTGTCGTTACCCACAAGTGCGCCCAGCACCCCGCGGTGTTCAGCGAGATCATGCTGGCCAGCCGCAACGAGGCCAAGTGCAAGGCGATCGCCGACCAGCTGGATCGCCCGATCCAGACCGCCCAGGTAGATGCCGATGACGTCGAGGCGCTGGTCGCCCTGATCGAATCCTTCCAACCCGACGTGCTGATCCATGTGGCGCTGCCCTATCAGGACCTGACCATCATGGAGGCGTGCCTGCGCACCGGCGTGCCCTACCTGGACACCGCCAACTACGAGCACCCCGACGAGGCCAAGTTCGAGTACAAGGAGCAGTGGGCCTTCCAGGACCGCTACAAGGATGCCGGCAACATGGCCACCCTGGGCTGCGGCTTCGACCCGGGCATGACCAACATCTACTGCGCCTACGCCCAGAAGAACCTGTTCGACGAGATCCACCGCATCGACATCCTGGATGCCAACGGCGGCGACCACGGCTACCCGTTCGCCACCAACTTCAACCCGGAGATCAATATTCGCGAGATCACCGCGAAGGGGCGCTACTGGGAGAAGGGCGAGTGGAAGGAGACCGACCCGCTGGCGGTGAAGCGCAAGTTCGACTTCGACGGCATCGGCGAGAAGGACATCTACCTGCTCTACCATGAGGAGATGGAATCCCTGTGCCAGAACATCAAGGGCCTGGAGCGCATCCGCTTCTGGATGACCTTCTCCGAGAAGTACATCACCCACCTCAAGGTGCTCGAGAACGTCGGCATGACCAGCATCGAGCCGATCAAGGTCGGCGATGCCGAGATCTCTCCGCTGGAGTTCCTCAAGGCGGTGCTGCCCGACCCGGCCTCGCTGGGCCCGCGCACCAAGGGCAAGACCAACATCGGCATCATTGCCGACGGCATCAAGGACGGTAAGCGGCGCAAGGTGCATATCTACAACATCTGCGACCACGAGCAGTGCTATGCCGAAGTGCAGTCCCAGGCGATCTCCTACACCACCGGCGTGCCGGCGGTGACCGGTGCCATGCTGATGCTGGAAGGCATCTGGAAGGGGGCGGGCGTGTTCAACGTCGAGCAGCTCGACCCCGACCCCTTCATGGCACGCATCGGCGAGATGGGGCTGCCCTGGCAGGTGGTCGAGCTCGATCCCGACCACGACCCGCTGGCCTGAGCCATGGCCAACGCACGCGAGCAGGGCCTGGACTTCAACGTCCAGGCCTGCCCCTCCCCGGCCTACGTAGTGGACGACGCCCTGCTGCGTCGCAACCTCGAGCGACTTGCCGACGTCCAGGCGCGCAGCGGCGCGCGGATTCTGCTGGCGCTGAAGGGTTTCGCCATGTGGGACTGCTTCCCGATGATTCGCGAGTACCTGGTGGGCACCACGTCCAGCGGCCAGGACGAGGCGCGTCTGGGCGCCGAGACCTTCGGTGGCGAGGTGCACTGCTACTCGCCGGCCTTCACCGAGGAGGAGCTGGCCGTGGTGCTGCGCTACGCCGACCACATCAGCTTCAACTCGCCGGGCCAGTGGCGGCGCTTCCGCGAGACCCTCGCGGCGGCGCCGCGCCGGGTCTCCTGCGGCATGCGGGTCAACCCGGAGCACTCTACCGGCGCGGTGCCGCTCTACGACCCCTGTGCGCCGGGCTCACGGCTCGGCACCCGCGCCGCGGATCTGGCGCCTGCGGACCTGGAAGGCCTCGAGGGGCTGCACTTCCACACCCTGTGCGAGCAGAACAGCGACGCCCTGGAAGAGACCCTGGCGGCCTTCGAGGCCAAGTTCGGCCACTACCTCGGCAGCATGAAGTGGATGAACCTGGGCGGCGGCCACCATATTACCCGCGCCGACTACGACGTCGAGCGGCTGGTACGAGTGATCCGCGACTTCAAGGCGCGCCATCCGCACCTTACCGTCTACCTGGAACCGGGTGAGGCGATCGCGCTGAACACCGGCTACCTGGTCTGCTCGGTGCTGGATATCGTCGACAACGACGGCCCCATCGCCATCCTCGACACCTCCGCCACCGCGCATATGCCCGACGTGCTGGAGATGCCCTACCGGCCCGAGATCATCGGCGCCGGCGAGCCGCAAGAGAAGGCCCACACCTATCGCCTGGGCGGCATGACGTGCCTGGCCGGCGACGTGATCGGCGACTACAGCTTCGACGCGCCTCTCGAGATCGGCGACCGCCTGGTATTCACCGACATGGCCCACTACACCATGGTCAAGACCACCACCTTCAACGGCATCCGCCTGCCGTCGATCTGCCGCATCGACGAGGCAAGCCGCAAGGTGCGCACGGTCAGAACCTTCGGCTACGTGGACTATATGCAGCGGCTCAGCTGAGCGAGTCAGAGTGGCATTCGACAAGGCACCTTCGGGTGCCTTTTTGCTGCGCGCTACTGTGTCACTGGCGTGAGTCGCTTGTGCGATACGCCTCTTTCGTCCACCCCGCGATTGCCGCATGGTATTAGTGCTACATCCACCGCCAGGGAGAGACGGTATGACAACGGTATTCAAGTTCGGCGGCGCCTCGATCAAGGACGCCGATGCGATTCGCCACCTGGGTGAGCTGCTCAGGCAGCTCGAGACGCGCCCCGACGTGGTGGTAGTCTCCGCCATGGGCAAGACCACCAATGCCCTGGAGGCCCTGCTCGCCGCCGCCCGCGGCAGCGATGAGGACGACTATCGCCAGCAGCTCGAGGCGCTGCGCCGCGACCACCTGGCCGCCGTCGAGCGCCTGTTCGGAACGCGGCAGGGCCAGCTTGGCGAGCGCATCGAGGAGCTGCTGGCGGAGCTCGACGCACGCCACCGCAAGCATCGCGACGACGCCCGTCCCCGCCATTACGACCAGACGATCGGCTATGGCGAACTGCTCTCCACCACCATCGTCAGCGCCTGGTTCAACCAGATCGGCCTGGCCTGCGACTGGCACGACGCCCGCCGCCTGATCGTCACCGATGCCAACCACCAGGCCGCCAACGTCGACTGGGCCGAGACCTCGCAGCGGCTCCAGGCGCTCGCCGGCGGGCGAATGGTCATCACCCAGGGCTTTATCGGCGGCAGCGCCGACGGCGTCTCGACAACGCTGGGCCGCGAGGGCTCGGATTTCAGCGCAGCGATCATCGCCCACTGCCTGGACGCCGATGAGGTGGTGATCTGGAAGGACGTGCCGGGGCTGTTCAACGCCGACCCACGGCGCTTCGACAACGCCCAACAGCTGATGCAACTCAGCTACGACGAGGCCATCGAGCTGGCCTGGCTGGGTGCCAAGGTGATCCACCCCAAGACCCTGGCGCCGCTGCGCGAGCGCCACATACCGCTCAGGGTGCGCTCGTTCGAGACCCCGGACGCCCCGCCCAGCGTCATCTCGCAGCACGGCGACGACGACCCCACGCCGGCCTGCATCCTGGCCGAGGAGCAGGTGCTGCTGGAGATCCAGCCCTGCGACTTCTCGTTCATGGACGAAGTCCGCCAGCACGAGGTGTTTGGCCGCCTGGTCGACGCCGGCCTGCACGCCAACCTGATCGACGGCGGCGCCATGCGCCTGTCGCTATGCCTCGACGCCCACCCCGCGCGCCTCGAACCCTTTGTCGAACGACTCGCCGCCGACTACGTCCTCACCCGCCACGACGACCTGACGCTGCTCTCGGTGCGCCACCCCACCCCGGCGCTGCTGGCCTCGCTCAGTGCGGATCGCGAGATCCTCGCCGAGCGCCATAACACGCAAACCGCCCAGCGGCTGTTTCACACCGCGGAGTGCCCGGAGACCTGGCATATCCCAGAGTAAGCCCATCACCCCAGCGCCTTGACCATCAGCTGTACGCCGACGACGGCCATGGCGATGATGATCAGGCGGTAGAACAGCGTCTCGTTGACCCGGTGCTGCAGCCATAGGCCGCTCTTGACCCCGGCCCAGGCCACCGGCACCAGCACCAGCGAGGCCCAGGCGCTGGTCAGGTTGATCTCGCCGAGCCACAGATAGGGGCCGAGCTTCATCAGGTTGACGGCGGCAAACACGATGGCGCAGGTGGCGATGAAGGTGCGCTTGGCCAGGCGGCGAGGAATCAGGTAGAGGTTGATCGGCGGCGCACCGGCGTGAGCCAGAAAGCTGGTAAAGCCGCAGCCGATACCCGCCGGCAGCGCCCAGAACGAGGCGATGGGACGTCCCGCGGCGGGCCTGAACAGCATGTAGGCGGCAAAACTCAGCGACAGCGCCCCTAGCAGCAGGCGCACGCCGTTCTCGTCGAGGCTGCCGATCAGCAGCGTGCCGATGACCACCCCCAGCGCCAGCCCGGGCAGGATGCGCCGCACCTCGGCGCGGTCGTGATGCCCCCACCACGCCTTGACGGTGAAGGCATCCATCACCAGCAGCAGCGGCAGCAGCAGGCCGGCCGCCTCGATGGGGCCGATGGCCAGTGCCATCAGCGGCACCGAGAGAGTGCCAAAACCGCCAGCGAAGCCGCCCTTGGAGACACCGGTAAGATAGGTTGAGAAGATAATCAGGCTCCAGGCGAGCCAGGAGTAGTCGGGTAGCATCGCTGCTCCTCGGGAGCGTTGCGCCAGGCTGGCATCCGGCGAGGGAATTATTCGCCGCAATGGTACTCTATCCCTGCGTTGCATAAGACAAGGAGATCCCATGCAAACTCGTGCATTACTGCCCCGCCGCTTGATCGGCGCCGCCGGCGCCCTACTGCTGGCCACCTCATCGCTTGCCGCCAGTGCCGACGAGCCGGTCTTCGGCTGGATCGAGATGGCCACCGTGGAACCCTGGGGCACCACCATAAAAGCCAAGCTCGACAGCGGTGCCCTGACCTCATCGCTGGATGCCCGCGATATCGAACGCTTCGAAAAGGACGGCGAAGAGTGGGTGCGCTTCCGCCTCGAACTGGAGGACGAGCGCAGCGACGAGGTGCTCACCGAGGAACTCGAGAAGCCGATCTACCGCAGCATCAAGGTCCGCGGCGCGGGCGGAAGCGCAAGGCGCGCCGTGGTGCTGATGGAGTTCTGTATCGGTGATCGTCGCTATGAGGAGCAGGTCGGGCTGCGCGACCGCAGCGAGATGTTCTACCCGCTGCTGCTGGGGCGTCGCACCATCGAGCATCTGGGCCTGCTCGACGTACGCGAAACCTTTATCAACGGCGCCAATTGCGACGACGATGCCGAGCTGGTGGCTAACGACCCGGACGCCGATTGAGCCATTCGCCAGCGACGCTGCCCAGCCAGGCGCCGGCCAGCCACAGCGCCACGGACAGGCCGATGTAGAACAGCGCCATGCCCGGCGCGCCGGTGCCGGCCAGCGTCAGCACCTCGAGGCTGAAGATCGAGAAGGTGGTGAAGCCGCCGCAGAAGCCGCCGATCAGGAACAGCTGCATGCGCGTCGAGAGCGGCCAGCGCCCGGCGCTCAGCGAGGCAATCAGGCCGATGGCAATCGAGCCCAGCAGGTTGACGCTGAGGGTGCCCCAGGGCAGTCCCCCCGGGCTTGCCAGCAGCCACAGCGAGACCAGGTAGCGCGCCATGGCCCCCAGCGCACTGCCGGCCGCTACCGCCGCATAGTTGGCAATTGCCGCCTTCATAGCGAGCCTCCCGCCACCAGCCGGCCGACGATCAGGCCAAGCGATACTGCCAGCAAGCACCCGAGCAGTGACGCGGCTATATTCAGGTAGCCGCGCCAGGGTTCAGCGCTGCGCAGCAGCGTAAGGGTCTGCAGGCTAAAGGAGGAAACGGTGGTGTAGCTGCCCAGCACGCCGACGGCGAGCAGCCACCAGCTGGCGGTTGGCCCCTGCAGCAGCAGCACATCCAGCCCCCAGGCGCCGGCCAGCAGGCCGAGCAGCAGCGCTCCGCTGAGGTTGACCACCAGCGTCCCCCAAGGAAATACCGCCCCCCAGCGCGCGGTGACAACAGCCGTGAGCAAGACCCGCAGCACGCCCCCAAGCGCCCCACCGGCACCGACCCATATCAGCGGATGGACATCCAACACGGCACTCCCCCCTTACGCCAGCGGCCATATTAGCAGACATAAAAAACCACCCGCGAACGGGTGGTGAAAGTTACTGCATGCTTGCCAATGTTCGGTTCAGACGGCGTTCAACCGCCGCGACGTCTTGCCCGGCTGTGGCGTCAAGCTGGAGGCAGCCGCCAACATGTGCTGCTCCAGGTCGTCGGCGTGGCACTTGAAGGCCCTACATTCACCGCAGCGCACGTCCTGGTCCATGGCATCCGCAGCCGGGAGAGTGAAACGATCGTGGCCGCAAACGTTGCAGCGCAGCTCCAAGGGGACTTCCAGCATTGAGGGTTCCTCCTAATCCGTGATGCTCTTCCCTGATCACCAAGGCAGTAGCTGATAACAATTACAGTGGCACAGTTATCGCCAGATGTACAATTTCTGTATAGATTAATCTTGCGTATAATGGGCCAACAATGTGGTTCGCGGCCAGTTTCGTCGCGTCTCATGACGTGCAGATGACGGTCATCGACTTGTCTGGCTTGGTGCCAGCATGTTGAGATGCGGCATCATGGCCGCGCTGTATCCATGTCGCCACTCGCCTTTTCACGCTGACTCACGGAGGTAGAAGCGTGCTTGCACCACGTCTCTTCACGATACTCGCCGGCCTGCTGATGGCCCTGCTGCTGCTGGCACCGGCTCATGCGCAGCAGGCTGACCCCACTGCGCCACCGCCGGCCTACGATACCCTGGCTGACCTGCTCGAAGACGAGCAATCACGCAACCGCCTGATCGAGGAGCTGCGCGGCCTGTCGCAGCAAGACCCGGTGGCGCCATTGGGTCTGGAGGGTGAAGTCTCCGCTGAAGCCATCGCCGCCACCGCGCCCAGCGGCCAGGACGCCGAGCAGGTCTCGCTGCCGCGCCGCCTGGCAGAAGCGACCAGCAACATCGCCGGCGACATCGGTAGCCAGTTCAACAACCTGATCAGCGTGATCGGCAGCCTGTTCAGCGGCCAGCCCACCGGCGAGCCGGGCTTCGACAGCGCCGCCTTCATGGAGGCCGCGATCAATCTTGGCCTGGTGATCATCGCCATCTTCGCGCTGTTCGCCGGTTTCCGCTTCCTGGCCAAGCCGGCCTTTGCGCGCATCAGCCAGTGGTCGCGGGAGAGCGCCGGCCTGACGCCGATCCTGCGCCTGGTGATCGCGGTGGCGGTGGCTGCCGTGATCGACGTGCTGGTGGTCGCGCTGGCCTATGTCGGCGGTAACCTGATCGCCACCTTCGCGGTGGGCGAGACCGGCGAGCTCTCGACCCGCGCCTCGCTGTTCCTCAACGCCTTCCTGGTCATCGAGCTGTTCAAGGCCGGGGTGCGCATGCTGTTCGCCTCGCGCTACGAGGGGCTGCGCCTGCTGCCCATCGCCGCCGAAGAGGCCTCCTACTGGAACCGCTGGATCGCACGGCTGATCGGCCTGGTCGGCTACGGCCTGCTGGCGGTGGTGCCGCTGCTCAACTTCTACCTGTCGCCGGCCCTGGGCCAGAGCATCGGCACGCTGATCATGTTCGGCGCCTTCATCTACGCCGTCGGCAAGGTGCTCAAGAACCGCCTCAAGCTGCGCCTCGCCATCGAGGGCATGGCCGAGCGCAGCTCGCTGAGCGCGACGCGCATGTCGCTGCAGCTGTTTGCGCGGCTGTGGCACTGGCTGGCGATTATCTACTTCCTGATGGTGCTGGTGGTAACGCTGGTGCGTCCTGAGGACGCCCTGCCGTTCGTGATGATCGCCACCCTGCAGACACTCCTGGTCGTCGGCGCCGGCGCGCTGCTCTCGGCGCTGCTGACCCAGACCATCGGCCGCCATATTCGTCTCTCCGACGATATGCGCCGCAAACTGCCGATGCTTGAGCCGCGCCTCAACAGCTACGTCCCCAACGCTCTGCGGGTGGTACGCGCGCTGATTCTGATCGCCGTGATCATGCTGGTGCTCAACGCCTGGGGCGCCTTCGATGCCGCCGCCTGGTACGCCTCGGAAGCCGGCCGCGGGCTGATCGGCAAGCTGCTCAGCGTGGCGCTGATCCTGGCCGTGGCCGTGGGGGCCTGGCTGGGCCTGGCCAGCATGATCGAGCACAAGCTCAATCCCGAAACCGGCACCGGCGAGCCCGACCCGCGCGCCAAGACACTGCTGACGCTGTTCCGCAACGCCCTGGCGATCGCCCTGGTGACCATCACGTTGATGATCGTGCTGGCCGAGATCGGCATCAACATCGGCCCGCTGATCGCCGGTGCCGGTGTCCTCGGTCTGGCCATCGGTTTCGGTGCCCAGAAGCTGGTACAGGACATCATCACCGGGGTATTCATCCAGATCGAGAATGCCATGAACACCGGCGACGTGGTCACGGTGGGCGGTGTCACCGGTACCGCCGAGCGCCTCAGCATTCGCTCGGTGGGCATCCGCGACCTCAACGGCACCTACCATATCGTGCCCTTCTCCAGTGTGGACACCGTCTCCAACTACATGCGCGAGTTCGGCTATCACGTCGGCGAGTACGGCATCGCCTACCGCGAGAGCATCGATGACGCCATCATTGCCCTGCGTGAGGCCTTCGACGAACTGGCCGCCAGCGAGGATAGCAAGATGAATATCCTTGCCCCGCTGGAAGTCGCAGGGGTCGTCGCCCTCGCCGACAGCTCGGTGAATATCCGCGTGCGCATCAAGACCACGCCGGGCACCCAGTGGGCTACCGGCCGCGCCTTCAACCGCCTGGTCAAGCTGCACTTCGACGCCAAGGGCATCGAGATTCCCTTCCCGCACACCACCCTCTACTTCGGTGTCGGCAAGGAGGGCGAAGCGCCGCCGGCCAACCTGCGCCTCATGCAGCAGCCGTTCGACATCGACGGCCGCCCGGGTGGCCAGCCGCGCTCCGGGGAGCAGAGCCGCAGCGGGCAGGACGACCCACGCTCGCAGCCCAACCCCGAGTTCAAGGGCGACTTCGACGACGACTGATCGCACCCTTGTCACCCACGTAAAAGGGGCTGCCGTCGGCAGCCCCTTTTTTGTCGGTCACACGCTTGATCAGTGGGTGGTGACCAGCATCACCACGCTGAGCGCCGCCGAGACCCACATCGCCGGCTTGATCTCGATGACGCGGCCGGTAAACAGCTTGATCATCACGAAGCTCAGGAAGCCAAAGGCGATCCCCAGGGTGATCGAGTAGGTCAGCGGCATCAGGATGATCGCCAGGAAAGCCGGGAAGGCTTCGTCATAGCGCGTCCAGTCGATCTTGCCGATCGGCGCCAGCATGAACAGCCCGACCAGCACCAGCGCCGGGGCAGTGGCGATCGACGGCACCAGCGACAGCAGCGGCGAGAGAAACAGGAACGGCAGGAACAGCACCGCGATGACCACCGCCACCAGTCCGGTGCGCCCGCCCTGGGCCACCCCGGCGCCGGACTCGATGAAGGTCTGGGCGGCACTGGTGCCGAGCGGCGCGGCGATCATCGAGGCGAAGGCGTCGACGGTCATCGAGCGCTTGAGGTTGCGCGGATTGCCGTCCTTGTCCTTGAGGTCGGCGGATTCGGAAAGCGCCATGAAGCACGACAGGGCATCGAAGAAGTTGGTGAACAGCATTACGAAGATGAACGGCAGGTAGGCGACCTTCAGCGCCCCCCAGATATCCACCTGCATGACGGCGCTGAAGTCGGGCCAGGCGGCCAGGCCGCTCCACTCGACCATCACATCGCCGCCCCATATCCGCCCCATCGGCGTGGCCAGCAGGGTGGTCAGGGCGATGCCCAGGATCAGCGCGCCGTTGAAGCGCATGATGACCATGATCACGGTGGC
The DNA here is from genome assembly GCF_031451695.1 of Franzmannia qiaohouensis. Taxonomy (NCBI): domain Bacteria; kingdom Pseudomonadati; phylum Pseudomonadota; class Gammaproteobacteria; order Oceanospirillales; family Halomonadaceae; genus Franzmannia; species Franzmannia qiaohouensis. The sequence goes on from NZ_JARWAM010000001.1 coordinate 67,720, forward strand.
CATCATGCCGATGAAGAAGGTGATCAGCGTCGGGTCCATGCTGCCCAGCGACACCAGGGTGGCGTCGCTGCCGACGATGAAGCCGGCGTTCTTGAGCCCGATGAAGGTGATGAACAGGCCGATGCCGCAGGTGATCGCATAGCGCAGCGAGGCCGGGATCGCCTCGATGATCGCCTTGCGCACATTGAACAGCGCCAGGGTCGCGAACAGCACCCCCGACCAGAACACGCAGCCCAGCGCCACCTCCCACGACAGCCCGGCACCGTGCACCAGGGTGTAGGTGAACAGCGCGTTCATGCCCATGCCTGGCGCCACCAGGATCGGGTTACGCGCGTACAGCCCCATCGCCAGGCTGCTCATGAAGCTGATCAGCACGGTGGCCGAGAGTGCCGCCGAGAAAGGAATACCGGCATCACTGAGGATCGCCGGATTGACCACGATGATGTACATCGAGGCCAGGAAGGTGGCGACACCGGCCAGCACCTCGGTACGCAGGGTCGAGCCACGATGGCGTATACGGAAATAACGCTCCAGCCAGTTGCCCTCTCCCGGGGCCTGGCTGGACGACGCTGGGGCCGCGTCGGCAGTAGTGGAGGAGTCTTGCATCGTCATGGTCCTGTTGTTGTTGGCTGTCGTAGAGCAGGAGCGCCGCGGGCGACCCTGACCTTTCGGTCAATCAACCACAGGGTAGGCAATTTTTGACCATTTGGACAAGCTCAGATAGACCAATGACGTATACAAAAGAGAAAAACACTGGATACGTTTTTCCGGGTACAAAAAAGGGCGCCTAGCGGCGCCCAGGAGAGCAAGATGGCAAGCTCAGCGATTGTCGTCGCTGGGCTGGGGGAGCGAGGGCAGCGACTTGTCGAGCAGCTCGACGCTCTGGCGATAGTAGAGCTGGCTCTTGTTGTGCTCACCGAGGTTGGCGTAGAGCCGCGCCAGCTCGGCGCACACCACGCCACTGGGGCGCTGGCGCTGGCTGGCCTCGAAGTACTCCTGCGCCTTGCCCCAGTAGGCGTTGCGCAGCGACAGTCGGCCCAGGGTAAGCAGCAGGTCGGGGTCGTTGGGACGCTCCTGTAGCCACTTCTCGGCGTAGACCAGTTGGCGCGCCGCATCGACGCTGAGCAGGCCGTAGCGCAGCACCAGGCGATGGTCCCAGTGCTCCTTGAGCGAGTGGCGCAGCAGGCGCTCGGCGATGCCCTCCTCGCCGCCGCGCACCAGCGCCTCGGCGTAGATCACCACCAGTTCGATGTCGCCGCGCAGGTAGTCGGGCATGTCGGCCCACAGGTTGCGCACCCGTTCGATATCACCCGGCTGGCGCGCCGCCTGCACGATCAGCTCGCGGTAGGCGCGCTGCTCGAGGGTCTGGCGCTCCTCGGGGGCGATCAGCTGCTGGGCGGCGAGGCGCGGAATCAGCCGCCGCAGTCCATCCCAGTCATTGACGCTGAGATAGGCCTGCTTGAGCTGCTTGAGCACCTGGGGGTGGTTGGGCAGCTGCTTGTCGAGGCGGGTCAGGGTGGCCAGGGCTTCCTCGAACTGATGACGGTCGAGCATCAGCTGGGCCTGGACCATGCCCACCGCGGTATCGGCGCCCTCGGTGCTCAGGTGAGCACGCTTGAGCAGGGTGTCGGCCTGGTCGTAGCGGCCCTGGTAGTGGGCCGCCAGCGCCGCGGAGAGGTAGTTGACCAGCGGCGTACTGGAGTCGTCAGCCGACTTGACCAGGGCCTTCTCGGCGCGCTTCCAGCGCCCCTCGGCCAGCGCCACCAGGCCGCGCACGGTGCTCTTCATGGCGTTGCGGTTGCGGGTGCGACTGTTCCACAGCTTGAGCCGGCTGACCGGATGGCGCAGCCGGCTGAGCACGCGCAGCGCGAAGTGCAGCACCAGAAAGGCGGCCAGCAGCAGGATCAGCCCGAACCAGAACGAGGTCTGCAGCGAGGTATCGCCGACCCGCACCAGCCAGTAGCCGGGCACGCTGACCATCAACTGGCCGAACAGGGCCCCCAGCGCCAGGCCGAGGACGACGATCAGGATCAGTTTTCTCATGCCTCGTCTCCCGCGTCGTCGCCGCTATCCGCGTCGCCGTTGAAGCGCCGCTCGATAAACTCGGCCAGCGCCTGCTGGGAGCCGCTGATATCCGGCAGCTCGGGGCGAATCGCCGCCTCACGCAGCTCGCCAAGCCGCTCGAGGACCCGCTGCACTCCCTCGCTGTCGGTGTCGTAGTAGGCTTCGACCAGGGCGAGCGCCTTGTCGAGGCTGGCCTCGTACAGCGCTTCCTCTTCCTTGAGCAGCGCCAGCTGGGCCTGTTCGATCAGCAGCCGGACGTTCTGGCGCAGGTAGGCCTCCTGCTCGGGGGCGATCAGTGCCTCCAGCGCCTCGTCGTGGCGGCGCACCGTGACCAGGTCGCGCAGCTCGGCACCGAAGCGCGACAGCTGCTGCTGCCAGCTGCCGGAAGGCGGCTGCTCGATGCCCGACTCGGCGGCGATCTGCTCGATGTCCTGGCCCAGCGGCAGGCCGGCGAGCTGTTCCTGCTGGGCGTCGAGGGCCAGATAGAGGCCGGTGCGGTCGACCCGCGGCACCGAGTCCAGGGCCGCCAGCTCGGAGGAGATCGCCCGGCGTACCGGGGTAAGCGCCGGATTGTCGGCATCGCGCAGGCGGCCGTCGGCGGTGCGCAGCAGCGCCGCGGCGCCGTCGGCGTCACGCTCCAGCTGCAGGCGCTGATTGGCCAGGCGCAGCAGGTAGGCGGCCTCGGCGTGGAGCCACTCGCGCTCGTCGGCATCCTGCTCGCTGGAGAGCTCGTCGAGCACGCGGTCGAGGGTCTCGTCGACCTCGCCGCGGTAGGTGCTGAACTCGTCACGCAGTTCGGCGAGGGCGCTGTCGAGGGCCGCATCGCGCTCGCTTTCGCCCGCGTCGAGGCGCTCCTCCAGCGCTGCCAGTTCATCGCGCGTCGCCGCGTCACCGCTGCGCGACTCGAGATCGGCGATGCGCTGCTGCTGCGCCTCGAGCCGTTCCCAGCCCTGCCAGGCGGCCAGCAGCAGCGCCAGGCCGAGCAGTATCGCCAGCACCAGCGCAATCAGACCACTCTTGCTGCCGCCGCCGTCGCGGGGCGGCGGCGTGGCCGGCGACGCCGGGGGCGGATTGCCCGCGCCACCTGCCTTGCTCGGGGAGGGCTTCCCCGCCGTATCGGCGCCGGGCTTGGCGGTCGCGCTCGACGGCTTGCTGGCGGACTTGGCGTCAGCTGTATCGCTGGCCTGGTCGGCAGAGGTGCCGGCGGCCTTCGCCGCGGGTGTCTCGCTGGACGTGGCCGCCGATGTCTGGCCTGGCTTGTCCGCGGCGCTATCGCTGGACGTGGCCGCGGCGCTGCCCTCGGCGGGCGCCTTGCCGCCGCGGCGCCGGCTACGCGAGCGGCCGCCGCTCTTGCCCGGCGCGGCGGGATCAGATGAGGTCGCGGCAGTATCGCGGGGAGACGTCTCAGGCGGGGTCTCACCGGATGGCGTCTGGTTATCGTCCTGATCGTGTGGTTGCTTGCTCATCTGTCGCTAGCCCTTTTCAAGATCGTCATGATCGATTGCTGCGCCATCGTCCCGCGCGTCGATATCGGCGACTGCTGCACTCAGGGCCGCCACCGAGGCACCACCGGCAATCCGCACATCGGTGAACCCCAGGCTGCCTGCCAGTGTAGCCAAACGCCGACTGGAAACGATTAGCGGTTGGTTCAAGGCGCGTGATTGACACCATCCTGCCAGATATTCGAGCAGTTCTCCGCTGGAGATCACCAACGCCGCATAGACGCCGCGTTTCAGACGCTCGGCGGCGGCGCCCTGCGGCGGCCGCAGCACTCGTCGATAGAGTGCCAGACGCGTGACCCGGGCGCCACGCGCCGCCAGGGTCTCGGCGAGCAGCGGCCGGCCCCCTTCGCCGGCCACCAGCAGCACCTTCTGCTCGGCCAGGTGCGCCAGCGAGGGTAGCGCCAGCAGATCCTCGCTGGTGTCGCCGCCGCCCGCTGGCGGCACGTGGACCCGCACCCCCAGGCAGCGGTGCAGCGTCTCGGCCGTGGCCTGCCCCACCGCGTAGTAAGCCGGCCCCAGCGGCAGCTGCGGCCAGTAGCGGTCGAGCGCCTCGGCCAGCCGCTCGGCGGCGTAGGGGCTGACCACCACGATGCGCGCGAACTGGTCGATATCCAGCCACACGCTGCGCTGGCGGGCGTCCTCTTCGAGCGGTTCGAGCTGCATCACCTCGAGGTGCTGCGCCGCGTGCCCCTCGGCAGCCAGTGCCGCTGCCAGCCGCGCGCCGCGTTCGCCGGGGCGCGTCAGCAGGATCGGCCCCGCCATCAGGCGTCGCCGTAAACCTGAGCGAGAATCTCGCCGGCGCCCTGGTCGAGCAGGTCCTCGGCGACGCGGATGCCCAGCGTCTCCGGCTCACTGGCCGAACCGCGGCCCTCGGCGCGCAGCACGTGAGTCCCCTCGGGGTTGCCCACCAGCGCGCGCAGCCACAGCGTCTGGCCGTCGTTCTCGAATACCGCATGGCCGCCGATGGGCACCTGGCAACCGCCCTCGAGGCGGGTGTTCATGGCCCGTTCGGCACGCACCCGAGTGGCGGTAGCGGGATCATCCAGCGGCGCCAGCAGCTCGATCAAGGCGTGGTCGTCGCTGCGGCACTCGATGCCCAGCGCGCCCTGACCGCAGGCCGGCAGGCACACCTCGGGCGGCAGTTCGGCGGCGATGCGCTCGGCCAGCCCCAGCCGCCGCAGGCCGGAGGTGGCCAGGATGATGGCGTCGAACTCGCCGGCGTCGAGCTTGCCGAGGCGGGTCTGGACGTTGCCGCGCAGGCTCAGCACCTCGAAGTCGGGGCGCGCCTCGCGCATCTGCAGGCCGCGGCGCAGGCTCGAGGTGCCAATGCGTGCGCCCTCGGGCAGCGCGTCGATCGAATCATAGTGGTTGGAGACGAAGGCGTCGGTGGGTTCGGCGCCCTCGAGAATCACCGACAGCCCCAGGCCCTCGGGAAAGTGCATCGGCACGTCCTTCATCGAGTGCACGGCGATATCGGCGCGGCCGTCGAGCATCGACTCTTCGAGCTCCTTGACGAACAGCCCCTTGCCGCCGACCTTGGCCAGCGGGGTGTCGAGGATCTTGTCGCCGCGGGTGGACATCGCCACCAGTTCCACCTCGAGGCCGGGGTGCGCCGCCATCAGGCGGTCACGCACGTGTTCGGCCTGCCACATGGCGAGCAGGCTCTTGCGGGTGGCAATACGCAGGGTGGTATAAGCGGGCACGGAAGGCTCCCTGGATGGGCCCGGCCGATGGCGGCCGGGCGATGAGCAAGGCGAGGAGCGCACCCTCGCATGATGCCACCATCATAATGCACCGGCGCGAGCAGGAAAAATGCGCTGCGCTCGTGGCGGCGCGCAGCGTGGCCAGCCTGCGCGACTCTGGTACACTTTGCGGCCATGAGCGCGTGTCTTTGACCGTATCACCGCCGACATGATCACAGCAGGATGCCCAGCCCGATGAGCAAACCAACCAACCAGTCCTGGGGCGGCCGCTTCAGCGAGCCCACCGACGCCTTCGTGGCCCGCTTCACCGCCTCGGTGGACTTCGACCAGCGCCTTGCCCAGCACGACATCCGCGGCTCCATCGCCCACGCCACCATGCTGGCCCGGGTCGGCGTGCTCAGCGACGCCGAACGCGATGCCATCGTCGCCGGGCTCGGCGAGATCGCCGAGGAGATCGCCCGCGGCGATTTCGCCTGGTCGGTGCCGCTGGAAGACGTGCACATGAACATCGAGGCGCGGCTCACCGACAAGATCGGCATTACCGGCAAGAAGCTGCACACCGGCCGCTCGCGCAACGACCAGGTTGCCACCGATATCCGCCTCTACCTGCGCGATGAGATCGACGTGGTCGATGCCGAGCTGTCGCGGCTGCGCGAAGGGCTGATCGAGCTCGCCAGCCGCGAGGCCGACACCATCATGCCCGGCTTCACCCACCTGCAGACCGCCCAGCCGGTGACCTTCGGCCACCACCTGCTGGCCTGGCAGGAGATGGTCGCCCGCGACCAGCAGCGCCTCGCCGACTGCCGCCGCCGGGTCAACGTGATGCCGCTGGGCGCCGCCGCCCTGGCCGGCACCACCTACCCCATCGACCGCCACGTCACCGCCGAGCTGCTGGGCTTCGAGCGCCCGGCCGAGAACAGCCTCGACGCGGTCAGCGATCGCGACTTCGCCATCGAGTTCACCGCCTTCGCCAGCCTGCTGCTGATGCACCTGTCGCGGATGAGCGAGGAGCTGGTGCTGTGGACCAGCGCCCAGTTCGACTTCATCGACCTGCCCGACCGCTTCTGCACCGGCTCGTCGATCATGCCGCAGAAGAAGAACCCCGACGTGCCCGAGCTGGTGCGCGGCAAGAGCGGCCGGGTCTACGGCCACCTGATGAGCCTGCTGACGCTGATGAAGTCGCAGCCGCTGGCCTACAACAAGGATAATCAGGAGGACAAGGAGCCGCTGTTCGACACCCTCGACACCGTCAAGGGCTGCCTGCGCGCCTTCGCCGACATGATCCCCGCCATCCAGGCCAAGCCCGACAACATGCGCGAGGCGGCACGGCGCGGCTTCTCCACCGCCACCGACCTGGCCGACTACCTGGTACGCAAGGGCGTGGCCTTCCGCGACGCCCACGAGATCGTCGGCCAGTCGGTGGCCTACGGCATCGCGCAGCGCAAGGACCTCTCCGAGATGAGCCTCGACGAGCTGCGCCAGTTCTCCGATACGATCGGCGACGATGTCTTCGAGGTGCTGACCCTGGAGGGCTCGGTGGCGGCACGCAACCATATCGGTGGCACCGCCCCCGACCAGGTGCGCGCCGCCGCCCAGCGCGCCCGCGACGACCTGGCGCGGAGGCCGGCATGATCGCGCGCGCGGCACTGCTGGGCCTGGCGCTGCTGCTGCTGGCCGGCTGCGGCCAGAAGGGGCCGCTCTACATGCCCGACGACCAACAGGCCGCCGAGCGCTACGGCGCCCCCGACACGTCCGACGACGACGAGAGCTGAGCATGGACCATTTCGAATACCGCGACGGCGTGATGTACGCCGAAGACGTGCCGCTGATGCAGGTCGCCGAGCGCATCGGCACGCCCTGCTACGTCTACTCCCGGGCCACCCTGGAGCGCCACTTCCGCGCCTACAGCGAGGCGCTGGGCAGCCATCCGCATCTGATCTGCTATGCCGTCAAGGCCAACTCCAACCTGGCGGTGCTGGGCCTGCTGGCACGCCTCGGCGCCGGCTTCGACATCGTCTCGGTGGGCGAGCTGGAGCGGGTGCTGGCGGCCGGCGGCGACCCCGCCAAGGTGGTGTTCTCCGGCGTCGCCAAGCAGGAGAACGAGATGGCCCGCGCCCTGGAGGTGGGCATCAAGTGCTTCAACGTCGAGTCGCTGCCGGAACTCGAGCGCCTTGACGCGGTGGCCGGCGGGCTGGGCAAGGTCGCGCCGGTATCGCTGCGAGTCAACCCCGACGTCGACGCCAGGACCCACCCCTATATCTCCACCGGGCTCAAGGCCAACAAGTTCGGCATCCCGGTGGACGAGGCGCTGACTGTCTATGAGCGCGCCGCGGCGCTGCCCAACCTCAGGGTGGTCGGGCTCGACTGTCACATCGGCTCGCAGCTCACCGAGCTGGCGCCGTTCCTCGACGCCCTCGACCGCCTGTTGCTGCTGCTCGACAAGCTCAAGGCGCGCGGCATCGAGGTCGAGCACCTCGACCTCGGCGGCGGCCTCGGCGTGCCCTACCGCGACGAGCGCCCGCCGGCGCCGTTCGACTACGCCGCCTCGCTGCTCGAGCGGCTCTCGCAGTGGCAGGGCCGCCAAGCGCTGACGCTGCTGTTCGAACCCGGTCGCTCGATCGCCGCCAATGCCGGCGTGCTGCTGACCCGGGTCGAGTTCCTCAAGCCCGGCGAAGAGAAGAGCTTCGCCATCGTCGACGCCGGCATGAACGACCTGATCCGTCCGGCGCTCTACCAGGCCTGGCAGGCGATCCTGCCGGTGGATACCCGCGCGCCCCGCGACACCGGCACCTATGATGTGGTCGGCCCGGTCTGCGAGACCGGCGACTTCCTGGGCAAGGAGCGCGAACTGGCAATCGCCGCCGGCGACCTGCTGGCGGTGCGCTCGGCGGGGGCCTACGGCTTCGTGATGGCCTCCAACTACAACAGCCGTCCGCGCCCCGCCGAGGTGATGGTCGACGGCGACCGGCTGCACGTGGTGCGCCGCCGCGAGCGCCTCAGCGACCTGTGGGCCGGCGAAGCACTGCTGCCCGAGCCCGAGGAGTCGCGCTGATGCTGCTGCACTTCACCAAGATGCACGGGCTGGGCAACGACTTCATGGTCGTCGACCTGGTCACCCAGCGCGCACGACTCAGCGACGCGCAGATCCGCCAGCTCGGCGACCGCCACCTCGGCATCGGCTTCGACCAGTTGCTGATCGTCGAGCCGCCCCACGACCCTGACATGGACTTCCGCTACCGGATCTTCAACGCCGACGGCAGCGAGGTGGAGAACTGCGGCAACGGCGCGCGCTGCTTCGCGCGCTTCGTGCGCGACCAGCGCCTGACCCACAAGCACCAGATCCGCGTCGAGACCCAGGGCGGCCCGCTGACCCTGGTGGTGGAGGACGACGGCCGGGTCAGCGTCGACATGGGCGCGCCGCGCTTCGCCCCCCAGGCGATCCCCTTCGATGCCGCCGAAGAGCGGCTGCACTACCCGCTAGAGGTCGACGGCGAGCGCCTCGAGATCGGTGCAGTCTCGATGGGCAACCCGCATGCGGTGGTGCGCGTCGACAGCGTCGATGCTGCCCCGGTAGCGCGCCTCGGTCCGGCCATCGAGCGGCATCCGCGCTTCCCCCAGCGGGTCAATGCCGGCTTCATGCAGGTGGTGTCGCCGCATGAGATCCGCCTGCGCGTGTTCGAGCGCGGCAGCGGCGAGACCCTGGCCTGCGGCACCGGGGCCTGCGCGGCGGTGGCCTGCGGCATCCGCCAGGGCATCCTCGAGAGCCCGGTCACGGTGCACCTGCCCGGCGGCGCGCTGACCATCGACTGGCCCGGCGACGCGGCCAGCCTGATCATGACCGGCCCGGCGACCCGGGTCTTCGACGGTCGGGTGGCACTGGCCTGACCGCCCCGCTGCGATAGAAGGAGTCCCGTATGGCCCGAGCCCCGGCCCCCGAACCGCGCCAGACGCTGGCCCCCGAGCGCGTCGCCGAGTGGCTGGCGCGCCACCCCGACTTCTTCGTCGGCCGCGAAGGCCTGCTGCAGCAGCTCAAGGTGCCGCACCCCGAGACCCGCGGCGCCACCTCGCTGCTCGAGCGCCTGGTCCACGACCTGCGCGAGCGCGCCGAGAGCGCCGAATGGCGCCTCGAGCAGCTGCTCGAGTCGGCGCGCCACAACGAGGCGCAGTACCGGCGCACCCGCGAAATGGTGCTGGCCCTGCTCGAGGCAGAGGACAACGACGCCATGGGCCAGGCCCTGGCCACCCAGCTGGCCGAGCGCTTTCGCACGCCGGGGGTGGCGCTGTGGTGTCCGACCAGCCTCACCGACCGCGAGCCGCACCCGCCGCAGCCGCCGCGACACGTCCTCGACGACGCCGCCGGCACCCGCCTGGCGGCACTCCTCGACGGTCGCACCAGCCGCTGCACGCGGCTCACGGTGACCGACTGGAAGCGCCTGCTGCCGCACCTGCAGGCCCCCGAGCAACCCGGCTCCTGCGCCATCACCCGGCTATCGCTGGGCGAGCCGCTGGGTTACCTGGTGCTCGCCAGCCCCGACCCGGAGCACTTCCGCGCCAGCCTCGATACCCTGTTCACCGAGTACCTCGGCGACGTGGTGGCACGGCTGCTGGTACGTCACGGGCCGCCGGCGTGAGCACCGCCACCCTGCAGCATGAGGTCGCGGCTTTCCTCGCCGAGCTGGCCGCCCACGCCAGCCCGGCCACCGTCGCCGCCTATCGCCAGGACCTCGCCGCGCTGACCCGGTTCGCCGAGACCGCTCAGCTCGACGGCTGGGCGGCCCTCGACCTGGCCCTGGTGCGCCGCTTCCTCGGCGCCGAACGCAGCCGCGGCCTGGCCGCGCGCAGTCTGGCCCGGCGCCGTGCGGCGCTGTCACGCTTCGCCGACCACCTGGTGCGCCGCGGCCTGCTGGCTCACAACCCGGTGAGCCTTACCCAGGCGCCGCGCCAGCCGCGCCACCTGCCGCGCCCCGTCGACGTCGACCTGCTCGGCCGTTTCCTCGACACGCCCCATGACGACTCGCCGCTGGCGCGGCGCGACCAGGCCATGCTCGAGCTGCTCTACTCCAGCGGCCTGCGCCTCGCCGAACTCGCCGCGCTGGATGTCGACCAGCTGCAGGCCCAGCGGGTGCGGGTGGTCGGCAAGGGCAGCAAGCCGCGCCAGGTGCCGGTGGGTGCGCGGGCGCGCCAGGCATTGGAGGCCTGGCTGGCGGTGCGCGGCCAGCTGGCCGGCGGCACTGAAACCGCGCTGTTCGTCGGCCAGCGCGGGCGGCGTCTCGGGCATCGGGCGATCCAGCTGCGCCTCGCCGCCCTGGCCCGCCAGCGCGGCCTGCCGGAGCACCTTCATCCGCACCGCCTGCGCCACTCCTTCGCCAGCCACCTGCTGGAGTCGAGCCAGGATCTGCGCGCGGTGCAGGAGCTGCTCGGCCATGCCAACCTCTCCACCACCCAGGTCTATACGCGGCTCGACTGGCAGCACCTCGCCGCCAGCTACGACGCCGCCCACCCGCGCGCCAAGCGGCGCCGTGACCCGACACCCTGAGACGCCTGCCATGCCGCCCATCGATGCGCTGACCTTCGACCTCGACGATACCCTGTGGGACAACCGCCCGGTCATGGAGCACGCCGAACACGGCCACTACCGCTGGCTGGACGAGGCGCTGGCCGCCTGGCACGGCGCGCAGGCGGCCAGCCTGGGGCGCTACGCCGAGCGCTTTCCCCTCAGCGCCTACCAGACACGCCGCCAGCAGCTGGCCGAGCGCGTGCCGCTGCGCCGCGGTGACTTCACCTGGATTCGTGAGCACGCCCTGCGCGAGCTGCTCGAGGAGTATGGCCTGCCGCGCAGCGCCGCGGCGATGTGGGCGGCGGCGGGGCTGGCGCAGTTCCTTGACCTGCGCCACCGCCTGACGCCCTACCCCGAAGTCGCTGCCCTGCTCGAAGCGCTCGGCGGCCGCTATCGCCTCGGCGCGATTACCAACGGTAATGTGGATGTGACCCGGCTGCCCATCGCCGCGCACTTCCGGGTCACCATCGCCGCCGGCGAGATGCTCGCCCCCAAGCCCGATGCGCGACCCTTCCTGGCCGCCCTGGCGCGGCTCGGCAGCCGTCCGTCGCGGGCGCTCCACGTGGGGGATTCATGGCGTGAGGATGTGCTGCCGGCCCAGCGGCTCGGCATGCGCGTGGCGTGGATCGATGCCCGCAACGAAGGCGCTACCAGCCTGCCGCCGGGGGTTCACCGGCTGCGCCACGTCAGCGAGCTGCCGGATCTCCTGGCCGGCCTGGATTAGTCAGCCACAAGCCACTCGTCCAGCTTGGTCTGGGCCTCGTCGACCCCCTCGCGCTTGAGCGACGAGAACAGCTGCACGCTGACCAGGTCCTCCCACTCGCGCAGCCGGCTGCGGACCTTCTGCAGCTCGCTCTTGGCCGCGCCGCTCTTGAGCTTGTCGGCCTTGGTCAGCAGGATGTGCACCGCCATGTCCTGCTCGTCGGCCCAGCCGAGCATCATCTCGTCGAACTCGCTGAGCGGATGGCGCACGTCCATCACCAGCACCAGGCCGCGCAGCGACTGGCGGTTACGCAGGTAGTCGGCGAGGTGGCGCTGCCACTCGAGCTTGACCTTCTCCGGCACCTTGGCGTAGCCGTAGCCGGGCAGGTCGACCAGCCGCTGGGTCTCGCCGCCGACCAGCGAAAAGAAGTTGATCAGCTGAGTGCGGCCAGGGGTCTTGGAGGTGCGCGCCAAGGCCTTCTGCTGGGTCAGGGCATTGATGGCGCTCGACTTTCCGGCATTGGAGCGGCCGGCAAAGGCGACCTCGGCACCGGCATCGGGGGGGCATTGCGCCAGGGTCGGGGCGCTGGTGAGAAAGCGGGCAGTCTGGTAGTTGAGGCGCGACATGGGGAAGCGAGATCCTGTCTGGGGCCGGTATTCGACGATTGATGGCGCACGGCGCAGTGCAGCCGCATTCACGTTATCGGGCGGATTCGTTATAATGCGGTGTCTTTTGTCTGCGACCTGGGGCACGCTAGTGTACCACCGTGCTCTCGTCGACAGCGACCTGCCCGCTTACGGCAAGGCTGTCGCGCGACTGGCGGGCTCGGCTGCGGTCACCGCGGGCCCGGGCGGCACCCAGGGTGCGTACCGGTAAACAACGAAACGGCATAGTGGATTAGCGATGAGAAAGTTACTGGCAAGCCTGGCAATTACCATGGGCGCCGTGGGCATGGCCCACGCAGAAGAAATCGAAGGCGACCCGGCCGCAGGCCAGGAGCTGGCCGGCACCTGCGCCGCCTGTCACGGTCAGGAGGGCATTAGCCCGTCGGCCTCCTTCCCGCACCTGGCCGGCCAACAGGCCTCCTACCTCGCCAAGCAGATCATGGATATCCGTGACGGCAACCGCGTCGTGCCCCAGATGGCCGGCCAGGTCGACGACTACTCCGACCAGGACGCCTGGGACGTGGCGGCCTTCTACGCCGAGCAGGACGGCAACATCGGCCAGGCCGAGGATGATGCCGAACTGCTGGCGCGCGGCGAAGAGCTCTACCGCGGTGGTGACATGGCCAAGGGCATTCCCAGCTGTGCTGCCTGCCATACCCCCACCGGCGAAGGCATCGGCAGCGCCGTCTACCCGGGACTGGCCGGGCAATTCCCCGACTACACCGTGTCGACCCTGCAGGACTTCGCCGCCGGCGAGCGCGCCAACGACCCCAACAACATGATGCGTGACATCGCCGCCAAGATGAGCGATGCCGACATGGAAGCGGTGGCCAACTACCTCTACGGCCTGCACGACTGAACCACCTGCGACACGCTGTCGCATCTCGCCGCGGCGAGACCCTCGAAGGCGGCCGACGGCCGCCTTCGGCGTTTTACCGCATGACGATTTGCTGCATCATGTCCCGGGAACCCTGGCCGGTGCGTCCGCTCCAAGAGTGGCGTCCGACCTGCCGGGCGTCATACGTTATGCGCGATGCGCCGAGGAGAATAACAGCATGTTCAAGACATTGATGGTCGCGGTGGCCGGTCTCGGCCTGTCGGGCCTGGTTGCCGCCCAGCAAGTGGTCGAGGGCCAGCACTACGAGGCGCTCGACGAGGCGGTGGAAACCCGCGTCGATGCCGACATGATCGAGGTCACCGAGGTGTTCTGGTACGGCTGCCCGCACTGCAACCGCCTGCAGCCCACCCTCAACGCCTGGCTCGATGAGCTCGACGACGATGTCGCAGTGATCCATATGCCGGCGACCATGGGCGGTGACTGGAACAAGCACGCCGCGGCCTACTATGCCTCCGAGGAGCTCGGTATTCGCGAGGAGAGTCACGCCGACTTCTTCGCTGCCATCCACGACCAGGGCCGCGCACTCACCGATGACGACGACATCGCCGACTTCTTCAGCGACTACGGCGTCAGCGAGGACGAAGCGCGTCAGGCGCTGGGCTCCTTCGGCGTACGCAGCCAGGTCAACCAGGCCCACTCGCGGATGCGTGCCATGCAGCTGATGGGCGTGCCGGCCCTGGTCATCGACGGCCGCTATCTGGTCAGCCCGTCGAGCGCCGGCAGCCTCGAGAACATGCCGCAAGTCGCCGATGCGCTGATCGACATGGTACGAGAAGAACGGAGCCAGTAACCGTGAGCCAGGCCGACGCCCTGTATCGCAATCGCGATGCCAGCCACCTGCGGCTGCTGACCTTCAATCTGCAGGTCGGCATCCACACCTCGGCCTACCACCACTACCTGACCCGTAGCTGGCAGCACTTTCTGCCGCATCCCAAACGCGCCGGGCGCCTCGACCTGATGAGCGAGGTGCTCGGCAAGTTCGACATCGTCGGCCTGCAGGAGGTCGACGGCGGCAGCTTCCGCTCCGGCAACGTCAACCAGGTAGAGTACCTGGCCAGCCGCGCCGGCTTCCCGCACCACTTCCAGCAGCTCAATCGCAACCTGGGGCGCTTCGCCCAGCACAGCAACGGCCTGCTGTCGAGGCTGCCGCCGGCGCGCATCGAGGAGCACCGCCTGCCCGGCACCCTGCCCGGGCGCGGCGCCATCCACGCCAGCTACGGCGACGGCCCCGATGCCCTGCATCTGTTCGTCGCTCATCTGGCCCTCAGCCATCGCGCCCGGGTGCGCCAGCTCGACTATCTCAGCGAGATCATCTCGCCGCTGCGCCACGTGGTGGTGATGGGCGACCTCAACTGCACCCCCGAGCAGCTGCACACCCACGACCGCTTCTGCCGCTCGCTGCCGCTGCACCCGGTACTGCCGCTGCCCAGCTACCCCTCGTGGCAGCCACGCCGCGCGCTGGACCACATCCTGCTATCGTCGTCGCTGGCCACCACCGAGGTGCGCGTCCTCGACCAGCTGTTCTCCGACCACCTGCCAATCGCCGTCGACCTGACCCTGCCGCTGGCCTGCCAGCAGGCGCTGGGACGTATCAAGTCCACGGGATGAGCCGTCCCACACGCGGGACGCCGGAGGCATTGACGGATGATTTTGTCGTCATAATCGGCGATCATGTCGCGCCACGCTAGAACAACCGTTTACCGTTGAGAGGTCCCATGAGCCGCGCGACTCGCGAGCCGGTGCTGCTGTCCCGACTCGATGCCTTCACCGAGGTCATTGGCCGCAGCATTGCCTGGCTGGTGTTGGTGATGATGCTGGTGCAATTCGCCATCGTGGTGATGCGCTACCTGTTCAACGTGCACAGCATCGTCATGCAGGAATCGGTGATGTACATGCACGCCGCGGTCTTCATGCTGGCCGCCGCCTTCACCCTCAAGCACGACGGCCACGTGCGCGTCGACGTCTTCAACCGGCGCATGTCGCCCCGCGGCCGCGCCTGGATCGAGCTGTTCGGCACCCTGCTGCTGCTGATCCCGGTGGTGCTTTTCCTGGGCCTTGGCAGCCTGCGCTACGTGGCCAGCAGCTGGGCGATCCTCGAGCGCTCCTCCGACGGCGGCCTGCCGGCGGTGTTCCTGCTCAAGACGCTGATCCCGCTGATGTGCCTGCTGCTGCTGCTGCAGGGCATCGCCCAGGCCTGGCGCCAGATCCTTATCCTGCGCGGGCGCCTGCCCAGCGAAAAGACCCACGAGCACGAGGAGATACTGTAAGTGGAAGCCGTGCTCGTCTACATGCCATTCGTGCTGTTCTTCGCCGTGTGCGGCGTGCTGATGCTGGGCTACCCGGTGGCGCTGTCGCTGGCCGGCACCGCGCTGGCCTTCGCCGGCCTGGGGTTTGCGCTGCAGAGCCTGGGCGTGGCGGTGCCCTTCGAGGGCCGCTTCATGTCGGCCATGCCCAACCGCCTCTACGGCATCATGACCAACCAGACCCTGCTGGCAGTGCCGCTGTTCGTGCTGATGGGGGTGCTGCTCGAGAAATCGCGGGTCGCCGAGACCCTGCTCGACGCCATGGCCCTGCTGTTCGGCGCGCTGCGCGGTGGCCTGGGCATCTCGGTGGTGCTGGTCGGCATGCTGCTGGCCGCCTCCACCGGCATCGTCGGCGCCACCGTGGTCACCATGGGGCTGCTGTCGCTGCCGACCATGCTCAAGCGCGGCTACTCGCCGGCGCTTGCCACCGGCACCATCTGCGCCACCGGCACCCTGGGCCAGATCATCCCGCCGTCGATCGCCCTGGTACTGCTCGGCGACGTACTCTCCAACGCCTATCAGCAGGCCCAGCTGTCGATGGGGGTGTGGAGCCCGCGCACCCTGTCGGTGGGCGACCTGTTCATCGGCGCGCTGATCCCCGGGCTGATCCTTGTGGTGGCCTATATCGTCTATGTCGCGGCGGTGGCCTGGCTCAAGCCCGAGGTCGCGCCGCCCGCCGATCGCCAGGAGCTGATGCGCGAGCTCGATCATCGCGGCAGCCTGTGGCCGCTGCTGCTCAAGGGGCTGGTGCCGCCGGTGCTGCTGATCGTTGCGGTGCTGGGCTCGATCCTCGGCGGCTTCGCCACCCCCACCGAAGCCTCGGCGGTCGGCGCCTTCGGCGCGCTAGTCCTGGCACTGGCCAAGCGCCGCCTGTCGCTGCCGGTGCTCAAGGACGTGGCGCGCACCACCACCCACGTCACCAGCATGGTGTTCCTGATCCTGATCGGCGCGGCACTGTTCTCGCTGGTGTTCCGCGCCTACGGCGGCGAGCACCTGGTCACCGAGCTGTTCGAGGCGCTACCCGGCGGCGTGGTTGGCGCCACCCTGGTGGTGATGCTGGTGATCTTCCTGCTCGGCTTCATCCTCGACTTCATCGAGATCACCTTCGTGGTGGTGCCGATCGTCGGGCCGGTGCTGCTGGCCATGGGCGTCGATCCGATCTGGCTGGGGATCATGATCGCCATCAACCTGCAGACCTCGTTCCTGACCCCGCCGTTCGGCTTCGCGCTGTTCTATCTGCGCGGCGTGACGCCGGACTCGGTGCCGACCACGGCGATCTACCGCGGCGTGATCCCGTTCATCCTGCTGCAGCTGGCGATGCTGGGGGCCCTGGCGCTGTTCCCGGCGCTGGCCACCTGGCTGCCCTCGGTGCTATGAACGCCTACTGGCAGAGCGGCGCCAGCCAGGCGTGGGCCAGGTAGAGCACCACCGCGTAGCGGGTGCCCTTGGCCAGGGTGATCAGCAGGATCGCCCGCCACCACGGCAGCCGGAACACCCCGGCCAGCACGGTGAGCGGGTCGCCGATCAGCGGCGCCCAGGAGAGCAGCAGGCTCCACTCGCCGAAGCGATGGTACCAGCGCTCGGCGCGGGCCAGCCCGGCGCGGCTTGCCGGAAACCAGCGCCGATCCTGGAAGCGCCGCGCATAGCGGCCCATCCACACGTTGATCAGGCTGCCCAGGGTATTGCCGCTGGTGGCCACCAGCCACAGCGCCAGCGCCGGCTGACCCAGGCACCACTGGCGCGCCAGCCATACTTCGGAGCCGCCGGGCAGCAGGGTGGCACTGACCAGCGCCACCACGAACAGGCTCAACATGGCGCCCACCCCGTCATCTGCAGTAGCCTAGCCTTCATCGACACCACCCTGACGCCCTTGCCATGACCGCTCCTATTTCGATTGCCAATGCCCTGACCATTGCCGGCTCCGACCCCAGCGGCGGCGCCGGTATCCAGGCCGACCTCAAGACCTTCTCGGCGCTGGGCGCCTATGGTACCAGCGTGATCACCGCGCTGACCGCCCAGAACACCCAGGGCGTGCGTGGCGTTCACCCGGTGCCCGCCGACTTCATCGCCGCCCAGCTCGAGACCCTGCTCGACGACGTCGAGATCGACGCGGTGAAGATCGGCATGGTGGCAAGCCGCGAGGTCGCCGAGGTGATCCGTGCGGCGCTGACGCGCCGTCGCCCGCGCTGGGTGGTGCTCGACCCGGTGATGGTCGCCAAGAGCGGCGACGTGCTGGTCGACGACGCCGGTATCGCCGCGGTGCGCGACATCCTGGTGCCGCTGGCCGACCTGATCACCCCCAACCTGCCCGAGGCGGCGGTGTTGCTGGAGCGCAGCACGCCGACCACAGCCGACGAGATGGAGGACATGCTGCCAGCACTGAGCAGCCTTGGCGCCCCCTATGTGCTGCTCAAGGGTGGCCACCTGCACGGCGAGCGCTGCCCCGACCTGCTCGCCGATGCCGGCAGCGCTCGCTGGCTCGACGGCCCGCGCATCGCCACCGACAACCTGCACGGCACCGGCTGCTCGCTGTCGTCGGCGGTAACCGCCTGCCTGGCCCGCGGCGACGCCCTGCCCGAGGCGGTCGGCGCCGCCAAGCAGTGGCTGAACGAGGCACTCACCGCCAGTGTGCGGCTGCGGGTCGGCCGCGGCCGCGGGCCGGTGCACCACTTCCACGCCTGGTGGTAAACGCGGCGACGGATCGGCCTCTAACGCTGCTCACGGTGACAAGCGTGGGGTGTGAACCGCCGCAGCTTGCAGGCTTTGGCAACTGGCACCATGCTGGGGGGTGACGGCGCCGTCGCCCTAGACGGCGCCACGTGCCCCGCATCGAGGGAGGGAAGCTCATGGCCCACACCCTGCTGTTTGCCTGCGACCTGTCCGCCGAGAACCGTGCCGCCTTTGCCCGCGCCCTGCGCATGGCCAACGAAAGCGGCGCGCGCCTCGATGTCATCCACGTGCTCGATCCGCACCTGCCGCGCCAGGCGCTGCGCGACCTGGAACCGCTGGTGGTCGAGGAGATGCAGCGCACCATGACCGACCTGCGCGAGGACTATGCCCTCGCCGAGCCGGCCACCCTGCTGCAAACCGTGGCCGGCGCACCCTACGCCGAGATCATCCGCGAGGCTCATGAGCGCGAGGTCGACATGATCGTGCTCGGTGCCCACCGCAAGCGCGGCCAGCTCGATCTGGTCGGCGGCACCACCCTGGCACGGGTACTGCGCGGCGCGCCCTGTCCGGTGCTCTCGGTGAGCCATCTGGCGACCCAGACCTGGCAAGACATCCTGGTGCCGGTCAACTTCTCGCTGACCTGCCGCCACACCCTGCGCGAGACCCTCAAGCGCTTCCCCGAGGCCAGCGTCACCCTGCTCCACGCCTGGAACATTCCCGGCGAGCGCGAGCTGGGCTCCGATGGCCACTACGCCCAGTGGCGCGATCGTGAAGTGGCGCGCCTGCGCCAGCAGCTGGAGCGCGAGATCGACCAGCTGATGGGCGAGTTCGACGCCGTGCCCGAGGTGCACCTGGAACTCGAGCAAGGCGACCCGCTGGAGGTGCTGATGAATCGCCTGCGCCGCCAGCCGCCGGATCTGCTGGCGCTGGGTAGCCGCGGGCCGCTGGGCCGCCAGGGCCAGCTCACCGAGCGACTGCTGGCGGAGCCGCA
Organism: Franzmannia qiaohouensis; assembly: GCF_031451695.1. Taxonomy (NCBI): domain Bacteria; kingdom Pseudomonadati; phylum Pseudomonadota; class Gammaproteobacteria; order Oceanospirillales; family Halomonadaceae; genus Franzmannia; species Franzmannia qiaohouensis. The sequence goes on from NZ_JARWAM010000001.1 coordinate 86,776, forward strand.
CTGCGACGTGATGGTGTGCCGCGCCTGGTAGCCACGGCGATACAGAACTTGTACGACCCAAGCATGTCTGTAGGAGGCATCCCCACGCCTCCGGAGACACCATGCGACCCGCTTTCCGTTTTCGCCTTGCTACCGGCTTGCTGTCCCTATGCCTGTTCGCCGGCTTGGCCACCTCGGCCCAGGCCGAACAGCGCGTCGAGGTACGCGGCGTCGAGTTCGACACCCGCCTCGACGACAACGGCATCCGCTACGCCCTGCTCGGCAGCGGCGTGTTCCGCTACCTGGTGTGGAACGCTTACGCCGGCGCCTACTATCAGGAGGCATCTGCCAGCGCCCCGGCCCCGCTCTCCGACGTCCCCAAGCGGCTCGAGCTCGAGTACTTCCATGCCATCGACGCCGAGGACTTCGCCGACGCGACCCGCGAGTCGCTGCAGGAGCGCCTCGATGCCGAGGCCTTCAGCCAGCTCGCCACCGCCATCGACGACTTCAACCGGACGTATCGCGACGTCACCCCCGGGGACCGCTACGTACTGAGCTGGGACGGCAGCGAGCTGCGCCTGGCGCTCAATGGCGAGCCGCTCTACCGCGGCGACGACCTGGCGCTGGCCAACGCGCTATTCGGCATCTGGTTGGGCAGCGACCCGTTGCGGCGCGACTTCCGCGATGCCCTGCTGGGGCGCTGAGCGGCTATACTGGCGCGCCGACCACCGCCACAGGAGCCCGCATGCGAGCATTGATCCAACGCGTACGCCGCGCCAGCGTCGAGGTCGACGGCCAGACCGTGGGTGCCATCGACCACGGCCTGCTGGCACTGATCGGCGTCGAGAAGGGCGACGATGAGGCGCGCGCCGACAAGCTGCTGCACAAGCTGCTGCACTACCGTGTATTCAGCGATGCCGATGGCAAGATGAACCTTGATCTGCAGCAGGCCGAGGGCGGTCTGCTGCTGGTCTCGCAGTTCACCCTGGCCGCCGACACCCGCAAGGGCCTGCGCCCGAGTTTCTCCAGCGCCGCGCCGCCCACCGAGGGTGAGCGACTGTTCACTTACCTGCTGACCCGCGCCCAGGCGAGCTGGCCGCGGGTCGCCTGCGGCGAGTTCGGCGCCGATATGCAGGTGGCGCTGATCAACGATGGGCCGGTGACCTTTCTGCTGGAGAGTTGAGAGGGAAGAGGGAAGAGGGAAGAGGGAAGAGGGAAGAGGGAAGCCAATTCTTAGCTCTAGCTTTTCATCTTCAAGGCGCGAAGCGCCGGTCTTCCCTCTTCGAGCGGCGTAGCCGCGTCTTATGTCTCCGAGCTTAGCTCGGCTTCCATCGCCTCCAACGCCTCCTCTGCGGCCAGCCAGTCGGCCTCGAGGTCGTCGAGCTGCGACTTGAGCTCGCCCTGGCGCGCCAGGGCCGCGGTCAGCTCCGCCTTGCGCGCGGGATCGGTGTAGAGCTCGGCATCGCCCAGCGTTTCCTCCACCGCGGCCAGTTGCGTCTGGATCTTATCCATCGCCTGCTCGGCGCGGTCGCGCTGCTTCTTGAGCGGACGCAGCTTCTCGCGCAGTTCGGCGGCGGCACGGCGAGCCGCTTTGCGATCCTCACGGGGCGCCTCCTCGGCCTTGTCGACCCGCGCCTCGCGACGCTCCCCCTCCAGGCGCGCCTTGAGCCAGGCGCGGTAGTCCTCCAGGTCACCGTCAAAGGGCTCGACGCGGTGATCGGCCACGCGCCAGAACTCGTCGACGCTGGCGCGCAGCAGGTGGCGGTCGTGGGAGACGATGATCACCGTGCCCTCGAAGCTGGCCAGCGCCTCGGTGAGCGCCTCGCGCATCTCCAGGTCGAGGTGGTTGGTGGGCTCGTCGAGCAGCAGCAAGTTGGGCTTCTGCCACGCCACCAGGGCCAGGGCCAGGCGCGCCTTCTCGCCGCCGGAGAAGCTATCGGCCACCTCGAAGGCGTCGTCGCCCTTGAAGCCGAAGCCGCCCAGGAAATTGCGGATCTCCTGGTCGCTGGCGGTAGGCGAAAGCCGCTGCACGTGCATGAACGGGCTGGCGGCCAGATCGAGCCCCTCGATCTGGTGCTGGGCGAAGTAGCCGATCGCCAGGTGCTCGCCGGGCACCCGCTTGCCGGCCAGCAGCGGCAATTCGCCGGTCAGCGACTTGATCAGCGTCGACTTGCCGGCGCCGTTGGGCCCGAGCAGGCCGATGCGACTGCCGGGTAGCAGGGTGACCTTGACGTTGTCGAGCTGCACGGTCTCATGGCCCGCGGCGTCGCGATAGCCGAGCCGCGCCTCGTCCAGCACCAGCAGCGGATGCGAGCTCTTGTCGGCGGCGGGAATCGTGAAGTGGAACGGCGAATCGGCGTGGGCCACGGCGATATCGCCCATGCGCTCGAGCATCTTCAAGCGGCTCTGGGCCTGGCGCGCCTTGGTGGCCTGGGCGCGGAAGCGCGCCACGAAACGCTCGATCTCCGCCTTGCGCGCCTGCTGCTTGGCGGCCTCGGCCTGCTGCAGCGCCAGCTTCTCGGCGCGGGTGCGCTCGAAGGTCGAGTAGTTGCCGCGGTACAGCACCAGGCTGCCGCGATCGAAGTGCACGATGTGGTCGCAAACCGCATCGAGGAAGTCGCGGTCGTGGGAGATCAGCAGCAGGGTGCCGGGATAGCGTGTCAGCCACTGTTCGAGCCACAGCAGGGCGTCGAGGTCGAGGTGGTTGGTGGGCTCATCGAGCAGCAGCAGGTCGGAGGGCATGAACAGCGTGCGCGCCAGATTGACGCGCATCCGCCAGCCGCCGGAGAAGTCCGCCAGCGGCCGCGTCAAGTCGGCCTGGGCAAAGCCCAGGCCGACCAGCAGCTGAGCGGCGCGGGCCGGGGCGCTGTAGCCGTCGAGGGCCTCGATCTTGCCATGCAGCTCGGCCTCGCGGTGGGCCTGGCCGCTGGTCTGGGCCGCGGCCAGCGCAGCTTCGGTAGCGCGCAGCTCGCGGTCGCCGTCGAGCACGTAGTCGACGATGGCACGGTCCAGCGCGGCTATCTCCTGGTCCATGTGGGCGATGCGCTGGCCGCCGGACATCTCGACCTGGCCCTTGTCGGGGGCCAGCTCCCCCAGCAGCAGCTTGAACAGGCTCGACTTACCGGCCCCGTTGGGGCCGACGATGCCCGCCTTGTGGCCGCCGTGCAGGGTCAGCTCGGCGCCCTCGATCAGCGTCTGGGTGCCACGTTGCAGCGAGAGTTGGCGCAGTGCGATCATGCTGGCTCCGGTAGGTCGGCAGGGTGGCTCGCCACCCCGTAGGAACGAATGGCATGAATTCTACCCAATTGTTGGCGCACTTGCGGGCCTCTCTGCGCGACGCGCCGCTGTGGGACTTCGCGCTGGCGTTTTATGCCCGCGAGGGCGTCGCGTCAGCCTGCCTGCAGCTGCAGGACGAGGCCGGCGCCGATGTCTGCGAACTGCTGTGGCACTGCTGGCTGGCTAGCCACGGCCTCACCGCAGCCGGCGGTCTCGACGCCGAACTCGACGCGCTGCGCCGCTGGCAGGCCGAGCTGACCCGGCCGCTGCGAGAGCGTCGCCGCAGGCTCAAGCAGCGAGCGCTCACCAACCCCGAGATCGCTGAACTGCGCGACACCCTCAAGCGCGCCGAGCTGCTGAGCGAGCGTGAAGCGCTGCGCATGCTGCAGCGCAGTAGCGACGAGACGCTGCTAGAGGCGGGTGCGATACGCCCGCTACGCGAGACCGACCCGCCCCTGGCTGAACGCCTCTTCGCCAGGCTGCCAGAACAGAAAAAACACCATCTTTACGCCCTGCAAACCCTCGAACGCTGCCTTGACCCCTCACCGGCCGCGCGCTAGCCTGAATTCACAACTGCATGTTTTTAAACCTGCACTTTAAGCCAGCTTGGGCACATATACGCTGGCTTCAACCTTGTGAGGGAAGACAAAAATGATGGTTCGCAACCTACTCACCGCCGCCAGTGTCGGCGCCTTGCTGTTCGGCCTTTCCGCCGCCGCCAGTGCCGATAACTGGCGCTACGCCCACGAGGAATTCGAGGGCGATGTTCAGGACGTCTTCGCCGTCGCCTTCAAGGAGTATGTCGAGGAAAATTCCGACCACACCGTGCAGATCTATCGTTTCGGTGAGCTCGGCGAGTCCGACGACATCATGGAGCAGACCCAGGCCGGCATCCTGCAGTTCGTCAATCAGTCTCCGGGCTTTACCGGGTCGCTGATCCCCGAGGCGCAGATCTTCTTCATCCCCTACCTGCTGCCCACCGATGAAGAGACCGTGATCGAGTTCTTCAACAACTCCACGGCGATTCACGAGACCTTCCCTGAGCTCTACGCCGAACAAGGCCTCGAACTGCTCAAGATGTATCCGGAAGGCGAGATGGTGGTGACCCTGGATGAGCCCTTCACCAGCCCGGATGACCTGCGCGGCAAGAACATCCGCACCATGACCAACCCGCTGCTCTCCGAGACCTATCGTGCCTTCGGCGCCACGCCGACCCCGCTGCCGTGGGGTGAGGTCTACGGGGGCCTGCAGACCAACATCATCCAGGGCCAGGAAAACCCGATCTTCTGGATCGAGTCCGGTGGCCTGTATGAGGTCTCCCCGCACCTGGTGTTTACCGGACACGGCTGGTTCACCACCGCGATGATGGCCAACCAGGACTTCTTCGATGGCCTCTCCGAGGAGGACCAGCAGCTGGTGCGCGACGCCACCGAGGCGGCCTACGAGCACACCATCGAGCATATCTCCGGTCTGGCTGACGATTCGCTGGCGGCGATCCAGGAAGCCTCCGACGAGGTCACCGTGACGCGCCTCGACGAGGAGCAGATCCAGGCCTTCCGCGAGCGCGCCCCGCAGGTCGAGGAGCGCTTCGTGGAGATGACCGGCGACCGCGGTGCCGAACTGCTCGAGCAGTTCAAGGCCGACCTCGAGGCCGTCACCAACGAGTGATGCCGCGCCGCGCACGCCTGGCGTGCCACGCAGCTAACCGCACAGGGGGCAGCCGCAAGGCTGCCCCCTCGTCGTTGTCACCCAGCCAATCAGCGTTGATTCTGCGCCTGCAAGGGACGGCGCGACGGCATAGGCTGGGTGTGTCACCGTTCGTTTACACGCCATCCAGACCGCGAGGAGTCCTTCGACATGGACATGAGCGAAGAAGACGTCGCCGAACAGCAGTACCGCTCCACCCTGCCCGGCCCGCTGGGCGTGGTCGACACCTGGATCAGCAAGGCCGAGGCCGTGATCCTCGCCATGGGGGTGATCCTGATGGCGATCAACACCGTGGCCAACGTCATTGGCCGCTTCGCGTTCGGCGAGAGCTTGCACTTCTCCGAAGAGGTCAACCGCATCCTGATCGTGATGATCACGTTCGCGGGCATTGGCTATGCCGCCCGCCACGGCCGGCATATCCGCATGTCGGCGATCTACGATGCCCTGCCCACCGGCGCGCGCCGCTGGTTGATGATCTTCATCTGCCTGTTCACCGCGCTGGTCATGTTCACGCTGTGTTACTACTCGATCGGCTATATCCAGACCACCTACAGCCGCGGCCGGGTGCTGCCGTCGCTGAGTATTCCGGTGTGGATCATGTACCTGTGGGTGCCGCTGGGCTTCACCGTCACCGGGATCCAGTACCTGCTGACCGCCTTCAAGAACCTGACCTCTCGTGACGTCTATCTCTCGACCCATGTGGTCGACGGATACAAGGACACGGAAACCGAAGTCTGACGCGGGGAACGCACCATGACGACAATCATTATCTCCATCATGATCGTGCTGCTGCTGCTCGGCTTCCCGATGATGATACCGCTGGTCACCGCCGCCTTCGTCGGTTTCTACATGACCTTCGGCGGCACCGGCCAGATGGAAACCCTGATCCAGCAGATGATGGGCGGCATCCGCCCCACCGCGCTGATCGCGGTGCCTATGTTCATCCTGGCTGCCGATGTCATGACCCGCGGTCAGTCCGCGCATCGCCTGATCAATATGGTGATGAGCTTCGTCGGCCACGTGAAGGGCGGCCTGGCGGTGAGCACCGCGGCCTCCTGTACGCTGTTCGGCGCCGTCTCGGGCTCGACCCAGGCCACCGTGGTGGCCGTCGGCTCGCCGCTGCGCCCGCGGATGCTCAAGGCCGGCTACAAGGACCCCTTCACCCTGGCGCTGATCATCAACTCCAGCGACATCGCCTTTTTGATCCCGCCGAGCATCGGCATGATCATCTACGGGGTGATCTCCGGCACCTCGATCGGCGAGCTGTTCATCGCCGGCATCGGCCCGGGGCTGCTGATCCTGTTCATGTTCTCGATCTACTGCGTGCTGTATGCGGTGATCAAGGACGTGCCCACCGAGCCAAAATCGAGCTGGCGCGAGCGCCTCACCGCGGTGCAGAAGGCGCTGTGGCCGCTGGGTTTCCCCGTACTCATTGTCGGCGGTATCTACGGCGGCATATTCAGCCCCACCGAAGCAGCCGCCGCCTGCGTGCTGTATGCGGTACTGCTGGAGTTCGTGATTTTCCGCTCGCTCAAGCTGCAGCACATCTACACCATCGCCAAGTCCACCGGGCTGATCACCGCCGTGGTCTTCATCCTGGTGGCGGTGGGCAACGGCTTCTCGTGGGTGATTTCGTTTGCCCAGATCCCCCAGGAGATCCTTGCTGCGGTGGGCATCAACGAGGCCGGCCCAGTGGGCGTGCTGATCGCCATCTCGGTGGCCTTCTTCGTCGCCTGCATGTTCGTCGACCCGATCGTGGTGATCCTGGTACTGACGCCGATCTTCGCCCCGGCAATCGCCGCCTCGGGCCTCGACCCGGTGCACGTCGGCGTGTTGATCACCCTGCAGGTGGCGATTGGCTCGGCCACACCGCCATTCGGCTGCGACATCTTCACCGCCATCGCGATCTTCAAGCGCCCCTACTGGGAAGTGATTCGCGGTACCCCGCCGTTCATCTTCATGCTGGTAGTGGCAGCAGCGCTGGTGATCATGTTCCCGCAGATCGCGCTGTTCCTGCGTGACCTGGCGTTCCGGTGAGCCACTCGCCCAACAAGGAGAAGGTGACGATGTTCAAGCGAATCCTGGTCCCGGTCGACGGCTCCAAGCGCGCCCTGCGGGCGCTGGACAAGGCCATCGAGCTGCAGCAGCTGACCGCCGCCGAGCTCTACGTGCTGTGCGTGTTCAAGCATCACAGCCTGCTCGAGGCGTCGCTATCGATGGTGCGCCCGGCCAAGCTCGACATTCCCGACGACGCGCTCAAGGAGTACGCCACCGAGATCGCCCTGCATGCCAAGCACCGCGCCATCGAACTTGGCGTCGAGGAAGTCCGCGCCTTCGTCAAGGGCGGGCGACCCTCGAGCACCATCGTGCGCTTTGCCCGCAAGCGCGAGTGCGACCTGATCGTGCTCGGCTCCAAGGGTACCAACGGCGAATCGAGCATCCTTGGCAGTGTCTCGCAGCGGGTCGCGAGCATGGCCAAGTGCCCGGTACTGGTGGTGTAGTCAGGTAGTGCACCGAGATGGCGCGGGTGCGGAAACTCATGGCGCCTGATAGAGTCCGAGACACGACGCCTTACATTGAATCGAGGACTCTGCATGAAGACACTGGTTTCCGCTGCGGCATTCGGCACCCTGCTGGCCGCCGCACCGCTGGCCCTGGCCGCCCCTGAAAGCGACGAGGAGAAACTCAGCTACAGCCTCGGCGTGACCCTCGGCCAGAGCCTGGTACAGGACGTAGAAGCTCTCGATCTCGACGCCTTCACCCAGGCCATCGAGGACGTCTATGCCGGCGGCGAGCTGGCCATGAGCGAGGAGCAGATGGCCGAGGCGCTGACGCGCTTCCAGGAGAGCGCCATGGCCAGCCGCGAGGCCCAGGCGTCGCAGGCCGCCGAGGCCAATCGCGAGGCCGGCGAGGCCTTCCTGGCCGAGAATGCCGAGGAGGAGGGCGTCGAGGTCACCGACTCGGGCCTGCAGTATCAGGTGGTCGAATCCGGTGACGGCCCGTCGCCTAGCGCCTCGGACAGCGTCGAGGTGCACTATGAGGGCACCCTGATCGACGGCACCGTATTCGATAGCTCCTACCAGCGCGGCGAGCCGGTCAGTTTCCGCGTCGACCAGGTCATCGAGGGCTGGCAGGAAGCCCTGCAGCTGATGAGCGTCGGCGACACCTGGATGATCTACCTGCCTTCCGAGCTGGCCTACGGTGAAGCCGGTACCGGCGGCCCGATCGGCCCCAACGAAACGCTGATCTTCAAGGTCGAGCTGCTCGGCATCGACGATTGATCGCGATGAAACCCACTCTGCTAGCGTGCGGTCTGGCGCTGGGCCTTGCTGGCCCGGCGCTGGCCGACAGCGACACCCCTCCGCCACTTCCCGTGCTCGACATCGACCCCGCCCGCGTCAGCGTGATGGGGGTTTCGTCGGGTGGCTATATGGCCACCCAGCTGGCGGTGGCCTTTCCCGAGACCTATCGCGGCCTGGGCGTGTTCGCCGCCGGCCCCTGGGGCTGCGCCCAGGGCAGCTTGCGCCTGGCGCTGGGGCAGTGCATGAGCCAGCGCCACGGTTCGCCCAGCCTGGCCGAGCTGGAGGGCCGCCTGACCGCCTATCGCGCCGAGGGGCGCCTGGGCGCAGCCGAGGCGCTGGCCCAACAGCGGGTCTTCGTGTGGCACGGCGAAGAGGACGAGGAGGTCGACCCGGCGCTCGGCGAGATGTTGGCCACGCAGTATCGTGGCTGGCTGGAGCGTCCTGAACAGCTGACGTTCGTCAGCGCCGAGGAGGTCGGCCACGGCTTGCCGGTGGGCGGCACCGGCCTGGCACACATCACCGAGCTGGCCGACTGTCGCCTCGGTGGCAGTCCTCACCTGCTGGCCTGTGACCGCGATGCGGCGGGCGAGGCGTTGAACTGGCTCTACGGCGGCCTTGAGCCCCCCGAGGAGGACGGCCGCGGCACACTGCTGCCCTTCGATCAGGGCGAGTTCTATCGCGGCTCAGGGCTCGCCGAGAAGGGCCAGCTCTACCTGCCCAAGGCCTGCGAGGAGGGTGCGACCTGCGGTCTGGTGGTGGCGCTGCACGGCTGCAACATGAATCAGGAGCAGGTCGAGGACGCCTTTATCCGGCATACCGGGCTCAACGCCTGGGCCGACGCCAATGACCTGGCCGTGCTCTACCCGCAGACCGACACCAGCATGGCCAATCCCCAGGGCTGCTGGGACTGGTGGGGTTTCGATGAAAGCAGTTGGGAACCCTCGGCCGGCTATGAAACCCGCGACGGCCATCAGGTGCAGGCGCTGCACGCCATGGTCGAGCGGCTTAGCGGCGACCCGGCAGAGTCGCCCTGAGCCCTGACTGCTTGACGCCGCGCCTCAGCCGCCGCTGAGCTCGTGGCGCACGGCAGAGATCAGCGAGTGCGGCGTCGGGGCGTAGAGCACCCGCTGGCGGATCTCGCCGTGGCGGTCGACCAGGTACATCGAGGAGCTATGGTCGACGGTGTACTCCATCGCCGAGCCCTCCATGTCGTGCCGGCGCCAGAACAGGTTATAGCGCTCGGCGATATCGTCGAGCTGCTCCTCGCTGCCGCGGGCGCCGATAAACTGCTCGCCGAAGTAGCCGACGTACTCCTCGAGGCGCTCGAGGGTATCGCGGGCCGGGTCGACGGTAATCAGCACCGGTACCAGCCGCTCGGCATGCTCCGGTTCGAGCTGCTGCAGCGCCTGGCGAATCACTGCCAGGGTCATCGGGCAGATGTCCGGACAGTAGGTGTAGCCGAAGAACAGCACCGCCAGCTCATCGTCATCCATGGATGCCAGCGAGAACTCGCCCTGGGTCGAGGGCAGCGCCACTTCGCCACCGCGCGGCTCGCCGTCATCGCCCTGCTGCTGCACCCACCAGATGGTGCCGAGCGCCACGGCCAATACCAGTGTGGCGATGCCCGCCCACCGCATCTTGCGCGTCATACCGCACTCCTCTTGATATCGAAATCGAACCAGCTTCCCTTGCGACCCTGAGGGGTCTCGATCACTACCTGAACGCGCCACGGCATCACCGACTCGGTGCATACGCCGATCTGGGCATTGCCGCGATACACCCCGTTGCCCTGCGACTCGAGGATAAAGCGGTGCACGCCCATGTGCATATTGCGACCCACCAGCTCGAGCGTCACCGACCGCGCCTCGAGGTTGTCCAGTTGCACCTCGACGGGCAGGATCTCGAGTTCGCGCAGCTCACCGTCGAAGCCCAGCGACAGCCGCGACGCCATGCCCAGGCTCGCCTCGCAGGCGCCCTGGTGCAGGTCGCAGGGCGAACTCGGCGGATACCAGGTGACGTCGTCGCTGCTGCCGCGCAGATAGTAGTTGCCCAGGTACCACATCGCCACGACCACCGTGACCAGCGTGACCATGATCAGCAAATTGAGTAGCGGTGAGCGCGGGGTCGCCTCGTCCGAGGATGGTGGCAGCGTGGTCATGGCGTCACCAGGACCCTCCAATGCAATGGCAATAGCCGGTAAGCTTATCAGCGTTTGCCTCATGACAACCTGCGAAAGGTTGTCGCATCCCAAGGTCGATGACAAGGAGCGCCCCATGGGTGATGTGGCCGGTGCGCTGGGCCCACTGTTTTTGCTGATCCTGCTGGGCGCCGCGCTGGGCTGGAAACGCCTGCCGGGCGGGGATTTCTGGCCCCAGCTGGAGAAGCTGATCTACTTTTTGCTGTTTCCCGCCATGCTGGTGGCGACACTGGCCACGGCGGATGTCAGTCAGGTGCCGGTGGGGCGTGTCGCACTGGTGCTGCTTGGCGTGATGGCCGCGCTTGGCGCCCTGCTGTGGCGGCTGCGCCAGCGGCTGGGACTCGACCCGGCGGCCTTCACTTCGGTATTCCAGGGCGCGCTGCGCTTCAATACCTATGTCGGCGTGGCCGGCGCCAGCGCCCTGCATGGCAGTGCCGGGGCCACCGTCGCCGCGGTGGCCGTGGCGCTGATGGTACCGGTGGTCAATGTGCTGTGCGTGGCGAGCTTCATCGCCGCCGGCACATTAGGGCCGGCCAGCCTCGGCAAGAGCCTGCTGGCGCTGGTGCGCAACCCGCTGATCCTCGGCTGCCTGATAGGGATCGCCCTTAACCTGAGCGGCATCGGCCTGCCCGGCTGGAGCGCCCAGACCGTCGGCCTGCTGGGCAGCGCGGCGCTGCCGCTAGGCCTGGTGGCAGTGGGCGTGGCGCTGCGCCCACGGGCGCTGGTGCGCCTCGACCGCGGCGTCTGGGCCGCCAACCTGCTCAAGCTGGTGGCGATGCCGGCACTGGTGCTGGCGCTAGCGCTGGCGCTGGGTCTCGACCCGGTGAGCCGCGACGTGGCGCTGCTGTTCGCCGCCCTGCCCACCGCCACCTCGGCCTATATCCTGGCTCGCCAGTTGGGCGGCGACGCCGAGCTGATGGCCGCCTTGATCACCGGCCAGACGCTGCTGGCGATGTTGACGCTGCCGCTATGGCTGCGCCTGGTCGGCGGATGAATAAAAAATATTCTCGTTACGCTTGACGCCCCAAATGCGAACGATTATCTTAACAACCGTGGCGCTTGCCAGGCGCCACACGCCATAGCAGAGAATGTCAGGTTTTCTGCCATGGTTTCTCCTCATCAAGCTAGTCACGGTCTTTCGCCGCTCCTCCCGGAGCGGCTTTTTCTTTTCTACCCTTGCAAAAATGCGCCCAGCGCTATTCCCGTCACTGTTAGTGAGGGGCGCCGGCGGCAGGCCGAAGAGTAGATTCAACGCCATGGGTGAGGAGGATTCCTCCGAACGGGCTGGCCAAGGATGGCCAGCACAGGTCCTGCAAGCAAAGCAGGATGCGAGAGCGCAGCAGGGCGCTGGTAGCGCCTAGGGATGGGTTTACAGCGCCTCCTAATAGGCCTGCCACCGGATCAGCCCTGAGCGCTACTGCTAAATGCTTGAGCCAGGACATGACAATACGAGGGACGTTCCCGTCTAGGCGTCGCGGGCGTAGATCAGGTCCCAGACGCCGTGGCCGAGGCGCTCGCCGCGGGCCTCGAACTTGGTCAGCGGCCGGAACTCGGGGCGCGGCACATAGGGCGCCGTCTCAGCCGCCGCGGTATTGCGATAGCCCGGCGCGGCATTCATCACCTCGGCCATCCACTCGGCGTAGGCCGCCCAGTCGGTGGCCAGGTGGAAGGTGCCGCCCGGCTTCAAGCGGGTCCGCACCAGCTCGACGAAGGCCGGCTGGACGATGCGCCGCTTGTGGTGCTTCGTCTTCGGCCAGGGGTCGGGGAAGAACAGCTGCAGGGTATCGAGGCTGGCCTCGGGCAGGCACTCCTCGAGGACCCGCAGGGCGTCCTCGCGGTATACGCGCAGGTTGCTCAGGCCGCGCTTGTCGGCCTCGTCGAGCAGCTTGCCGACGCCGGGGGCGTGTACCTCGATGCCGATGAAGTCGGTCTCCGGGTGGGCTTCGGCCTGCTCGATCAGCGAAGCGCCCATGCCGAAGCCGATCTCCACCACCCGCGGCGCACGGCGCCCAAACAGCGCGTCGAGGTCCTGACGGCCCTCGGCCAGGGTCAGCCCCAGCCGCGGCCAGACCTCCTCGAGACCGCGGGTCTGGGCAATGGTCATGCGCCCGGCGCGCAGCACATAGCTCTTGATGCCGCGCCGGTGCAGCGGCGCCGCGGGGCTCTCGGGTGCACTGGTGGCGGCGTCGGGTCGGTCGTCGTGGGTATCACTCATGCGTCACGCGGATCTCATCTTAGCGGGCAGTCAGCCGTTGATACGGCCGGCGAAGGGCGAGGAGGGCTCGGCGCTCTGGCGGCGCGGCATGCGACCGGCCAGGAAGGCGGCACGGCCGGCCTCGACAGCCTGCTTCATGGCGCCGGCCATCAACACCGGCTGGCGGGCGTGGGCGATGGCCGAGTTCATCAGCACGCCGTCGCAGCCCAGCTCCATGGCCATGGCGGCGTCGGAGGCGGTACCGATACCGGCATCCACCAGCACCGGCACCTCGGCCTGCTCGATGATCAGGCGCAGGTTGTGCGGGTTCTGGATACCGTGACCGGAGCCGATCAGCGAGCCCAGCGGCATCACCGCGCAGCAGCCCAGGCGCTCGAGCTCCTTGGCGACGATGGGATCGTCGCTGGTGTAGACCATCACCTCGAAGCCGTCGGCGATCAGCGTCTCGGCGGCTTTCAGCGTCTCCACCACATTGGGGTAGAGCGTCGCGTCATCCCCGAGCACTTCGAGCTTGACCAGCTTGTGGCCATCGAGCAGCTCGCGGGCCAGCTTGCAGGTGCGCACCGCGTCCTTGGCGGTATAGCAGCCGGCGGTGTTGGGCAGCAGGGTATAGCGCTCCGGCGGCACCACGTCGAGCAGATTGGGCTCGCCGGCTTCCTGCCCCAGGTTGGTGCGCCGCACCGCGAAGGTCACCACCTCGGCGCCGGAGGCCTGGATGGCGGCGGCGGTCTCGTCGAAATCGCGGTACTTGCCGGTGCCGACCAGCAGGCGCGAGGCAAAGCGATGACCCGCCACCTGCAGCGGCTGGTCCTGGAAACGGTCTGTCATGATGGCTCCTCTAGCCCCCGCCGATGGCGTGGACGATTTCGACGCGGTCGCCGTCGGCCAGCCCCTGCTGGGCATGCTGGCTGCGCGGCACGATCTCTTCGTTGACCTCGACGGCGATGCGTCGACCGGTCAGGTCGAGGGAGGCGATCAGGTCGCTGATCGTAGCCTCGGCCTCGAGGGTTCTGGCTTCGCCGTTGAGCAGGATCTGCATATTGGTCCTCCAGCGAATCGCAGCGGTTCGGGGGCCACTATTGTAGCCTGTAACGCCCCCGCGGGGTACGGTATGGGCGCCTTCGACAAGGAGATTTCCCCCATGCGCGATACCCCCTGGTGGCTAGCGATAGCGCTTAGCGGCGGCCTGGCCGTGGCCCTCGGCGCCTTCGCCGCCCATGGCCTGCAGGGCCAGCTGCCGGCACGCCTGCTGGCGGCCTTCGAGACCGGCGTGCGCTATCAGATGTGGCATACCCTGGCGATGCTCGGGGTGCTGGCCTGGCGCGCCGGCCAGCCCCTGCGCGGCCAGCAGCTGACGCTGGGCCTCTGGGCACTGGGCATGCTGCTGTTTTCGGGGTCGCTCTACGCCCTGGCGCTGAGCGGCATCGGCCGCTTGGGCATGATCACGCCGCTGGGCGGCGTCGCCTTTATCGCCGGCTGGGTGATGCTTGCATTTACCGCCCTACGCGCTCAGTCGGCGTCGGGTAAGACGTAAGTCGCCGTCACCAGCGCCACCGGCTCCTCGTCGCCGGCGGAGAACAGCTGCACCTCGCCCACCGCCAGGCGGCGGCCGAGCTTGACGATGCGTGCATTGGCGATCAGATCGCGGTCACCGCGGGCGCGGCGCAGGAAGTGGCAGTTCATGTCGCTGGTCACCGCCATCGGCTCGGGGCCGATCTGGGCCAGGATCGCCACGTAGAGGCAGACATCGGCCAGCCCCATCATACTGGGCCCGGAGACGCAGGCGCCGGGGCGCAGGTGCTCGTCCTCGATGGCCAGGCTCATGGTCGCGCGCATCTCGTCGACGCCCTCGATGGTGCCCTGGCGATGCGGAAACACCTCGTCGAGAAATTCCTCGATGGCGGCTGCGGTCATTACGGTCATGGCGCCCTCCTGGCGGCTCGGCGGCGAGTGTGCTGCGCCCAAGATAGCGCAAGGCGCGCTGTACGGCGATATCCCTGCACGGCGCCCGCCTCACAACGCAACGGGCCCCGGTGCAGTGCACCGGGGCCCGTTCATTGGCACGCGGCCCGAATTACTTGGCCTTGTGCACCTGACGCCACTCGTGGAGCAGCGGCTCGGTGTAGCCCGCCGGCTGCACGCGCCCCTTGAACACCAGGTCACAGGCGGCCTTGAAGGCGCTGGAAGCCTTGAAGTCGGCGCTCATGGCGGTGTAGCCGGGGTCGCCGGCGTTCTGCTCGTCGACCACCTTGGCCATGCGCTCCAGGGTCTTCTGCACGCGCTCGGCGTCGACCACCCCGTGGTGCAGCCAGTTGGCCAGGTGCTGGCTGGAGATACGCAGCGTGGCGCGGTCTTCCATCAGCCCGACGTTGTGGATGTCCGGCACCTTGGAGCAGCCCACGCCGTGTTCGACCCAGCGCACCACATAGCCGAGGATGCCCTGGCAGTTGTTGTCGAGCTCCTGCTGGATCTCCTCGTCGGACCAGCTGACGCTCTCGGCCACCGGCACCGTCAGCAGGTCGTCGAGCAGGTCGACGTCGCCCTGGCCTTCCAGCTCACGCTGGACAGCGCCCACATCGACCTGATGATAGTGCGGGGCATGCAGCGCCGCGGCGGTGGGCGACGGCACCCAGGCGGTGTTGGCGCCAGCCTTGGGGTGGCCGATCTTCTGCTCGAGCATGGCCGCCATCAGGTCGGGCATGGCCCACATGCCCTTGCCGATCTGGGCGCGTCCGCGCAGCCCGCAGGCCAGGCCGACCAGCACGTTGTTGCGCTCGTAGGCGCCGATCCACTTGGCGCCCTTCATGTCGCCCTTGCGAATCATGGGACCGGCTTCCATGGCGGTGTGCATCTCGTCACCGGTGCGGTCGAGGAAGCCGGTGTTGATGAACACCACCCGCGACGCCGCCTCGTTGATGCACGCCTTGAGGTTGACGGTGGTACGCCGCTCCTCGTCCATGATGCCCATCTTGAGGGTATCGCGGGTCATGCCCAGGATGTCTTCCACGCGGCCAAACAGCTCGTTGGCAAAGGCGACTTCCTTGGGACCGTGCATCTTGGGCTTGACGATATACACCGAGCCGGCCCGCGAGTTGCGCGGCTCACCGTCGCCCTTGTTGAGGTCGTGCAGCGCCAGCAGGCCAGTGACCACCGCATCGAGGATGCCTTCCGGCAGCTCGTTGCCGTCGGCGTCGAGCACCGCGGGGTTGGTCATCAGGTGGCCGACGTTACGCACGAACATCAGCGCGCGGCCGGGCAGGGTCAGGCTGCCGCCGTCGGGGGTCTGGTACTGGCGATCCGGATTGAGGCGCCGGGTGATGGTCTTGCCACCCTTCTCCAGCTGCTCTTCCAGGTCGCCCTTCATCAAGCCCAGCCAGTTGCGATAGACCACCACCTTGTCTTCGGCGTCGACCGCCGCCACCGAGTCCTCGCAGTCCATGATGCTGGTCAGCGCGGCCTCGACCAGCAGGTCCTTGACGCCGGCCGGGTCGGTCTTGCCGATCGGGTGGCTGGTATCGAACTGGATTTCCAGATGCAGGCCATGGTTGGAGAGCAGGATGCTCTGGGGCTTGGCGGCATCGCCCTGGAAGCCGACCAGCTTGCCAGGATCCTTGAGGCCCGTCTCGCGGCCGCCGTCGAGGGTCACCACCAGATGACCGTCGCGCAGCGCATAGTTGACGGCATCGCGATGCGAACCGGTGGCCAGCGGCGCGGCGCGGTCGAGGACGCCGCGGGCATAGGCAATGACCTTGTCGCCGCGCTTGGGGTTGTAGCTCGACCCCTTTTCGGCGCCGTCCTCCTCGCTGATGGCATCGGTGCCGTAGAGGGCATCGTAAAGGCTGCCCCAGCGCGCATTGGCGGCGTTGAGCGCGTAGCGAGCGTTGTTTACCGGCACCACCAGCTGCGGGCCGGCCTGGTTGGCGACCTCGCTATCGACGTTCTGGGTGGTGGCGGCGACCTTGGCCGGGGCCTCGGCGAGGTAGCCAATGCGCTTGAGAAAGTCGCGATAGGCGGGCATGTCGCCGACCGGGCCGGGGTTTTCACGGTGCCAGGCATCCAGTTCGCCCTGCAGACGCTCGCGCTCGGCGAGCAATTCGCGATTCTTCGGGGTCAAATCGTGGAACAGCGCATCGACACCGGACCAGAAGGTCTCTGCATCGACGCCAGTGCCAGGCAGGGCCTGGTCGTTGATGAAACGGTCTAACTCGGAGGCCACCTGAAGACGATGGCGGGTGACACGGTCAGTCATGAGAGTCTCCTGATGCGCTGTGACCGGTACCACTTGACCGGCCGTGGGTCGTTTTAGGTGTTCCTAAAAGTAACATTTTTTTATGGAAATGACTTCCACATGCTACCTGAAAATGTCACCGCGGTCTGCCAGGCTCGACCAAATGATGAAATGTCGCTGTCGCAATATGGCTTGCCAGGCCTACCGGCGCTAGCATGAGCGTACTAGGGAGGGTTGGATGACCGATTTCGCACCGCTGCAGGCCCTCGGGCCCATCGCGCCGGCCCGCGTGCCCGGCAGTACGCCATGGACGCCACACCTCGATCACTATCTCGCGCACTACCAGCTCGCGCCGCTGTTGAGCGATCACGTCGCGCTGCACGTCGGCTACCTCGATGCCCGCGGCTTTCGCCTATGGACCCAGATCTGGACGCCAACGGCGCCGCGCGGCACCGCGTTCGTGGTCCACGGTTACTTCGATCACCTGGGGCTCTACCGCCATCTGCTCGAGCGTCTACTCGCCCAGGGCTGGCGGGTGGTGCTGTGGGATTTGCCGGGGCACGGACTGTCGAGCGGCGAGCGGGCCACCATCGATGACTTCGACGACTACGGTCAGTGCCTTGCCGAGCTGCAGTCCCAGCTCGACCACCAGGGGCTGATTCCCAAGCCCTGGGTCGGCATCGGCCAGAGCACCGGCGCGGCAATCCTGGCCACCGATGCGCTGCGCCACGGCGACAACAGCACCTGGCAGGGCCTGGCGCTGCTGGCCCCGCTGGTGCGCCCGCTGGGCTGGCCGCAGTCGAGCTGGCTGCACCGCCTGGCCAGCCCTTTCATCACCACCCTGCCGCGCAAGTATCGCCCCAACTCCTCGGACAGCGATTTCACCGCCTTCCTGCGCGAAGCCGACCCGCTGCAGGCCGACTACCTGACGCTGACCTGGGTCAGCGCCATGCGCCGCTGGATGCCGCAGCTGATCGCGCTGCCGGCGAGCCAGCTGCCGGTATTGATTCTGCAGGGCGAGCAGGATCTGACCGTCGACTGGGCCTGGAACCTCGAGGTGATGACCCGCAAGTTTCCGCGCGCCCGGATTCATCGCCACCCCGAAGCGCGCCACCACCTGGTCAACGAGGCCGAACCCATTCGTCAGGTGCTCTTCGATGAACTTAGCATTTTCCTCGATGAAGTAGCGCCCTGCGACGTAAGGCGGCTAGGCACATGAAGCGACCTCCCCTCCTGCGAGCAGCGCTGCTCGGCCTGCTGCTCAGCGGCTGCGCCAGCGCCCCGGACGCTCCCACCCTGCTGCGCCAGGCGCTGTTCGGCCTCGGCGAAACGGCCACCGCAAGCCTGCTGCGCGAACCGGTCTGGACCCGCGACACCCCCGACGTGGTGCTGCTGCTGGCCAGCCCCGACGTCGACGACAGCCTGGGAGTCAGCCAGTCGCGCTTCACCGAGAGCCTCAGCCGGGCGCTGCTGGCCCCCAGCGACGGGCCACAGGTCATCGACTGGGCGCCGGAGATGCAGGACAGCGACTCGCGGGACAATCAATGGCTGCTGGAGACCAGCCTCAGCGCCGACGGCCCGCGGCTAAGGCTGTCGGACCGCGATCTACTGCCCTATGCACTGCACATGCGCCTGCGCCGCCTCGGCGACAGCGAGCCGCAGTGGCAGGAGACGCTGTACGGGGCCTTCGACGCCACCGCGCTGTAGGTAGACACCGCCTTTCCTCAGTAAAGGGGCCGGGCTTAACCGGCCTTGAGCAGCCGGTCGAGCTGCCGATAGCCGATCGCCTCCATCAGCTGGCGGCGCTCGGGGTGCGCATCGCCGGCCAGGTCGGCCAGGGTCAGGGCCACGCGCAGCACGCGATGGTAGGCCCGTGCCGAGAGGTTGAGCCGCTCCAGCACCCCGGCCAGCCAGGCGCGGGTGGCACTGTCCAGCGCGCAGGCGGCTTCCAGTTCACGCCCGGGCAGATGCGCATTCAGCGCGCCGCGCTTGGCCTGCCGGGCACGCGCCGCCAGCACCCGCTCGCGCACCGCGGCGGAGCTCTCGCCGGCCTGCTGGGAGGTCAGCTGCTCCGGCGGCAGTGCCGGCACCTCGACCTGCAGGTCGATGCGGTCCAGCAGCGGGCCGGAGAGCCGCTGCTGGTAGCGCTGGATCTGCGCGGCGCTGCACTGGCAGCGGCTGCGCGGGTCGCCGAGGTGGCCGCAGGGGCAAGGGTTCATGGCGGCAACGAGCTGGAAGCGCGCCGGATAGCGGCGCTGATGGTTGGCCCGCGACAGCGCGATGCTGCCCGACTCCATCGGTTCACGCATCACCTCGAGCACATGGCGCGAGAATTCCGGCAGTTCGTCGAGAAACAGCACGCCGTGATGGGCCAGCGAGATTTCCCCGGGGCGCGGCTTGGAGCCGCCGCCGACCAGTGCCACGGCGCTGGCGGTATGGTGCGGGGTACGAAACGGCCGTCGCCCCCAGTCGTCGGTGAGCGGCAGCCCGATCACCGAGCGGATGGCCGCCACTTCCAGCGCTTCATCCTCCTCCAGCGGCGGCAGGATGCCCGGCAGCCGGCTGGCCAGCATGGTCTTGCCGGTACCCGGCGGGCCGGCCAGCAGCAAATTGTGGGCACCGGCGGCGGCGATCTCCAGGGCGCGGCGGGCTTGCTGCTGGCCGCGCACTTCGGCCAGATCCATGCCGCTGGCCACGGCCTCGAGGGGCCGCGGTTCGGCGTGGTGTGCCACCAGCTGCCGCTGCCCCAGCAGGTGCGCCACCACCTCCAGAAGATGCTCCGCCGGCAGTACCTCGAGTCCACTGGCCAGGGCTGCTTCGTCGGCGTTGGCACGCGGCACGATCAGGGTGCGCCCGGCACGCCGCGCCGCCAGGGCCACCGGCAGTACCCCGGTGACCGGGCGCAGCTTGCCGTCCAGCGCCAGCTCGCCAAGGCACTCCACCGTCTCCAGCGCCTCCCCTGGCACCTGCCCCGAGGCGACCAGGATGCCCAGTGCAATCGGCAGATCGAAACGCCCGCCTTCCTTGGGCAGGTCGGCGGGCGCCAGGTTGAGGGTAATGCGGCGGGTGGTGGGAAACTCGAGACCGGCATTGATCAGCGCACTGCGTACCCGCTCGCGGCTCTCCTTGACCGCTGCCTCGGCCAGCCCCACCAAGGTCAGGCCCGGCAGGCCGTTGGCCAGGTGTACCTCGACCAGCACTTCCGGCGCGTCGAGCCCCAGGCTGGCGCGGGTATTGATGATGGCAAGCGTCATGGCGGTCCCTCGCCGGTAAAATGACGTAGCGTCAGCGCGAAGGCTCGCCGCCGCCGGCATCTTCGGCCGGTGGGGTGTCGCCGCTAGCCTCGCGGTGGCTTTCCTCGCTGGGTGCCGCACCCTCGTCGAGCGCTGCTTCAAGCGTAGCGACCCGCGCTTCCAGCGTCTCGACGCGGCTGCGGGTGCGCTGCAGTACATCCATGAGAATATCGAAATCTTCGCGGGATACCAGCTCGAGACGCTCGCAGGCGCCGCGCACGACCTGCTGGACCCCCTTGTGAATCTCCTCCGGCGCCTGGGAGGCACCCTGCAAGCGCTCGCCCAGCTCACGGGCCAGACGGCCAAATCGATCTTGATGGGTCACGTGATTCTCCTCGTCATCCAGCGGTTATGCCTCACACCCAAGCATACGCAAGCTGCCAGCGCCACGCATGCCCCGCCAACGCTCTATTATGAGGCATTGAGCTTTCCTCTATGCCCCGCCTTGGTGCAAAGCCCTCCACTCCCTCCCATGAGGACCTTGCATGATGGTGCAAGCCGCCCCCTACATGACTGTTTAAAAAGCGAAATCTACAGTCTGGCACGCTTCACGCTATGTCCTAATCAGGCGCAAGCCGTTATGCACGCCTCAATCCTTTTCATCTGGGAGATTCGGGATGAAACTCATCACCGCCATTATCAAGCCGTTCAAGCTGGATGATGTCCGTGAAGCGCTGGCAGACAACGGCGTTCAGGGCATCACCGTCACCGAGGTCAAGGGCTTCGGCCGCCAGAAGGGCCACACCGAGCTGTACCGCGGCGCTGAATACGTCGTCGACTTCCTGCCCAAGGTCAAGGTCGAGATCGCCGTCGACGACTCGCGCGTC
The DNA here is from genome assembly GCF_031451695.1 of Franzmannia qiaohouensis. NCBI lineage: Bacteria > Pseudomonadati > Pseudomonadota > Gammaproteobacteria > Oceanospirillales > Halomonadaceae > Franzmannia > Franzmannia qiaohouensis. The sequence goes on from NZ_JARWAM010000001.1 coordinate 107,800, forward strand.
GAAGGCGTTCTCGATGCCATCCGCACCGCGGCCAACAGCGGCAAGATCGGCGACGGCAAGCTTTTCGTCACCCCCCTGGAAGACGTCATCCGCATTCGCACCGGCGAACGCGGCGCCGACGCGGTGTAAGCGGCGCCCCAGCGCTTTGCAAAAGTACGCAGGAATCCAGAAAAACGATGCTCAACGCGGACACTAACGCGGCCCAACCAGGCACGACATGGGCACAGGAGAACACCCAATGACAGAATTATCAGAGCTGACATACGCGCTCGACACCTTCTACTTTCTCATCTGTGGCGTACTGGTCATGTGGATGGCCGCCGGCTTCTCGATGCTCGAGGCCGGCATGGTGCGCTCCAAGAACACCGCCGAGATTCTGACCAAGAACATCGCGCTGTTCGCCATTGCCTGCACCATGTACCTGCTGGTCGGCTACTACATCATGTATTCCAGCGCCGGCGGCGGTTTCCTGCCTAACCTGGGCTTCCTGATCGGCAGCGAGAACACCCTCGACGCCATCACCTCCGGCGACGAGGATGCGCCCTACTACTCGATGCGCTCCGACTTCTTCTTCCAGGTGGTGTTCGTTGCCACTGCGATGTCGATCGTCTCGGGTGCCGTGGCCGAACGCATGAAGCTGTGGGCCTTCCTGGCCTTCGCGGTGGTCATGACCGGCGTCATCTACCCGATCTCCGGCTACTGGACCTGGGGCGGTGGCTGGCTCGACGCAGCGGGCTATTCCGACTACGCCGGTTCCGGCATCGTGCACATGGCCGGCGCAGCTGCCGCCCTGGCCGGTGTGCTGGTCCTCGGCCCGCGTAAGGGCAAGTACGGCAAGGACGGCGCCATCTACGCCATCCCGGGTGCCAACATGCCGCTGGCGACCCTGGGTACCTTCATCCTGTGGATGGGTTGGTTCGGCTTCAACGGTGGCTCCGAGCTGAAGATGTCCGACGGCATCTCGGCCAACAACGTCGCCCAGGTGTTCGTCAACACCAACGCTGCGGCCGCCGGTGGCGTGATCACCGCGCTGATCCTGGCCAAGCTGTGGTTCCGCAAGGCCGACCTGACCATGGCCCTGAACGGCGCCCTGGCCGGCCTGGTGGCGATCACCGCCGAGCCCCTCGCGCCCTCCGCGCTGGGTGCCACGCTGATCGGTGCCGTGGGCGGTGCCATCGTGGTGGCTGCCATCGTCAGCCTCGACAAGCTCAAGCTCGATGATCCGGTCGGTGCCATCTCGGTGCACGGCGTGGTCGGTATCTGGGGTGTACTGGTGGTGCCGCTGTCGAATGCCGACGCCTCCTTCGGCGCCCAGATCATCGGTATCATCGGCATCTTTGCCTGGGTCTTCGCGGCAAGCCTGGCCGTGTGGCTGGTGCTCAAGGCGATCATGGGCATCCGGGTCAGCGAAGAAGAAGAGTATGAAGGCGTCGATATCGCCGAGTGCGGCCTCGAAGCCTATCCCGAATTCAGCGCCTCCAAGAAGTAACGGCGCTATACCGAGTGAGCTGGCGTGCTCCCCTGGCCCCCTTCGGGGGGCCTTTTTTCATATCTGGCCGGGCGGTGTATGCTGGTAGAAGATAACGCTTGAACCTGGGGCCAGCCCCACCCATAGGATGCGAGGAGAAAGACCATGAAACTGGTGACTGCCATCATCAAGCCGTTCAAGCTCGACGACGTTCGTGAATCGCTCTCCGAGATCGGCGTTCAGGGCATCACCGTGACCGAGGTCAAGGGCTTCGGCCGCCAGAAGGGCCATACCGAGCTGTATCGCGGCGCCGAGTACGTGGTCGACTTCCTGCCCAAGGTGAAGCTCGAGGTCGCAGTGGACGATGCCATGGCCGACAAGGTCATCGATGCCATCACCAACGTGGCCAACACCGGCAAGATCGGTGACGGCAAGATCTTCGTCTCGCCGCTGGAGCAGGTCATTCGGATTCGCACCGGCGAAACCGGCAAGGACGCCGTGTAAGCGCCGAGCCTCAGGATCGGGCCTGTGGCCCATCGAGCGCCAAACAAAAATCCCACCGGATATCGTGTCCGGTGGGATTTTTGTTTTCAGTGCCTGCTGCCGGGCGCTGCCCGCAGGGCCTGCTTACTTCTCGACGAACGCCCGCTCGATCACATAGTCGCCCGGCTCGCCCATGCGCGGCGAGATATTGAAGCCCAGGTCGTCGAGCAGCGCGCTGGTTTCATCGAGCATCGCCGGGCTGCCGCAGATCATGGCGCGGTCCTGCTTGGGATCGAGCGGCGCCAGGCCGGTATCCTCGAACAGCTTGCCGGTGCGGATATGATCGGTGAGGCGCCCGGTGGTGTGGAACTCCTCGCGGGTCACGGTCGGGTAGTAGACCAGCTTTTCGGCGATCTCGTCGCCGAGGTATTCATGAGCCGGCAGCTCCTTGGAGATGAAGTCCGCATAGGCCAGCTCGCTGACCGTACGCACACCGTGGATCAGCACGATCTTCTCGAAGCGCTCGTAGGCCTCGGGATCCTGGATCAGGCTCATGAACGGCGCCAGCCCAGTGCCGGTAGAGAGCAGGTAGAGGTTGCGGCCCGGCAGCAGGTCGTCGGTCACCAGGGTGCCGGTGGGCTTGCGGCTGACCATGATCTGGTCGCCGACCTTGAGGTGCTGCAGGCGCGAGGTGAGCGGGCCATCCGGCACCTTGATACTGAAGAACTCGAGGTGATCCTCGTAGTTGGGACTGGCGATGGAGTAGGCACGCATCAGCGGCTTGCCGCCCACCTCGAGGCCGATCATCACGAACTGGCCGTTCTTGAAGCGCAGGCTGCGCTCACGGGTGGTGCGAAAACTGAACAGGGTATCGTTCCAGTGGTGAACGCTAAGCACTTCTTCCAGTGCGAACTTGCTCATGACCGGCTCCCAGGTGAGGATAAGACAAGTATTCCATTGGCGCATAAGGCGCCGCCGTGTTTATGCCATGTAGTTTAAGCGCCGCGCTCATATCTGTTAAATGGGTTGTATGAATAAAGCATATCTATAATATAGATATACAGCATCGTCCCGCACGGGAGTACCGAGATGCGCTATACCCTGCGCCAACTGGAAGTCTTCGTGGCCGTTGCCCAGCACGAGAGCGTTTCACGGGCGGCCAATGCCCTGGCGCTGTCGCAGTCGGCGGCCAGCACCGCCCTGGCCGAGCTCGAGCGGCAGTTCGACTGCCAGCTGCTCGACCGCATCGGCAAGCGCCTCAAGCTCAACGCGCTGGGCTTTCAGATCCTGCCCAAGGCGGTGGCGCTGCTCGACCGCGCCGAGGAGATCGAGGAGCTGCTGCGCGGCCAGCGCGGCATCGGCTCGCTGGACGTTGGCGCCACCCTGACCATCGGCAACTACCTCGCCACGCTGCTGATCAGCGACTTCATGCAGCGGCATCCGGACAGCCGCGTACGCCTGCAGGTGCGCAACACCAGTGCGATCATCGAGCGCATCGTCCAGCACGAGCTGGACCTGGGCCTCATCGAGGGGGACTGCCAGCACGAAGACGTGGTGATGCAGCCATGGGTGGAGGATGAGCTGGTGGTCTTCTGTTCGCCGCGCCACCCCCTGGCCGGCGCCGGCACCCTGGAGATGGATCGGCTGCTGCGCGAGGACTGGATCATGCGCGAGCCGGGCTCGGGCACCCGGCTGACCCTGGAGCACGCCGCGCGGCACCGTCGCGGGCGCTTCAATACGCTGCTCGAGCTCGAGCACACCGAGGGCATCAAGCGCGCCGTGGAGTCGGGCCTGGGGATCGGCTGCGTGTCGCGCCTGGCACTGCGCGACGCCTTTCGCCGCGGCAGCCTGGTGCCGCTCGCCACGCCGGAGCTGGACCTGAAGCGTCAGTTCACCTTCATCTGGCACCGCCACAAGTACCTGACCACCGGCATGCGCGAGTTCCTCAAGCTGTGCCGGCAGATGACTGCCGGCATTTCACGCAGCGACGAAATCGACCTGCCCTACATCCCCTGAGGCGGCACCGGGCGCTCCAGCAGCGCGGCCCGGTCGCCATGCTCGGCCAGGGTGAAGCCGCCTATCACCGTAGCCAGCCGCAGCGACTGCTCCTTGAGCTGCTCGGCAGCCACCGTCGACTCCTCGACCATGGCGGCGTTCTCCTGGGTCATGCGGTCGAGCTCGGCCACCGCCACATTGACCTGGCCGATGCCGTCGCTCTGCTCCCCCGCCGCCGAGGTGATCTCTCCCAGCACATCGGTGACCCGGGCGATGCTGGCGACGATCTCGTCCATGGTCTCGCCGGCGGTACGCACCAGCTGGGTGCCGCTGTCGACCTTGTCGCTTGAGCTCTCGATCAGCCCCTTGATCTCGCGCGCGGCATCGGCGCTGCGGCTGGCCAGCTGGCGCACCTCACCGGCCACCACGGCAAAGCCGCGGCCCTGCTCGCCGGCCCGGGCCGCCTCCACCGAAGCGTTGAGCGCCAGCAGGTTGGTCTGGAAGGCGATGCCGTCCATGACGCTGACGATCTCGCCGATCTTGCGCGACGACGCGGTGATCTCGTCCATGGTCGACACCACCTGGGAGACCACCTCGCCGCCGCGACCGGCAACCGCCGAGGCCGACTGCGACAGCTGGTTGGCCTCGCGGGCCGAGGCCGCGGTGTGCTCCACGGTGCTGGTGATCTCCTCCATCGAGGCCGAGGTCTGCTGCAGGCTTGAGGCGGCATTCTCGGTGCGCCGCGACAGGTCCTGGCCGCCCAGGGCGATCTCGCTGGCCGCGCTATTGACCGCTTCGCTGCTGGCACGCACGTCGAGCAGCACGTCATGGATCTTATCGGCAAAGGCGTTGAACTGGGTGGCCAGCGCCGCGCCCTCGTCGCGGCCACGCACCGGCAAGCGCTGGGTGAGGTCGCCGTCACCCGAGGCGATCTCGCGCATCCGCTCCGCCAGACGCTTGAGCGGGCGCGAGATACTGGTCCCCACCAGCCACAGGGCCAGCAGTCCCAGGGCAGCCAGCACCACACCCACCAGGCTCATGCCCAGGGTATCGGCACGCCGCTGCTCTGCGAGGGTCGTCTGTAGTGCGCCGAGCTCGGCCAGCACGGCCTGTTCCGGGAGACGGATCATCAGCACCCAGGGCGTATCGACATCGCCGATGGCGAACGGCTGGTAGCGCTCGAACATACCATCCTCGACCACGCTGACCGCCTCGCGCTGGTCACGCGCCTGCTCGGTGCGTGCCAGCTGGGCGGTTCCCAGCGCCTGCTCGGCAAGCCCGCCGAGCCCGTCACGCTCAGCCGTGTGCCCTGCCAGGCCACCGCCACCGGCCACCAGGGCCATTTCACCGGCACCGTCGTAGAGTTCGGCATTGGCCGCGACAAGTAGCTCCTGAATGAAGTCCAGGGCCAGGTCGACCCCTGCGACACCGCGAAACTCGCCGTCGACCACCACCGGTACATTGAACGAGGTGACCAGCAGCGTCTCGCCGTCATAATCATAGGGCGCCGGATCGATGATGCAGGGGGCCAGCGTCTCACGCGGGCAGAGATAGTACTCTCCTTCGCGAATGCCGCTTGCCATACGCGTGTCACTCTCCATGGTGTCACCCAGCGGCAGTACCTCGATGCCCCCCGTTTCGGTGCGATACCACCACGGCATGAACCGCCCGCTGCCGTCGTAACCATCACGCTCGAGCCCGGCATAGCGGGCATCGCGGCCAAAGGCATCGGGCTCCCAGCCGATAAAGGCATCGAGCAGCGAGGGATTTTCAGCCACCGTCTGGCGCACCAGCTGGGACAGCTCGCGACGACTGATCGAAAAGGCGCGACGCCCGTCCGCATCGCGCTGCCCCATCAGGGCATTGGCATTGGCCAGCTGAGTCGCCAAGGTCAGCGCATGGGCCAGCTGACCCTGAATGCGGCCGGCCTCGGCTTCGGCCAGCGCTGACAAGCGCTGCTCGGCAGCCCCTTCCAGCAGCTCACGGGTATGCTGCTCGACGGTGTCCTGTGTTCGCGACGAGGCATACAGCGCATAGCTCACCAGCGCCACCACGACCATCAAGAGGCAGGTGCCAGCCAGCATGACCACGAACTGGCGAATCGATCTAGCCTGCATGTGCTAGCCTCCGTGCCACGCTATCGGCCTGCGGGTCTCGAGTGAGCTGCGTCGCCACGGGCGATGACGACGACAGCGTAAAGGCCCCGATCGCCCGGCTGAGGTGCTCGGCCTGCTCCTTGAGCTGTTCGGCGGCCACCGTCGACTCCTCGACCATCGCGGCGTTCTCCTGGGTCATGCGGTCGAGCTCGGCCACCGCCACATTGACCTGGCCGATGCCGTCGCTCTGCTCCCCCGCCGCCGAGGTGATCTCTCCCAGCACATCGGTGACCCGGGCGATGCTGGCGACGATCTCGTCCATGGTCTCGCCGGCGGTACGCACCAGCTGGGTGCCGCTGTCGACCTTGTCGCTTGAGCTCTCGATCAGCCCCTTGATCTCGCGCGCGGCATCGGCGCTGCGGCTGGCCAGCTGGCGCACCTCACCGGCCACCACGGCAAAGCCGCGGCCCTGCTCGCCGGCCCGGGCCGCCTCCACCGAGGCGTTGAGCGCCAGCAGGTTGGTCTGGAAGGCGATGCCGTCCATGACGCTGACGATCTCGCCGATCTTGCGCGACGACGCGGTGATCTCGTCCATGGTCGACACCACCTGGGAGACCACCTCGCCGCCGCGACCGGCAACCGCCGAGGCCGACTGCGACAGCTGGTTGGCCTCGCGGGCCGAGGCCGCGGTGTGCTCCACGGTGCTGGTGATCTCCTCCATCGAGGCCGAGGTCTGCTGCAGGCTCGAGGCGGCATTCTCGGTGCGCCGCGACAGATCCTGGCCACCGTGGGCGATCTCGCTGGCCGCAGTGTTGACCGCTTCGCTGCTGCCGCGCACGTCGAGCAACACCGCCTCCATCTTGGCCACGAAACGATTGAAGGAGGCGGCGATCTGCGCCACTTCGTCACGCCCCTGCTCGGGTAGCCGCTGGGTCAGGTCGCCGTCACCCGAGGCGATGTTGTCCATTGCATCGCGGGCCGTCTGCAGCCGTCGGAAGATCACCTTGAGCAGTATGCCCAGCACCAGGCTGGCGACCAGTGCGACCACAACCAGCGTGGTCAGCGAGCTGGTGAGTACGCCGCGCAGCCCGGCGGTGGCCTCGCGCTCGTCGAGGGCAATGACCAGTTGCCAGTCACTGCCAGACGAGATGGGCTGCGCCTGCAGCAGACGCGGACGCTCGTTGATCATCAAGCGGCGCGGCGCATCCCGCGCAAGCAGCGCCTGCAGGTAACCGGCATCGAGCTCCGCGGCCAAGTCGGTGCTAGGCGCGAGAATCTTGTCTGCATCGGAGTGCGCAACCAGGGTGCCATCCGCCGCGGCCAGAAACGCGAAGCTGGAGGGGGTAGGGGCAATGGCGGCGACGCTCTCGACCACGTCATCAATCGCGATGTTGCCGCCCACGACGGAAGCCAGTGAGCCACCGCGATAGAAGGGTTGGGCGATCGTCACCACCAGTTGGCCAGTGCCAGCATCGATATAGGGCTCGGTGACAACCGTCTCGCCGGATGACTTGGCCTGTTGGTACCAGGGACGTTCGCGTGGATCGTAGTCGGCGGGCGGTTCCCAGCCGTCTGACGACACCATCTGCCCACTCCGCTCATCAGCGACGTAGGTCGCCAGGAAACCTCCCGACGCCTCCAGCTGCAACAGGGCATCCATCGGCGCGTCGCTCTGGGCCCCGGACTCGACGGCCTGGAGCATGGCAATACGCGCCGCAAGCCACTCGTCGATGGCGCGGGCATTACCGCTGGCAACGGCATTCAGGTTGCCGGCGATCTGGGTGTCGTTATGCGTCTTGAGGGTAAGGTAGCTGGCAGCTCCGTTGATGATCAGTGCCAGGACGATCACCACCAGGGTGGTGGCCAGAATGCGGGCTCGCAGGGTGGATAGCATGGGGCGCTCTCGCTGATAGTGAGTCAAGACTCACCGACGCATGGCAGCCATGCGCCGACGTAGAGCTCGGGTTATCGGCAAGCGCACCCCAAACTTGATACGAAAGTCGCATCGTTATCAGCGCATGTCGCTGACGGCCTCCTGGATAGCGCCCAGCGATGACTTGGAGAGGTCCTTGGACAGCGAGTGAATCACCCGCTTGGCGGTAGGCCCATCGAGTTTGTCGCGCAGCAGACCAAGAAACTTGGGTGGTGCCACCAGAATCAGCTTCTCCAGGGTATTGTCGACCCGCGCCTGGTAGAGCCGCTCGGCCACCTGCTTGGCAAACAGTTCCGCCTGGTGCTGGGACGCGGTGTTCTCGCCCCCGGAGGAGCGCGACGTGGTCGACATGGATTCGTGCACATTGGCACCGTTATCGGTGACGAGGTCGCCTTCGTGGAGGCGGCCTTCGGCGTGTACCAGACTTTCCTGCTCCTGCAGCGTCAGCGCATCGCGTGTAAACAGGCGAGCCCTGGCTGCATCTGCCACTACGATATAGGTCGTCATCGTGTCTCCTTGGCGGTTGCCCTGGGGTATGCCGGCCGGCGGCCATCCGCCGACCTCATCTTTGAGCGTGGCAAGCCCGCAGCAGCGGGTCAACCAATCAACTGACGCCGGGCGAGAACTGGGGTAGCATCTGGACGCCGTCACGGAAGTCGGCGCAACCCGCGCGCATCTGTGCGACCGCTTACCAGGAGGTTTTTCCCCTATGCGTCAGTTCCTGTTCCCCCGTGCGCCGCTGGCGCGCGCGACTCTGCTTTCCTGTCATCTGCTGCTGCAAATCGGCCTGGTGGCCAGCGCGATGCTGTGGCTGGCCCCACGCACACCGTGGCTGAGCGGCGCCGGCTGGGCCGAAGCCTGGCCAACCCTGGCCCTGGGCAGCGGCGCGCTGCTGCTGGCAATGGTGGCGCTGCGCCTGCTGGCCGAGCTGTGGCTGCTGCCCTACCACCTCGGCCAGATGCGCGGCGGTTTCGCCCCCAGCGCCGTGGTAACCCGCTCCTTCGAGCGTCGCCCGGCCGTCCACGACAGCCAGGAGGCCTGGACCAGCCAGGCGCGCGAGATGCATCTCGAGGAGGGTGCCGTGGGCACGGCGAGGGTGGCCAGGCCACGGCGGCGCGGCGTCGACGAGCCAACCCTCGACCTGGCCGCCGGCGCCGCGCCGGAAGCGGCATCGCGCCAGGAGCCGCATCTCTAGGCCGCGGCGCTACAGCACCTTGCGACGCAGCAGGCTGGTGATCGCCTCGCCGATCAGCACCAGCACCACGATGGCGATCAGGATGGTCGCCACCGTGGGCCAGGCGAAGGTATCGATGGACCCCTGCAGAATCACGCCGATACCGCCGGCGCCGACCAGCCCGAGCACCGTCGACTCGCGGATGTTGATGTCCCAGCGCAGGATCACGATGGCGAAGAACGCCGGCATCACCTGGGGCACGATGGCGTAGGCGATCACCTTGGCCTTGGAAGCGCCGGTGGCCTCCATCGCCTCCACCGGGCGACGGTCGATCTCCTCGATCGCCTCGCCCATCAGCTTGCCGATGAAGCCGATCGAGCGAAACATGATCGCCAGGATGCCAGCCAGCACCCCGGGGCCGAAGATGGCCACGAACAGCAGCGCCCAGATGATGGTGTTGACCGAGCGGCTGGAGACCAGGATGAAACGCCCCAGCCATAGGCAGAAGCGGTTCGGCGTGGTGTTCTGCGCGGCGATATAGGAAACCGGCAGGGCCACGAAGATGGTCAGCAGGGTCGCCAGGGTGGCGATATGCACCGTCTCGATCATGGCGTTGAGGATCGCCGCCAGGCGACTCGGGTCCGGCGGCCACATGCGCGCACCAAGGCTCGATATCTGGTTGGGCGCATCCCATACCCAGGGCCAGAAGATATCGATGTCGCGCACCGCCCAGTAGACCACCATCATCGTCACCAGCAGCACGGCATAGCGGATCAGGCGCTCGCGGCGGTCATAGCGTTGCCAGACGCGGTCGGCCAGCGCAGTGGCGTGATCTACCATATCTTCTTCCTTACCCAGCCGCTGATGCCCTCGCTGATCAGGATCACCGCAATGATGATCAGCAGGATGGCGAACGCGAAGTCATAGTCGTAGCGCCCGAAGGCGTTCATCAGGGTGCCGCCGATGCCCCCGGCACCGACGATGCCAACCACCGCCGAGGCGCGCAGGTTGCTGTCGAGCTGATACATGGACAGCCCCACCTGGCGCGGCAGGATTTGAGGAAACACGGCGTAGATCAGAATCGCGAAATAGCCCGCGCCGGTCGCCTTCATCGCTTCGACCTGCCCCCAGTCGATCTCCTCGATCTCTTCGGCGAGCAGCTTGCCGACGAAGCCGATCGAGTAGAGTGTCAGGGTCAGGATGCCGGCCAGCGGGCCGAAGCCCACCGCGGCGACGAACAGAATGGCCACGATCACCGGATGAAAGCTGCGCGACACGATGATCACCGCACGGCCGAACAGGTAGACCGGCAGCGGCGCGACGTTGCGTGCCGCCATCACCGCGAAGGGAATCGACAGCGCCACCCCCAGCAGGGTGGCCAGAATGGCGATCTGGAAACTCTCCTTGAAGCCGGTGAGCAGCAGGCCGCCGCGCTCGAAGCTGGGTGGAAAGCCACCGCCGAAGATACGCGCGGCTCGCGGCAGGCCCTCACTGATGCGCTCCCAGTTGAACGGCAGGCTGCCGAAGGCCCACACCAGGTAGACCACCACCGCCAGCCACAGCCCGTAGCGCAACCAGGGGTTGGCAATGAACGGCGGCTTGCGCCAGGTCCTGGCTGGCGCACTGGCGTCAGGCCTGGTCATGGCTCACCCCAGCCGCAGTGGGCGTCGCTTCGGCGATGTCCTCATCGGGCGCTTCGATGCCGCCGTAGATGGCATCCAATGCGTCCTGGTTGAAGTCGCTGGGGGCGCCGTCGAAGATCATCTTGCCATGGCGCAGCCCGACGATGCGTTCGGTATAGGTCTTGGCCTGGGCCACGTTGTGAATGTTGATCAGCACCGGCAGCGACAACTCGCTGGCCAGGCTCTGCAGCAGGATCATGATCTGCTCGGAGGTACGCGGGTCCAGCGAGGCAGTGGGCTCATCGGCCAGCAGCACTTCCGGCTCCTGCATCAGCGCTCGAACGACCCCGACCCGCTGACGCTCGCCGCCGGAGAGCTCGTCGGCACGCTTGTTGGCATAGTGGGCGATGCCCACGCGCTCCATCAGGCTGAAGGCGCGCTCGATATCGGCCGGCGGGTAACGCCGCGAGATGGCCTGGTAGAGGCTGACATAGCCCAGTCGGCCGGCCAGCACGTTCTCCATCACCGTCAGCCGGTCGATCAGGTTGAAGCCCTGAAAGACCATGCCGATCTTGCGCCGCGCGCGGCGCAGGGCAGCCCCGCGCAGCTTGACCAGCTCGTTGCCATTGAGCTTGATCGACCCCGATGTGGGTTCGACCAGGCGATTGATACAGCGCAGCATGGTGCTCTTGCCGGCCCCCGAAGCGCCGACAATGGCCACCACGCTGTTGCCGTCGACCGTCAGGTCGAGGCCTTTCAAGACTGCTTCATCGTGGCCATAACGCTTGACCAGATTGGAGATTTCCAGCATCCGTCACCTCGTCTAGATGATCGCCGTGTCCCGGCCGCCTGGCGGCCGGGCACGCGCCTCTACTCCTGATCCAGGTCTTCGCGGGTATAGCTCACATCGTTGGCGGCCTGGATGGTGCGGATGACCTGCCAGTGCTCCTGGTAGTTGATCGGAACGAATTTCTCGACGCCTTCGAACTCCTCACCCAGCGCAGTGCCGGCGAAATCGAAGCTGAAGAACGCCTCTTCGATCTTCTCGACCAGGTCGGGATGCAGGTTGTGTGCGTAGTTGTAGGAGGTGGTCGGGAAACGATCGGACTCATAGATGATCTTGACGTCTTCCTCGTCGTACAGGCCGCGGGCGGCCATGCGCTCGACCACCTCTGAAGCCACCGGGGCAGCGTCATAGTCACGGGCCACCACGCCAAGCATCGACTGGTCGTGGCTACCGGAATAGACCACCTCGTAGTCCTCGTCGGGCACCACGCCGAGCTCGGGGAACAGCGCCCGCGGCGCCTGGTTGCCGGAATTGGAGGTCGGCGAGGTGTGCGCGACGCGCTTGCCCGCGAGATCCGCCATCTCGTCGATGCCGGAATCGACGTGGGTGTAGACCTGCAGGGTGTAGCCGAACTGACCGTCGTCGGAGCCCATCAGGGCGAAGGGCACGGCACCGGCGAGGTTGACCGCGAAGGGCGTCGGCCCGGTGGAGAAGCCGGCAATGTGCAGCCGGCCGCTGCGCATTGCCTCGACCTGGGCCGAGTTGGACTGCACGGCAAAGAAGCGCACGTCGCGCTCGGTCACCTCTTCGAGGTGGTCGATGAACGGCTGCCAGATGTCGGAGTAGATGGCTGGATCTTCCACCGGGGTATAGGCGAAGATCAGCGTATCGGGGTTGGCCCACTCGGATTCGTCGGCGGGGCGGTCGGCGACCATGTCGCCATCTTCGTCGCAGTAGATGCTGTCCAGATCACCGCGCGGGCAGTCGGCCTGGGCACTGGCCGAGGCCAGCATGGCCAGCGGCAGCAGCGAGATCAGCGCCAGCGAAGCGAGCGGGCGTTTCTTGAACGGCGCCGCCTGGACGGCGGATATATCGATCTTGGTTTTCATGGCGTGCCTCATGGTGTTGTTTTTTTATAAGAAAATTTATCGAAATTCGGATGCGTCTTTTCGTTATTAGACATTAGCCGCATAAGATGATTGATTTCGAAAACACAACTTCCAATCTAGGGTTTATGACAAACGCATGTCAAACACTTTACCGCGCCCTCCGACGACCTGGCGAAACCGCTATTTACTGATGCGCCACGGCCATAGCCAGGCCAACCAGCAGGGGCTGATCATCAGCTATCCTGACAACGGCCTGCACGCTTTCGGCCTTTCAGCACTCGGCCAAGCCCAGCTCGACGAGGTCGTTGCCGGGTGGTCCTGGCCGGCACCCACGCATATCCTGCACTCCGATTTCCGGCGCACCCGCGAGACCGCCGAACGGGTCGCCCGCCACTTCGACCTCGCCATGACGCCAGAGCCGCGACTCCGTGAGCGGGGCTTCGGCAGCCTGGAACGCCAGGCCGACAGCCACTACCCCCGGGTCTGGGCGCTGGATGCCGAGGATCCGCAGCATGGTGAGTACGGGGTGGAGAGCGTGGCCAGCGTCGCCGCCAGGCTGCAGGCGGTCATCGACGAGCTAGAGGAGGCTCACCGCGACGCGACCATCCTGCTGGTCAGCCATGGCGATCCGCTGCAGATCCTGCTGACGGCGCTTGGGGGGCGTGCACTAAGCCAGCATCGGCAGCAAACGCCGCTGATGCCGGCCAGCGTCACGCAGGTGGGACGCTAAGCGGGCCCGCTGGGGCCAATAGCGCCTTCGCTCAGTGGCCGAGGATCTGGCTGAGGAACAGCTGGGTACGCTCGGACTGCGGGTCGTTGAAGAACGGCTCCGGGGCGTTCTCCTCGATGATCTGGCCCTGATCCATGAAGATCACCCGGTCGGCCACGGTCTTGGCGAAGCCCATTTCATGGGTCACGCAGAGCATGGTCATGCCCTCTTTGGCCAGCTCGACCATGACATCGAGCACCTCCTTGATCATCTCCGGGTCGAGCGCCGAGGTCGGCTCGTCGAACAGCATCACCTCGGGGTGCATGCACAGCGAACGGGCAATCGCCACGCGCTGCTGCTGGCCGCCGGAGAGCTGTCCCGGGTACTTCAACGCCTGCTCGGCGATCTGCACCCGCTCGAGGTACTGCATGGCCCGCGCCTCGGCCTCCCTGCGCGGTTTTTTCTGCACCCACATCGGCGCCAGGCAGCAGTTTTCCAGCACCGTGAGGTGGGGAAAGAGGTTGAAGTGCTGGAACACCATGCCGACGCTGCGGCGAATCTGCTCGATGCGCTTGATGTCCTGGGTCAACGGCATGCCGCCGACCACGATCTCGCCCTGCTGATGCTCTTCCAGATGGTTGATACAGCGAATCAGGGTCGACTTGCCCGACCCCGATGGACCACAGATGACGATCCGCTCACCGCGCCGCACCTCGAGGCTGATATCGCGCAGCACGTGGAAGTCGCCGTACCACTTGTTGACGCCGCGCATCTCGACCATCAGATCGCCGGCGCCGGCCTGGGTTGCCTGTTCATTCATATTATTCGTCCTCACCGCTTATGGCCGGTGTGTAATTTTCTCTCGAGATACTGGCTGTAGCGCGACATGCTGAAGCAGAAGATCCAGAACATGAACGCCGCGAAGATATACCCCTCCAGCGCGAAGCCCAGCCAGCGCGAGTCCGACAGTGCCGCCTGGACGATGCCCAGCAGGTCGAACAGGCCGATGATCATCACCAGGGTGGTGTCCTTGAACAGCGAGATGAAGGTGTTGACGATGCCGGGAATCATCATCTTCAAGGCCTGGGGCAGCACGATCAGGCCCATGCGCTTCCAGTAGCCCATGCCGAGGGCCGCCGCGGCCTCCTCCTGCCCGCGCGGAATGGCCTGCAGACCACCGCGCACCACCTCGGCCATGTAGGCACTCTGGAACAGGGTGATGCCGATGAAGGCGCGGATCAGGCGGTCGACGCTAACGCCGGTGGGCATGAACAGCGGTAGCATCACCGAGGCCATGAACAGCACCGTGATCAGCGGCACGCCGCGCCAGAACTCGATGAATACCACGCAGAAGCTCTTGACGATGGGCATCTGCGAACGCCGCCCCAGCGCCAGCAGGATGCCGATCGGCAGGGCGCCGACCATGCCGACCACGGCCAGCACCAGGGTCAGCATAAGGCCGCCCCAGCGATGGGTCTGCACCACTGGCAGGCCGAAGTGGCCGCCGTAGAGCAGGAAGTAGGCAAACACCGGGAAGCCGATCAGGGTGACCAGCGCCACCCAGCGCTTGAACGGCAGCCGCGGGATCATCAGCCAGCCGATCAGCCCGGCGAAGGTGGCAAAGGTCAGGTCGACCCGCCACAGCTCGCTACGCGGGTAGAGGCCGTAGATGAACTGGGTGAAACGGGCATTGATGAACACCCAGCAGGCGCCTTCGCGGGAGCAGTCGTCGCGGCTGGTCCCCACCCAGTCGGCATTGATCAGCCCCCACTGGATGGTCGGTACCAGCATCAGGTACAGCAGATACAGCCCGAGCAGCGAGAAGAAGCTGTTGATCGGCCCGCTGAACAGATTGGCACGCAGCCAGGCCAGGGGGCCGATGGTATTGGAGGGCGCCGGTCGCGCCTCGATCATCTTGTGATGGTGAATCATGGCCCGCCCCTATCGTTCGACCAACGCCATGCGGGCGTTGTACCAGTTCATGAACAGCGATACCGACAGGCTGATGCTCAGGTAGACCGCCATGGTCATGGCGATGACCTCGATGGCCTGGCCGGTCTGGTTCAGCGTGGTACCGGCAAACACCGAGACCAGGTCCGGGTAGCCGATGGCGGTGGCCAGCGAGGAGTTCTTGATCAGGTTGAGGTACTGGCTGGTCAGCGGCGGGATGATGACGCGCATTGCCTGGGGGATGATCACCAGGCGCAGCACCAGCCCCTGGGGCAGGCTCAGCGCCTGGGCTGCCTCGGTCTGGCCGTGGGAGATCGCCTGGATGCCCGAGCGCACGATCTCGGCGATATACGAGGCGGTATAGATCGACAGCGCCAGCCACAGCGCCAGGAACTCGGGGATCACCGTGATGCCACCGCGGAAGTTGAAGCCGCGCAGCTCGGGCACATCCCAGGTGACCGGCACCCCGGTCGCCACCAGCACCAGCAGCGGCAGACCCAGGATCAGTGCCAGCGAGATCCAGCCGGCCGGAATCCGCTTGCCGGTGGCTTCGTGGCGACGCTTGTTCCAGACCACCAGCGCGATACTGGCGGTGATGGCCACGATGAAGGCCAGCGGAATCAGCCCGAAGCCCGACTCGAACAGCGGCTCGGGCAGATAGAGCCCGCGCACGTTGAGGAAGATCACCTCGCCGAACGCCAGGCTGTCCCGGGCGCTGGGCATGGCACGCAGCACCGCGAAGTACCAGAAGAAGATCTGCAGCAGCAGCGGGATATTGCGGAAGATCTCGATATAGGCGTTGGCGAGCCTGGCGATCAGCCAGTTGGGCGAGAGCCGCGCAATACCCACGATGAAGCCGATGATGGTCGCCGCCAACACACCGAGGCCGCCCACCAGCAGGGTATTGAGCAAGCCCACCAGGAAGGTGCGGCCGTAGGTGCTCTGGGAGGAGTAGTCGACCAGACTCTGGACGATGCCGAAACCGGCGGTGTTGTTGAGGAAACCGAAGCCGGTGGTGATACCACGTGCGGACAGGTTGTCCTGGGTGTTGCCGATGATGTAGAGCAGCGCGGCAACCACTGCCGCCACCAGCAACGCCTGAAAGATCAGCGCCCGCTTGGCGGGATCACGCCAGAACGGGGGCTTGGGGCCTATCTGTGAGGCCTTGGGTCGAGCAGACATGAGGATCTTCTCCGCCTGGAGGGGCTGGATGATACATGCCATCGCCTGGCGGGCCGCATGGCGGCCAGCCAGACGCTGGCGTCAACGCGCCGACAGCGTCGGCGCATCAGGCGGATCGCTTAGCGAACCGGCGGCGCGTACTGAATGCCGCCATCGGTCCACAGAGCGTTGATGCCGCGTTCGATCTGCAGCGGAGAGTCCATCCCCACGTTACGATCGAAGCTCTCGGCGTAGTTACCGACCTGGCTGATGATGTGGTAGGCCCAGTCGGCCTCGAGACCCATACCCTCGCCGTAGTTGCCATCTTCACCCAGCAGGCGAGCGATGTCCGGATCGTCGGAACCCAGCATCTCGTCGACGTTGTCGCTGCTCACGCCCAGCTCTTCGGCGTTGAGCATGGCGAACAGCGACCACTTGACGACGTTGAACCACTGGTCATCGCCCTGGCGCACGGCCGGACCGAGCGGCTCCTTGGAGATGATCTCCGGCAGCACCATGGCACCGTCCGGGTTATCGAGTTGGATGCGCAGCGCGGCCAGCTGCGAGGTATCCGAGGTCAGCACGTCACAGCGACCGGCTTCGAAGCCGCCCACGGTCTGCTCGGAGGTATCGAAGACGATGGGGTCGAACTCCATGCCGTTGGCACGGAAGTAGTCGGCCAGGTTGAGTTCGGTGGTAGTACCGGACTGCACGCAGACCGCGGCGCCGTCGAGCTCCGTGGCGCTGGAAATACCCAGGTCGGACGACACCAGGAAGCCCTGGCCGTCGTAGAAGGTAACGCCGGTGAAGTTGATGCCCAGCGTGGTATCGCGGGTAGTGGTCCAGGTGGTGTTACGCGACAGCACGTCCACTTCCCCAGACTGCAGCGCGGTGAAGCGCTCGACGGCGTTCAGCGGTACATAGCGCACGGCCTCGGCATCGCCAAACACGGCGGCGGCCACTGCGCGGCACACGTCGACGTCCAGGCCCTGCCACTCGCCGTCGTCATCCGGCGACGAGAAGCCCGGCAGGCCGTCACTCACACCACACTGCACGGCGCCACGCTCGACCGTATCTTCCAGCGTCGAGGCCGAGGCCATCGCGCTTGCACCCACTGCCAGTACCGTGGCCGACGTCAGCAGTACCAGCTTGTTGTTCTTGTACGACATGGAGGATCCCCTCGCGTAGTGGTCAATATATTGGGACATGCGTTTTAAAAGCATGTGCCAAGACCATAGCAAAGAGTGTTCCAACACGCGCAGTAACCGGAAATAACATTTATTCAACGCAGAAAAAGCAGGCAAAACGCCGGATCTTACGCTCAAGCGCCGGGTATCGCCGAAAATCGCCTCTCTTTTCATGCACCTGCGTAGTGCATTACTCAACACCACAGGTGTCGTGTGCACCATCAAGGACTCGTCCCGGCAGCGGGGCTGTCTGGCCTCAATCCGTCCCCAGCAGGCGCCGTCGCAGCCAAACCAGCAGCAGTAAGGCGCAGCCGGCGCCCAGGGTATTGGCCAGGATGTCCCAGCCATCGCCGCCGCTGCGCCCGGGCACCGGAATCTGGGCATACTCGATCGCGATGCCATAGGCCACCGCCATGGCAAAGGCGCGCAGCGGGCGAACGCCGGCCAGCGACACCAGTGCAGCCAGCCCACCGTAGCCGACGAAGTGGTTGAACTTGTCCCACGGCAGCCGCTGGGGCATCTCGCTGCCCGGCGTCAGGCTCCCCACGGCAATTACCAGCGCCGCCAGCAGCGCCAATACCAGCCACAGCCGGCGACGCTCATGCCAGCGACGCAGCAGCTCGCCAACGTACATCTCAGCTGCCCTGATGGTACGCCGGGCTCAACTCGTGCAGCGCTTCCATGAAAGCGGTGACGTGGTCCGGGTCGGTAAACTGGCTGATACCGTGGCCGAGGTTGAAGATATGGCCCTCGCCCGGTCCGAAGCTATCCAGCACTCGCGCCACCTCGGCGCGAATCGCCGGCGGCTTGGCAAACAGCACGTTGGGGTCGAGGTTGCCCTGCAGGGCGACGCGGTGGCCGACCCGGGCCCGCGCATCGGAGAGCTCGGTGGTCCAGTCCAGGCCTACCGCATCGCTGCCGGCGCTGGCGATCTGCTCCAGCCACTGGCCGCCATTCTTGGTGAACAGGATCACCGGCACCCGGCGGCCGTCGTGCTCGCGAATCAGCCCGGCGACGATCTGCTCCATGTAGCGCAGCGAGAACTCCAGATAGGCCGGCGTCGACAGCACACCGCCCCAGGTATCGAAGATCTGCACCGCCTGGGCACCGGCGCGAATCTGGGCGTTCAGGTAGTCGGTGACTGCCGTGGCCAGGGTATCGAGCAGCTGATGCATGGTGTCAGGGTTGCCGTAGAGCATCGACTTCACATGGCGAAAATCCTTGCTCGAGGCGCCCTCGACCATATAGGTGGCCAGCGTCCAGGGGCTGCCGGAAAAGCCGATCAGCGGCATCCGCCCGTTGAGCTCGCGGCGAATGGTGCGCACCGCATTCATTACATAGTCGAGGTCGCGCTCGGCATCCGGCGCCTTGAGCGCGGCCACCGCCTCGGCAGTGCGCACCGGGTTACGGAATTTCGGCCCTTCGCCGGTCTCGAAGTAGAGCCCCAGGCCCATGGCGTCAGGGATGGTGAGGATGTCCGAGAACAGGATGGCGGCATCCAGCGGGTAGCGCTCCAGCGGCTGCAGGGTCACCTCGCAGGCCAGATCCTGGTTACGGCAAAGATCCATGAAGCTGCCGGCATCAGCGCGCGAAGCGCGGTACTCGGGGAGGTAGCGGCCGGCCTGGCGCATCATCCATACCGGGGTGCGATCCACCGGCTGACGGGCCAGGGCGCGCAGGAAGCGATCGTTTTGCAGTTCCATGGGGGGGCTCTATCATGACGAATTTGCCCGCATTGTACCCAAAGCCGCCGCTCGCGGCTTGATTACGGACCGCTCACCCCCCACCTATAGGCATTATTCATCGCGTCGTGAGCCCCCTGGCCGAAGCTGTTAGAATAGTTGATCACTCGCCGGCCAGGCCGCCGTCATTGCATCGAGGTTCTCCGTGTCGATTCGCTTCATCGCCGCCTCCCAGCTGCCCACCCCCTGGGCCACCTTCACCATGCATGGCTTCGAAGACGACGCCACCGGCAAGGATCATATCGCCCTGACGCTTGGTGAGATCGACGACGGTGCCCCGGTGCTGGGCCGGGTGCACTCGGAGTGCCTGACCGGCGATGCCCTGTTCTCGATGCGCTGCGACTGCGGCTACCAGCTCCAGGAGGCGCTCAAGCGCATCGCCGCCGAAGGCCGCGGCGTACTGCTCTACCTGCGCCAGGAGGGCCGCGGCATCGGCCTGCTCAACAAGATCCGCGCCTACCACCTGCAGGACCAGGGCGCCGACACCGTCGAAGCCAACGAGCGACTCGGCTTCGGCGCCGACATGCGCCGCTACGACCTCTGCGTGCCGATGCTCGAGCACCTGGGCGTGGCCTCGCTCAAGCTGATGACCAACAACCCGCGCAAGGTCGAGGCGCTGACCCGCGACGGCGTGACCATCAGCGAACGCCAGCCGCTGACCACTGGCCTAAATCCGCACAACGAACAGTACCTGGCCACCAAAGCTGGCAAACTGGGGCATATGATGGCACTGGGTGATTTCACCCAGGCCAGCGACGTGGATATCGACCGCAAGCGCTGAGCCGCGTACCGGTATCGGGTATCCACCCGACAGAGTGCAGCCAATGTCTCGAGCCACGCCACACGTCACCCCGCAGCACCACAGCAACGTCGAGGAGCTGCTCAACAGCGTCAGTCACGGCATCGGCGCAGTGCTGAGCTTGGTCGGGGTCGTGGTATTGATCGTGATGGCCAGCCTGGCTGCCCACGTCGACCCGTGGAAGGTCGTCGGCATCAGCTTCTACGGCGTTACCCTGATACTGCTCTACGCCATCTCGACGCTCTACCACGGCGTTCGTAAACCGCGCCTCAAGCGCATCTTCCAGCACCTCGACCACTGCGCCATCTATCTGCTGATCGCCGGCACCTACACCCCCTTCCTGCTGGTCAACATGCGCGGCCCCACCGGCTGGACGCTGTTCGCCATCGTCTGGGGCCTGGCGCTGGCCGGTATTGCCTGCAAGCTCGCCTGGCCCCACCGCTTCACCGTCCTGCGGGTGACGATCTACCTGGTCATGGGCTGGCTGATCGTCTTTGCCAGCGGCGAGATGAGCGCCAGCCTGCCCACCGCCGGCATCGCCCTGCTCGCAGCAGGCGGTATCACCTACACCCTCGGCGTGATCTTCTTCGCCATCAGCGCGATCCCCTTCAACCACGCCATCTGGCATCTGTTCGTGCTGGGCGGCAGCACCTGCCACTACTTCGCAGTGTACGCCGCGGTGCTGCCGTTTGGGGCCTAGGCTTTGTCCGAAAAGTGCCTGCGCTTGCTGAGCGCCCTCTCTTGCCGGGTAGGCGACCATGGTCCGCAAGGCAGGAAACGCAGGGGAAAATCTTGCGCTTCATGAAGATGGCTTCTTTCGTGTAAAACATGGGGAAAGCACAGCTCACAACAACAACAAAGGATTCGCATGAAGCCTCGGCTCAGTCTGGTTGGTCGCTACTCCTTCCTGTCGCTGACACTGATGATCGGTTCGGTGGCGGTGCTGAGCGCGCTCTATGCCACGGTCGCGGATTCGGTCACGGAGCGCCTGGCCGGTGAACGGCTGGAAGCCCAGGTGGCAGGCACGGCCAACCGGCTGACCAACTTCATCGAGAACCGCATCTACCAGCTCGAAACCCTTTCGACCCACCCCTCCATGCCCCTGTACCTGCTCTACAGCGATGCGGTGCCGGAAGGCCTGCAGGAGCTCGTACGGGTAGAAGCCGACGCGCCCGACCTCTATGGCATTCTGTTCTTCGACGCCAACGACAGACTGTCCGAGGTGATCCCCGGGCAGGCGGCATCCGGGCAGCCCTACTGGGGCCGCGACAACTGGTCAATCCGCGAGCTGCCTTCCGTCTATCTGGGCACCAGCGAGATCATCGGCCCGAGCCTGACCTCGGGCGCCGGCCCCGGCTGGCTGCTCATCCGCCAGCCGCTGCGGGATATCGCCGGCCAGAGCAGCGACGGTGCGATAGCGCTTCATGTGCGCCTGGCTTCCCTGACCGAACTGATGCGCACCGAAAGCCTGGCCGGCGTGCTACGGCCGTTCCTGAGAACCCCTGCCGGCGACCTGCTGGACCCGACGGGGAACCTCAAGATCAGCGAACCGGAAGGGCTGCGGACCGGCCCGGAAGTGCTGCCCGGCTGGCGCATTGACTATCTGGTGTCCGCCGGAGACATTCTCAGCCCGCTACGTAACGCACAGTTCGGCCTGTATGCGCTTGCCGGCGTGATGGCGCTCGGCATCGTCGCCCTGTTCTGGGCGTTGGCCAGAAGCCTGCGCCGGCGGGTGAGCCGACTGGTCGCAGGGGCCGAAGCCTTCGCCTCCGGCAACCTGCACTTCCGGCTGGTGACCCCACGCAACGACAAGGATGAGATCGATGTGGTCGCCCATGCCTTCAACGCCATGGCCGACCGATTGCAGGAGATGATCGAGCGAACCGTACAGGCGGAGAAGATGGCGGTGCTGGGCGAATTCGCCACTGGCGTGGCCCATGAGGTGCGCAACCCGCTGGCAACGATCAAGCTGACGGTGCAGGCCCTGGAGAAGGGCGAGCCGGACAGCCGGCGCCGGGACCTGCTGATATCCGTGGAAGAAGAGATCGACCGGCTCAACCGGGTCGTCGGCGACCTGCTGGATTACGGCCGGCCGGTCGCCGGTGAGCCGCAAGCCGTGGCGATCGGCCAGGTATTCAGGCACGCTTCCATCTTGACCTCCGGCCTTGCCGACAGGCGGGGCGTTGCCGTCACCGTCAGTGGCAATCCGTGCCTCGCCGTCTATGCCAGCCCGGACCAGGTGATCCAGTGCCTGGTCAACCTGGTCGCCAATGCCATCCAGGCGTGCGAGCCGGGCTGCCAGGTGCAGCTGAAGGCGTTTCCCAGCGGTGACAGCGTGACGATAGCGATCATCGACGACGGCTGCGGCATGGATGAGACGATCCTGGCCCAGGTGATGGAGCCGTTCTTCACCACTCGCCAGGAAGGCACGGGGCTCGGCTTGAGCATTACCCGTCAACTGATAGAACTGAACGGTGGCAGGCTGGAGATCCATAGCACACCGGGAAAGGGCACGACCGTATCCATGAGACTTCCCCTGGGGCCGGTCGACGCCATCGCACAGCAGGAGTCAGCACCGCAGAATTCGTAGTGCCACTACCATAAAAAGAGCAACAATCAGAAAACGCCATGCACACAGATATCCTGATCGTCGATGACGAAAAGAGCTTCGTCCGTTCGCTGACATTCGCCCTGGAAGAAGCCGGCTTCACCACCCGCAGCGCCCATTCCGGCGAAGCGGCCCTCACCGCACTGGCGGACGCCCAGCCAGGGCTGATGCTGCTGGATCTGCGGCTGCCGAAGATGAGCGGCATGGAGGTGCTCGATACCGCCGCCCGCCTTTACCCGGCGCTGCCGGTGGTGATGGTGTCGGCCCATGGCGATACGCGAGCCGCCGTGCAGGCCGTCAAGGCCGGCGCCACCGACTACCTGACCAAGCCCTTTGCCCTGGACGAGCTGCTGCATCTCGTCGGCGCCATTACCGAGCGCACTCAGCTACGCGATGAGCTGGCCTACCACCGTAGCCGTGGCGCCTCCTCCTCGGGGCTGGTGGGGAGCAGCGATGCCATGCAGCAGCTCTGGCAGACCATCCAGCGCATCGCCGGCAGCAGTGCCGGCCGCATCCTGCTGCTGGGCGAGTCCGGCACCGGCAAGGCCGTGGTAGCCAGGGCCATCCACGACCAGAGCCCGCGCAGCGACAACGCCTTTGTGGAGATCAACTGCGCCGCCCTGCCGGAGCAGTTGATCGAGGCGGAGCTGTTCGGTGCAGAGAAGGGGGCTTACACAGGCGCGCATCAGAAGCGATCCGGCCTGGTGGCCCTTGCCCATGGTGGCACGCTGTTCCTGGACGAGATCGGCGAGTTGCCCCTGCCCCTCCAGGCCAAGTTCCTGCATTTCCTCGAGAATGGCGATTACCGACCGGTGGGTGGGTCTGCCAGCCATACCGCCGATGCCCGAGTCATCGCCGCCACCAACCGCTCACTGGAAGCCGAAGTCCGCAACGGGCACTTCCGGGAGGACCTGTTCTTCCGCCTCAATGTCATTGAACTCTCCATCCCCCCGCTACGCGAACGGGGCGCGGACATCGAAGAGCTGCTGCATGTCTTTATCGACGCCCAGGCCCGGGAGGAAGGTTGCCGCCCCATCACCGTGCCCAGGGAGACGCTCGACCTGCTGACCGCCTATAGCTGGCCGGGCAATGTGCGGGAGCTGCGCAACCTGGTCGAGCGCCTGACCATCCTGTATCCCGGCCAGCGGATTCGCCCCGGCCAGCTACCCACCGAGTTCCATCAAGGCCCGGCAGCGAGCGATCAGGCTCACGACCCCTCTCTCGGCGAGCGCCTGCAGAGTACCGAGCGGCAGCTGGTACTCGATGCGCTCGACAAGACCGGTGGCCACAAGGGCCAGGCCGCCCAGCAGCTGGGGCTGTCGCGCCACGCCTTCAAGCGCCGCCTGCAACGCCTGGGCCTGGGCTAGCCGAAGGCTCTCGCCTGGCCGAAGATCCTGGCCGAGCGGTAACCGCTCACCCTCTCGCGCTGACGAGCGCTATCCGCTCACTTCTCGTACCGCTGTGGCCGAGAGCGCCCCGGAGATGGGGCTCTCTCGGCATGGCACGCTTATTGCTCATGCTATAGACCAGCAGGTTTATAACAACAATCTACGACCACACGCCGGACTCAACCGGTCCAGGAGGCAACCTTGCCGGGACTGATAAATCGCCTGCGCTCCGCACAGGGCGCTCGCGTTTTCGCCACCACCCTGATGCTGGCCCTGTATGGCCTGCCTGCCGCCCATGGCACAGAGGCCATGAACGAGACGACCTCGGTGGGACGGGTGGAACTGGGGGCGGACGCCGCAGACGCCGACGCCACCATCGCCTGCCTGTATCCGATGACCGGGCGCTCCGCCAGCTACGGGCGGGACAGTATCGTCGCGATCCGCATGGCCCTCGACGAGCTGGCCACCGACCCGGCGGCGCCGCGCCTGCGGGTCATCGTCGATGACTCCCGCTCCAAGGCCTCCTTCGCGGTACGCATGGCCGAGGACTTCATCGAGCAGGATAGCGCCAACATTCTCTGCGGCATGGTCAGCTCCGGCGTCGGCATGGCCGTCAGCCGCCTGGCGCGGCAGCGCAAGACCATCCTCATCGGCACCGACCACGCCTCCTCCCGCGCAGCGCTTGAGGAGGGGCATCGCTACTACTTCAGGGTCTCCAGCGATACCTGGCACTCCCAGGCGGCCGGTGCGAAGTACCTGCAGGAGCTCCAGCAGCAGGAAGGCTGGAGCAAGATTGCCTTCCTCGGCCCCGACTACGAGTACGGCCGCGTCGCCTGGCGCGATCTGCAGGAAGCCTTTGAGCTCTATGACGTCGACTACCAGGTCACCGGCAGCTATTGGCCGAAACTCTACGAGCCGGATTACTCCCTCTATATCCAGTCGCTGCTCGAGTCACCGCCGGACGTGCTGGTGGTCGCGCTGTGGGGCGGGGATTTCACCGCCTTCATCGACCAGGCCCGCACGACCCGCCTGTTCAGCCTGATGCGGGTGGCCAACTTCGATACCGGCGGCGACTACGAGACCCTGGTGGCCCTCGGCGACACGCCGCCGGAAGGCCTGATTCTCTCCGCACGCCACCACGTCAATTGGCCACCGACGGCGCTGAACCGCCAATTCGTGGAGAGGTTCCACGAGCGCTCCGGCCGCTACCCCAACTATTCGGCCCAGGGTGCCTGGGCCGGCATCCTCACCGTCGCCAAGGCCATCACCCTGGCCGGTGACGTGACAGACACCGAGGCGATGGTCGAGGCGCTGAAAGGCCTCGAGATCCACTTGCCCAAGGACCCGGAAGGCTACGTCTCCTACATCGACGCCGAGACCCACCAGATCATCCAGGCCCAGGCCATCGGCACGCCGGTGCCCAGTGAGGATTATCCCCCCGCCCAGGTGGTGCTGGGGAACTGGAAGGTCTACGACGCCGAGTCCCTGAAACCCTCGCCGGCTCTCATCGAGAGGCGACGCGGCACACCCGGTGGTGGCTAGCCCCTCCGCCGTTTACTTCAAGCTCCACCAGCACCTTGCAAGACAACAACGCACCGCAGAACACAACAACGCCACATGGCACACAACAACAACCCAGGAGTAGAACCATGAAGCACGCCACTCAACCCAGCATCTTGAAGCGTACTCTGCTCAGCACCACCGTCGCCGCGGCCATCGCCTCGGCGGGGATGATGGGTATCAGCGCGACAGTCCAGGCAGAAGAGACCTTCAAGGTCGGCCTGGTCACCTTCCTCTCCGGCGGCGCCTCGGGGCCCTTTGGCGTTCCCGCCGCCCAGGCGGCGGAAACCGTGATCAAGGCGATCAACGCCGGGGAGCTTCCCCCGCCCTACGACACCCCGGGCATCAACGGCTTGCAGCTGGAATCCGTGGTCGTCGACGAAGCCGGCGGGCCCACCCAGCAGGTCGAGGAGTACCGCAACCTGGTAGAGCGCCAGAACGTGAATGCGGTGATCGGCTATATTTCCAGCGGCGACTGCCTGGCCGTCGGCCCCGTGGCAGAAGAGCTGCGGACCTTCACCATCGCCTTCGACTGCGGCACCCCGCGCATGTTCGAGGAACTCGACAACCCCACCTACTTCTTCCGCACCGGCCTCGATGCCGTCGCCGACAACGTGGGTGCAGCGCGCTACCTGCAGGACATCCACCCCGACGTCACGCGTGTCGCCGGCATCCAGCAGAACTACGCCTGGGGGCAGGACTCCTGGCTCGACTTCACGCTCTCCATGGAGCAGCTGATGCCGGACGCCGAGATGGTCAACAACCAGACGCCACAGCTCTTCTCCGGCAGCTACGGCAGCGAGATCTCCGCCCTGCAGACCCGCCGACCCGAGATCGTCCATTCCAGCATGTGGGGCGGCGACATGGAGTCCTTCGTCTCCCAGGCCAATTCCCGTGGCCTGCTGGGCCAGGCAACCGCGATCCTGACCACCGGTGAATCCGGGCTGCATCGCTTCGAGGGGCAGGCACCCAACGGCACCATCCTGGGTGGACGTGGCCCCTTCGGCGCCTTCATGCCGGAAAACGCGCTGAGCGAGTGGTTCAACGAAGCCTACGAAGCCGAGCACGGCACCAAGCCCAGCTATCCCACCTCGAAAATGGCCCAGGCCATCCTTGCCCTGAAGTTTGCCGCCGACAATTCCGGCGCCGACGGGATACCCACCAGCGAGCAGCTTGCCAGCACCCTGAAAGGGGCCGAGTTCGAATCCGTCAGCGGCACCGTGCGCATGGCCCTGGCCGGTGGCCACCAGGCCATGCAGGACATGCTCTACGGCGAGTACCACTACACCCCGGGTGAAGGAGCCGAGCTGCGTAACGTGCGCTCCTACCGCGGCGAGTGCGTCTCCGCACCCGACGGCCAGAACGCCCAGGAGTGGATCGAGGCCGGCTTCCCTGGCGCCCAGTGCGACTGACACTCTCCGCTGCCGGCAACCTTCGGGTTGCCGGCCACCGGGAGTCACTGCACCTCTGTTGATACGTCTGCGCCCGTGCCGCCACTTGCAGTGGCCAGAGGCATGGCGCCGAACGCCGCAGTGATTCCTAACCGATAACAGGAGCACGCGAGATGTTAACGGTCTGGGCAATACTGATCGACGGTTTCATCTATGCCTCATGGCTCTTCCTGGTGGCGGCAGGCCTGACCGTCATCTATGGCGTCATGAGAATTCTGAACATGGCCCACGGCAGTCTCTATGCCCTGGGCGCCTATGCAGCGGCTTCGGCCATTGGCTGGTACTACGCAGGGGGCGGCAGCCAGCTATGGATGGCCTTCGCCATTCTGGCCAGCTGCGCCCTGCTCATCGGCGCCATCAGTGGGTTGCTGATCGAGCGCGGCATCCTGCGGCTGATGTACGGCCGCGACGAGATACTCATGCTGATCGTCACCTTCGCGATCCTGCTGATCCTCGAAGATGTGATGAAGCTGCTGTGGGGCACGACCCCCTATTTCGCCTGGCAGCCCTACGCCGCCATGGGGCGAGTGGAGATCGACGTCCTGACGGTCTCCGGCTACGACATCATGGTGTTGTGCCTGTCCGCCGTCATCGGCCTTGGCCTGTGGTTCTGGCTGGAGCGCACCCACACCGGCAAGATCCTGCGCTCCATCATCCACGACCGGGAAGTCTCGGAGGCCATGGGCGTCAACGTGCGCCGCATGTTCACCATTACCTTCGTTATCGGCGCCACCCTCGGCGCGGTCGCCGGGGGTATCACCGCGCCGATCATCTCCGTGGTGCCGGGTATCGGTATCGAGGTGATCGTACTGGCCTTTGCGGTGGTGGTCACCGGCGGACTCGGCAGCATTACCGGTGCGGCAGCGGGTGCCATCATCGTCGGGCTGGCACGGGCCACCTCGATCCACACCATGCCCCAGTTCGAGCTGTTCATCATCTACGCCGTCATGGCCGGGGTGCTGATCTTTCGGCCCAACGGCCTGTTCGGCCAGGCAATCGCGAGGAAAATCTGATGAGTCTCCAGAAATCCGAAGCCCTGATGATTGCCGCCGCCGTGGCCATTGGCCTGGCCGGCTTGATGAGCCCCAACTGGCTGGTCTTCACCACCACGCTGGCGGTCGCCAAGGCGCTGGTGGTGCTGGGGGTGGTCATGCTGATGCGCTCCGGGCTGGTCTCTTTCGGTCAGGGGCTGTTCTTCTGTATCGGCGGCTATGCGGTAGGCATGGGGGGGCGCTTCTGGGGCATTCAGGACGCCCTGCTGCTGATTCTCCTGGGCGTACTGGCCTCGACCGCGCTGGCGATGATTCTCGGTCTCCTGCTGACCCGCTACCGAGAGATATTCTTCGCCATGCTGACCATGGCGTTCTCGATGATCCTGTTCGGCGTACTGGTCAAGAGCCACAACCTGGGCAGCACCGACGGCTTCAGCGTGGTGCAGTGGTCCCTGCTCGGCTGGGTGCCGGAGTCCGGCATGGGCGTGTTCTGGCTCGCGCTGGTCCTCGGCTTGCTGGTCGCGCTGTTTCTCAATCGCTTCTTCCAGTCCAGCATCGGCCTGGCCTGCGAGGCCATCCGCGAGAACGAGGTGCGCGTCGAATACATGGGCATCTCACGCCGCCAGGTGCTCTACATCAACTACGTACTGGCCGCAGCCATCGGTGCCATAGGCGGTTCGCTGACGGCACTGGCTGCCGGCCACGTCGACCCCGAAATGGCCTACTGGACGATTTCCGGTGAGTTCGTCTTCATCGCGCTGCTGGGCGGTACCGGCCACGTGGCCGCAGCCTTCATCGCCGCCATGCTCTTCGCCCTGGTGCGCACCTACGCGGTGGAGTTCATGCCCCACACCTGGCAAATGATCCTGGGCATCGTGCTGCTGCTGATCATCCTGTTCCTGCCCAAGGGGATCTGGAGCCTGTTCACCCGCCACAGGAGAACCGCCCCATGACCGAGATTCTCAAGACACAAGGGCTCTCCCGCTACTTCGGGGCGGTGACGGCTGCAGAAGATATCAACGTGACCATCACCCAGGGTGAGATTGTCGGTGTGATCGGTGCCAACGGCGCCGGCAAGACCACCTTCATCAACATGGTCACCGGCTACCTGCCGCCCTCGGAAGGCAGCATCTTCTTCAATGGGCGGGCGATCAAGGGCCTGGGGCCGCGCAAGCTGATGCGCGAGGGGCTGGCTCGCTCCTTCCAGATTCCCCAGCTGTTTCTCGAACTCCCCGTAATCGACAACCTGGCCATCGCCCTGTCGGCCGCCCAGAACGATCACCTGCAAATGCTGCGCCCGGTCCGCACCGCAAAGCGACTTGCCGCCGCGGACGACATCCTCGAGCAGATGGGCATCACCCAGTATCGCGATGAGATGGTCACCGCAATGCCTCAAGGGGCCCGCAAGTTGCTCGACATCGCCATTGCCATGCTCGGCAACCCCAAAATGCTGCTGCTGGATGAGCCCACCAGCGGGGTCAGCATGGAGGAGAAACATGCGCTGATGGATACGGTGATGGAAATCGTCAAGCGGCGCAGCCTGACGGTGCTCTTCGTCGAGCACGACATGGAGATCGTACAGAAATACGTCACCCGGGTGATGGCCTTCGCCAGCGGCGTGGTGATCAAGGATGGTCCGGTCGAGGAGGTGCTGGCCGACGAACAGGTACAGACGCTGGTCACCGGCAAGCGGCGCCACACCAGCACGGCAACCGAACAGGGGGACGTTTGACATGAGCCTGGAGATCGCCAACCTCAATGTCTCGATCGATCGCATCGCCATTCTGCGAGATATCGACCTGACCATTCCCACCGGGCAGATGGCCGGCCTGATCGGTCACAACGGTGCCGGCAAGACGACCCTGATCCGCGCCATCATGGGCCTGCTGCCGGCAACATCCGGCTCCATCCGCTTCAAGGGAGAGGAGCTGACTCAATTGGCTCCCCATCGGCGCGCCAAGCTGCAGATCAGCTACATGCCCGAGGACCGACGGCTCATCCCCGAGCTGACGGTGACCGAAAACCTGTTGATGCCGGCATGGGCCAATCACATCAGCGACGGCGAGAAACGGCTGGCATGGGTCTATTCGCTGATGCCGGAAATTGCCGACTTCGGTGAGCGCAAGGCGCTACAGCTCTCCGGCGGCCAGCAAAAGCTGGTGGCCCTGGGCCGCGCACTGATTCCCGGCCGTGAACTGATCCTGCTCGATGAGCCCTTCGAAGGCGTGGCGCCGGTACTGGCACAGCGCCTTACGTCTGTCATCGGCGACCTGCGCGGCGAAGGCCTGACGGTGCTGATCGCGGAGTCCGACGACAGCCATTCCGCCGGCCTGGTCGACCAGACCTGGCGCATCGAGCGGGGTGCCGTTGCCTTTGGGCGCAAGGCGCCCGCCGCACCCGCTAGCCACCAACACCCCGCCTGACAACAACAAGGAGTCAGCCATGAAAATACGTGCTGCGGTACTGCAGGCCACCGGCGCCCAGCGTCCCTATCAGGGCAACCAGCCGCTGGTGATCGAGGAGCTGGAACTGGACCCGCCCGGCGACAACGAAGTCCTGGTACAGATCAAGGCCGCCGGCCTGTGTCATTCCGACCTCTCGGTCATCGACGGCAACCGACCGCGCCCGGTGCCCATGGTGCTGGGCCACGAGGCCGCCGGCATCGTCAAGGCCGTGGGTAACGGGGTGCACGACCTGCAGGTCGGCGATCACGTGGTGACCGTGTTCGTGCCCAGCTGCGGTCACTGCTCGCCCTGCGCCGAAGGGCGCCCCGCCCTTTGCGAGCCGGCGGCAAAGACCAACAATGCCGGCACCCTGGCCAGCGGCGAGCGCCGCCTGCACCGGGCGGACGGTAGCGATGTCCATCACCATATCGGCGTCTCGGCCTTTGCCGACCACGCGGTGCTGTCCCGCCACTCCCTGGTCAAGGTCGACTCGGACCTGCCGCTGCATCACGCCGCGCTGTTCGGCTGCGCGGTGCTGACCGGGGTCGGTGCGGCGATCAACTCGGCAGAGATCAAGGCCGGCCACACGGTCGCCGTGGTCGGCCTGGGGGGCGTCGGGCTCAATAGCGTGCTCGGCGCACTGGTGGCGGGCGCCTCCGAGGTGATCGCCATCGATCTCGATGAGGACAAGCTGGCGCTGGCCAGGGAGCTGGGCGCCACCCATGCCTTCAACAGCGGCGAAGCGGGCTGCGTCGACAAGATCAAGGCGTTGACCAACGGTGGCGTCGACTGTGCCATCGAGATGGCCGGCTCAGAGAAAGCCCTCGAGTTCGCCTATCAGGTCACGCGCCGTGGCGGCATTACGGTGACCGGCGGCCTGCCACACCCCGACAAGAAGGTTGCCATTCAGCAAGTCAGCCTGGTGGCGGAAGAGCGCACCCTGAAGGGCAGCTATGTCGGCAGCTGCGTGCCGGTCCGCGATGTCGCCCGCTACATTGCCCTGTTCCGCCAGGGCAGACTCCCTGTGGATAAGTTACTTAGCGACACCCTGACCCTGGACCAGATCAACGACGGCTTCGAGAAGCTGGCGGCAGGCAAGGCGGTACGGCAGATCATCGTATTCGATTGATCTATCGCTTGGCCCCGCCACTGAAAGACTCAGACCTGATTGGAGCGCAATTCGCGCTCCTCCGGTGAGCGTGACAACAACAAGTCGAACAAGGAGAGCGCCATGCAAAACAACAGATCTAACCTGACGGTTGCCATGGGTGTCGTAGCGGCCGGACTCACTCTGGCAACTCAAACAGCCGTCGCCCAACCCTCCATGGAAACACTCCAGCGGGATGCCCCCTCCAACTGGGGAAAATGGGGCGAAGCGGATCAGGTCGGGGCCTTGAACTACCTGGGCGACGCTGAAGTGCTGGAGGCGGTCGGCGCAGTGCGCAGCGGCAAGACCTTTACCCTGCAAGTGCCCATGACCTCCGGTGACGGCCCCGTTTTTCCGGGACGTATCCCGACCCAGCACTACATGTCCCAGGATGAAGGCCTCTACTCGTCGGGCAAAGCCGACCCACTGGCGGGCGGGGTCAAATACTCGGACGATGTGGTCTTCATGTACCTGCAAGGCACGACCCATGTGGATGGCCTCGCCCATGGCTGGTACGGCGACCAGGTCTACGGCG
Source organism: Franzmannia qiaohouensis (assembly GCF_031451695.1). NCBI lineage: Bacteria > Pseudomonadati > Pseudomonadota > Gammaproteobacteria > Oceanospirillales > Halomonadaceae > Franzmannia > Franzmannia qiaohouensis. The sequence continues at coordinate 140,140 of NZ_JARWAM010000001.1, forward strand.
GTGAAAGCGCGCAAAGCACCATACACGGCCATGCACACGGCGACGTAGGGGCCATCGGTGAGAAGGGCATCGTGGGTCGTGGCGTGTTGCTGGATGTCGGCCGTCACATGGGCAGCGGCGAGCATCATCGACTGGCGCCCGACACCTGCATACACCTTGATGATCTGAAGGCCACGGCAGACGCCCAGGGCACCACCATCAATCCACGCGACATCCTGGTCATTCGCACCGGGTCCATCGCACGCTACTGGGATGAAGAACCGGATGCCGCCTGGGACGCCATGACAGAGCCGGGGCTGTGCTACAGCCTGGAGCTTCTGCAGTGGATAGACGAGCTGGAGATTCCCGCCATCGCGTCGGACAACCTGGCAATAGAGAAAGTCGCCCAGGAGATCGACGGCGAAACATTTGTCATTCCTCTGCATGGCGCCCTGATGCGGGATATGGGCGTGGTGCTGACAGAAATCTGGTGGCTGGACGACCTGGCCGAGGATAGCGCCGAGGATGGTCAGTACAGTTTCCTGTTAGTCGCCGCACCGCTCAAGATGATGCAAGGTTCCGGCTCCCCGGTGAATCCCGTCGCCATCAAGTGAAGTGAAACGAAAACCGGGCCTGCCAGGCCCGGTTTCACTTTACCCCCCTATCCCGGGGAACTCTGCCCTCACTCTTACTCCGCCACCGGCTTCTCGCGCTCGATGGCCCGCGACAGCGCCGGGCGCGACATGCAGCGTTCGCGATACGCCTCGAGCTCCAGCGGCAGGCGATTCTTGAACTTCACGCCCCAGCTCAGGGTATGTCCCACGAATATATCGGCCAGGGTAAAGCGCCCGCCTACCAGCCAGTCGTCTCCGCTGAATCGCCTCTGCAGGGCCGCCAAGGCACGCTGGAACTCCCAGGATGCGGTGGGCAGAATCGCCGGCACGCGGCGTTCGTCAGGCAGTGCGAACTTATGCTTGGCCTGGGTCCATAGCGGCTGCTCCAGCTCACTGACAACGAAACTCAACCACTGGTTGACCTGCGCCCGCTCGACCGGCGAGGCTGGCAGCAGACCGCTGGTTTCGCCATAGCGCTCGGCCAGGTAGCGACATATCGCCAGCGACTCGAACAGCACCAGTTCGCCATCTTCCAACACCGGCACCTTGCCGTCTGGATGGCGTGATAGGTGCGCCTCGCCCTGCCCCTCGCCCGCCATCATGTCGAGCGAGTGATAGACATACGCCAGGCCCAACTCCTCCAGCGTCCAGGCGGCCCGCAGCGAGCGGGATGAGGGGAAACCGTATAGCGTGATCATCAATCCTCCTTTGGCGCTGTCATAGGCGGATAAATTCCGCCAAGACTAACGTTGACGGCAAATACCGAGACGCGTTCAGCCGCGGGCCGCGCGAATCCGCTCGTGAGCGTTGCTGATTTCGCTCGTTCGCGCCTGGGCCACCTCGCGCATGCTCTCAGGCAGCCCTTTGCCCGCCAGTTTGTCCGGATGGTTCTGGCTCATCAGGCGCCGGTAGGCTTTTTTAATTTCGGCGTCGCTGGCGTCTTCCGATACCCCAAGTACCCGGTAGGCATCGTGAAGGGCTTCCTCGCTGGCGCCCTGCGAGTTGGCGGCAGCGCCGTGCAGCATGGCTTCGATTTGCTGTACTTCGGCCTCGCTACAGCCCACCCCACGAGCCACACGCAGAATCATCTCCTGCTCTGCGGGATGCAGCACGCCGTCAGCCGCAATCGCCGACAGCTGTACCTGCAGAAATACCTGGCGCATTACGGGCTGGTGCCGGGTGAGGCGATTCACGCTGACAAGCTCGGCGTCTAGATCGAAGTCATCGGCCCGGCCGCGCTCGAACGCAGCGCGTGCCCTGGTTCGCTGCTCGCCTTGCAGACGCATCTGATCGAAGAGTTTTTCGGCAACGCCCAGCTCGCCGTCGGTCACCTTGCCGTCCGCCTGGCACAGGCAGCCCATCACCGAAAAAATCGATTCCAGAAAGCCTTCTTGGATACGCATTCGCGCAACACTCAAGCGGCGTTTGAGCTGCCGCCCCAGCCACCAGCCCAAGCCGCCGCCCACCAGGAGACCAATGGGGCCGCCTACGGCGAGGCCAATCAGGGCAAATACGATGATCAGAAATAACATTGCGATCTCTAACGTCGAGGAAAACAGGGATTATGGCAGCCGGGCGCAGATCGTGCGTTCGATGCCTTCGGCATCAAGGCGTCAGTCGCTCACTACCTCATGCCACCCTTATGGTGCACTTCCTGGCCGGCCTCGACCAGCTGGGCGCGACGTTAGGACTCGTCATTAGCGTTGCGTCAGTATCAATACAGATTCGCCGCAAAGGGCAGTGAGCGATAGGCCGACTGAGCAGGCGGTGCCACCTCGACCCCAAAGCGCTTCTCGATATCGCCCATCTCGGTAAACTTTTCGCCGCGCTGATAGGCGGCGCGGAGCTGCTCGCTCAGCTCGGTGACGGCGGCAGAGGGCTTGGCCCACTGCGCCTTGGGTAGCGGCTTGGACCACTCTGCCAGCCAGCCCTTGGGGACCGCCTTGGGCAGCACGTGTTTCATGCGGTACTCGGTGTACCAGTGGGCGAAGCGGGCCTGCTCCCACAGGCGCTTGCGCCGAAAGCGCCGCCAGCGGGCCTTGTCGTTGGTGCGTTCGCATGCCGCCTTTTCACGGGCGACGTAGGCGTCGTACCACTCGAGACCCCACTCCTTGGCCGAGGGCGTAATCGCCTCGGCGCCCTCTTCCATAAAGCGGCGGATGTACTCCCACTGGGCCAGGGCCCCGGGCAGCCCGCCGACGCCAACCATAATCCCCGCCCCGGGCAGGGTATAGCCCGGCCGCTCAGGATCGGGCGGCAACAGGGCGAAGTTCCATCCGAAACCGGTGATGGCCCCCGGCCCCAGGCTGGGATTGAAACCGCACACCGCGACGACGTCTTCCCAAGGCACCAGTACCGTGCGGCGCTCACGCTTGAAGAGGCGGCAGATGGCATCGTAGATCGGGGGATAAACAAAGAAAAAGGCCATGGACAAGATATGCATGGCCACTAGTGCAGCAGGGAAGGACTCTTCCGGCAGCCGCCACCATTTTTCTACTTCAGCAGCCCCAATCAGCCCAGTGCACATGGCGATCGCTCCAATTAAGGAAGTCAACCAAAGGTTATGGGGGGCAGGTAACCAGAAGCGCTTCTTAGGCTCAATAACGAAGGCCACTTCACGTCGTTGACGATTCAGGCGGACCGGCGGAGTTCGCTTCAGCACTAGGTTCAACCATACAACACCCAATATAAATGGGAACAGCAGACCGATATATAGCCCCCCCCCCGCCAAAGCAATCACCACGGAGGGAGGGGGAAATCCCCCAACCGTGGCCCAGACAATAAAAACTATAAACGCCATCAATATTGACAGCCCACTAGCAATATGTCCGGCGGTCATCATGGATTCTGGGCTAGCACCCTGGCGAATATCCATGGTGACGTCATCATGGCGAACATCGATATGCGCCACGTCCACCCCGTGTTCGCTATCCGCAGGGAGCGGTAACGGGCTAAGGCAGTACTGCTCGCCCCCGGCGCGGCTTTCACGCTCGCCTGAGCGCATCGGGGGCAGGGCCTCTTTGGGGCTGGTGTTTAACATTGAGTTTCTTTACGCGTGGTTAGACATTAGGCCTCGATCCCTTCCAGCCGATACGCCTCGGCGAACACCTCGTCGACCGGACGCTGCGGATCGCGCTCGCGGATCCGCCTCACCTCGTTGGAGAGCCTCACCAACTCCTCGCTGGGCTTGGCCCATTGCTCCTCGGGCAGAGGCTCGGACCACGCTTCTACTTCTGCCGGGCGCAGTTTGGGGCGACTCTTCATCAACCGCTTGGCTTCCCACTCGGTCAGGTAGCCAGGCAGGTTCCATAGTTCGACAACGTGGTAGGCATACCAGAAGAACGTAAAAATCGGCCCGACTTCCCCCTTAGCCCGGCGCTCGCGCATCCGGCGGCGCGCATTTCGCAGGGTATGCACGCCTTCCCAAGGCGGGTCGTCCTTGCCTCGCGGCAGGTGGGGATCCTGGATCTCATGAAGGGAGTGGACCTCATACTCCATATAGGCACGGATCGCTTCCCAGTTGCTGATCGCCAGGGGCAGCCCCGCCGTCATGTACTCGAGCTTTAGCCACTGCCCCGTCTCCGGGTGGGCATAGCCGACGCCCATGCCATACTGCTGCTGTACGCCGTACTGGGTGGCACCACGCGCCTCTACCACCCAGGCCATCAAGGACTCCCAGGGCACGTAGACGGTTTCTTGCGTATCGGTAAGGGTAAAACAGACTTCCCGGCGCTGGCGATTAAAGCGGACGGGGATGCTGCTTTTCAAGCGCTTTATGCCAGCATAATAACCGAGATATGATATCAATAAGATGGCTAGACCACCGATTATGCCTGTTCCAAAAAACAACTTATATAAAATAACAAAGTTTTCAGACGATATGGCCGGCATAAGAAAAAAAAATAAGCGCCGGAAGAACCAAGATACACATCAATGCAATCCCGCATACCCCCCCCGTAATAGTCTGCCATACTGATACACTTGGCCACCCCCCCCCGACATCCAGCCAAGTATCATTAAGCTCGCTGACGGCCTTGCTCATATCCAGAGGCGGCTGACCTGTCGATAAGGGCAGTGGCGCCAGATAAGTAATACGGTCTCCAGGGATAGCCTGCACATCCCCCGCATGGTGAGGCTGAGACAGCTCGGGCTGCGGCAGACCCGCACTCTTCTTCGTCATAGATCAAGCTTCCAGCCCTTGGCGCCGATATGCCTCGGCGAACACCTCGTCAACAGGACGCTGCGGGTCGCGCTCGCGGATCCGCCGTACCTCTGCAGACAGACGTACCAGCTCCTCGCTGGGCTTGGCCCACTGCTCCTCGGGGAGGGGTCTGGACCACTCCTCCACCTCGGGCAACTTGAGCTGCGGCCGCTGCTGCTGGATGATCCGGTGCTCCCGTTCGGCCAGATATCCCGGCAGCGTCCACAACGCCATGGCGTTGATAAAGTACCACCCTATCGCGTAGAGATAGCGCCAGAGCGAGGGGCGTTCACGTAGGCTCTGGTGGAGCTTACGGCGGGCATTGCGGATGGTATGCACGCCCTGGTGGGGCGGGTCGCCAGGAGCCCGCAGGCCGAGGGGATCCTGCACTTCATCGAGGCTGTGCAGCTCATACTCCATATAGCCGCGTAGTACTTCCCACTCACCGAGGGAGAGAGCCATGCCCGCCGTCAGGCCCTCGCTCTTTAACCACTTGCCAGTTTTGGGATGGGCATAGCCGATCCCAAGACCATACTGCCGGGTAGTACCGTACTGGGTCGCGCCATACCCCTCCACCGCCCAGGCCATCAGCGACTCCCAGGGTATGACCTCCTCCCCCAGGCGCCGCTCTTTGACGATAAAACACACCTCGCGACGCTGGCGATGGAAGCGGATGGGGGTAGCCTCCAGGAGCTCCCGATGCATGCCTCGCATGGTCCACCACGATATCAGGGAAATTGCCCCCCCCCCCGAAAACTGCCACGCCGAGCAGAATTCGATATCCCTGCCAGTCCATGATTGAAATCAGCAGCAAGGGAATCAGCACAAGACTAAAAAAAACAATGAATAAAGGCCCTAGTATAGCCAATTGGTAACCAAAAACATTAGGTGGCCCGCCGCCATAATCAAGCCAGGTATCATTCAGGTTGCCGATAGCCTGACTGACATCTACCGGTGACATGCCGGTGGGCAGCGGTAATGGTGCCAGATAGGTCACCTTGCTGGTGCCGATACGTTCGGTATCGCCGGCTCGGTGGGGTTGGCCCGGTGATGGTTCGGGAAGCGCTTCGCTGTGTGTTTTTTTCGCCATCTACAACTCATTGGTCCTGGGATAACGCTAGCCGGAGCGGCGTTATCTTTTTGGCCTCCGATGATCACGCGGACTGAGCCTTCGCTCTAAACGGAAACGACGGATAGGCCTTGTGGCTAGCCGCTGGCGGCGTGACCCCAAAGCGCTTTTCGATATCGCCCATCTCGGTAAATTTTTCGCCACGCTGGTAGGCGGCGCGGAGCTGCTCGCTCAATTCGGTCACGGCGGCAGAGGGCTTGGCCCACTGCGCCTTGGGTAGCGGCTTGGACCACTCCTCCAGCCAGTCCTTGGGGACCGCCTTGGGCAGTACATGCTTCATACGGTACTCGGTGTACCAGTGGGCGAAGCGGGCGTGCTCCCACAGGCGCTTGCGCCGAAAGCGCCGCCAGCGGGCCTTGTCGTTGGTGCGTTCGCATGCCGCTTTTTCACGGGCGACATAGGCATCATACCACTCGATGCCCCACTCCTTGGCCGAGGGCGTAATCGCCTCGGCGCCCTCTTCCATAAAGCGGCGGATGTACTCCCACTGGGCCAGGGCCCCGGGCAGCCCGCCGACGCCAACCATAATCCCCGCCCCGGGCAGGGTATAGCCCGGCCGCTCAGGATCGGGCGGCAACAGGGCGAAGTTCCATCCGAAACCGGTGATGGCCCCCGGCCCCAGGCTGGGATTGAAACCGCACACCGCGACGACATCTTCCCAAGGCACCAATACCGTACGGCGCTCACGCTTAAAGAGGCGGCAGATGACATCGTAGATCGGGGGATAAACAAAGAGGAAAACCATGGCGCCGAGATGGAGTAGGGTCAGCCCCAGCGGAAAAACCTCACGTGCACCGCGCAGCCACTCTCCTATTTCAATTATTACCATGCCTCCGGGTATTGCGGCAGCCACACCCACCGTAGACGTTAACCAGAGATTATGAGGCGCCGGTAGCCAAAAGCGCCCCGGGGGATCCACTACAAATGCCACTTCACGGCGCTGTCGATTGAGGCGAATAGGTGGAATGCGCCTCAGCAGCGTATTGATCCAGACTATGCCTAGAATAAAGACAAACAGGAAACCGAAGTACAGCCCCCCCCCCATACCGCTATCAGTTGAGAATCCGGGGGGAAACCACCGACGGCCCCCCATGTAATAAAAAACAGCACAAAAATAGCGCACGTCCCAAAGCTAAACATATGCCCCGCTGTCATCAGGCTTTCGGGACTCGCCCCCTGGCGAATATCCATGGTGACGTCATCATGACGAACATCGATATGCGCTACATCCACCCCGTGCTCGCTATCCACGGGGAGGGGTAATGGGCTAAGACAGTACTGCTCGCCCCCGGCGCGGCTTTCACGCTCACCTGAGCGCATCGGGGGAAGGGCCTCTTTGGGGCTGGTGTTAAACATTGAGTTTCTTTACGCGAGGTTAGACATTAGGCCTCGATCCCTTCCAGCCGATACGCCTCGGCGAACACCTCGTCGACCGGACGCTGCGGATCGCGCTCGCGGATTCGCCGTACCTCTGCAGACAGACGTACCAGTTCCTCGCTGGGCTTGGCCCACTGATCTTCGGGGAGGGGTTTGGACCATTCCTCCACCTCCGCCGGACGCAGCTTGGGGCGGCTCTTCATCAACCGCTTAGCTTCCCACTCGGTCAAGTAGCCGGGCAGGTTCCATAGTTCGATAACGTGGTAGGCATACCAGAAGAACGTAAAAATCGGCCCGACTTCCCCCTTTGCCCGGCGCTCGCGCATCCGGTGGCGCGCATTGCGCAGGGTATGCACGCCCTCCCAGGGCGGGTCGTCCTTGCCTCGCGGCAGGTGGGGATCCTGGATCTCATGAAGGGAGTGGACCTCATACTCCATATAGGCACGGATCGCTTCCCAGTTGCTGATCGCCAGGGGCAGCCCCGCCGTCATGTACTCGAGCTTTAGCCACTGCCCCGTCTCCGGGTGGGCATAGCCGACGCCCATGCCATACTGCTGCTGTACGCCGTACTGGGTGGCACCACGCGCTTCTACTACCCAGGCCATCAAGGACTCCCAAGGCACGTAGACGGTTTCCTGCGTATCTATAAGGGTAAAGCAGACTTCCCGACGCTGGCGATTAAAGCGGACGGGGATGCTGTTTTTCAATCGCTGCATGCCAGCGTAATAACCAAGATATGAAATCAACAATATCGCTGGCCCACCAATTACTCCCGCCCAAAAAAAACCTTTGTACACCCCCTTCGCTATATTTACAGGGAATATTAAAAAACTAACTGCAGGGAAGACCAATACACAGAGTAAAAAAATAGTACACACCCCCCCCGTAATAGTCTGCCATACTGATACGCTTGGCCACCCACCCCCAACATCCAGCCAAGTGTCGTTAAGCTCGCTGACGGCCTTGCTCATATCTAGCGGCGGCTGACCTGTCGATAAGGGCAGTGGCGACAAGTAGGTGATGCGCCCACCAGGAATCGACTGCACGTCACCCGCATAGTGAGGCTGAGATAGCTCGGGCTGCGGCAAGTCCGGTCCCTTATTATTCATAGTCGAGTTCCCTTTCGTCTCTTATCGCCTGCTGGTCAAAGATCCACAGCATACCAGCTCCCCGGATCGCCTCGACGGGGAAACGCCGAGGGCATATAGCGTTTGCCGCTACCGGTCCCACCGCGCGGGTCGATATAGATGTAAACGTCGCTTGCCTGATAGTCCCCTTCGTCATCGAGGTGCTCCAGACGTATCCCAACCACCCAGTGCTCGGTGTCGTACCCATGAGGGGTCTGCCGATGGTTCGGCGCCAGCCCCGATAACAGCACATGGCCCTTATCGCCATCGGTCCCTAGCGCCAGCGCTTCTGCCAGCTTGCTAGTCGCCTCCAGCCAATGCTCCGGTGCCCGTACCGTGCCATCACGCTGCCAGATCTTTACAGGCTGCACCTGCCAGGCCTTGAGCAAGAGGCGAACGGGCGCCTGCCCAACCAGTGGGGGTTGCAGTGCCTCGGAGGACAGTCCAGGTAGATGCAGCGCAACCTGATAGTAGTCGGGGCTACGCGTCCAGTTGGGACGCCAGCTCTCTGCGTAGACCTCTTCCAAGGTGATATGGGCGGCTTGGCTGATACGCCTTAGTTCATCGAGATAATGCTCAAGTGACTCATTGCCCTCCTCGGTTCCCCAGGGAGAGGCCAACAGCCACTGATCATGCTGGCTAATATTGTGTCGATTATAGAGCCAGGTACCTCCGAGCTGTAGCACTGAAAACGCCAAGCCAATGGCATTGAAACGCCAGAAAACCGATGCCAGCTGAGGGCCTGCCATTGCCCATGTCATTCCTCCTCTAACAGCGAGGCGTGTGCTGATGGTGGAATAGAGTCCATAGCCGTGCGCACCCATTAAGCCGGCATCGCCAACCATTGCTATCGCAGCAGCCCCTTGAGCATTGCCATTACCACTGCGTACCGCATTTTGCCAGTTACCTCTATTAGCGTACATACCAAAAGCCGAGGAAAAAAAGCCGAATCCGTATCCTGCATAGCCAAGAGCATGATGCATTCGCCCTAGTTGAGCATATATGCCGCTTGTGCGGCTAGCATTGGCACTATTCGCCAACGCGCGCGCTTGGGACTGAAGTGCAGTATCACCAATACTTTGTGCTGCCAAAAAAGCTGCTGCACCTGTAGCGAATGATGCGGCCCAAAATCTCCTTTCTAAAGCATTTAAATCCCTACTAGCCACATCATCTTCTACATTTCTCAGCGCACTATAAGCTGCCCATAACCCCACCGCCTGCCCAATAAATACCAACAGCCCAACACCATCGCCCAATAGGCCCGCTGGCGGGGCACGGTAGATCCCTTGCCTAAGGTTGCTGGTTAGCCTGCCGACCGCCACGGCCTTGCCGGCATCATCGAACTCAAGTACCAGGCCAACGCGGCCGCTGTCGCCTTCCGATAGGGTAAGATCGTCTGCCCCCACGTCACCAACCGGACTCAAGCCCGCTGCCAGGCGATGTTCGTTAACCTCTAACTGAGCCTGTACACTGCGGCGCTGATTACTAAGCTGCTCACGTTCGGTGCCTGAAGCCGCCTGCCGCCTATTGTTCAGGCTAGTCAGGCGCTGGCGTAGGGCCAGGGTCTCTTCCACCAGGTCCATCAGCTCTTCAAGGCTCTGCGTCGAGAAAACAAAGCGGGCGCCATTCTCCTTCGCAGCATCGACGATGCGCGCCCATGCAGCAGGGGGATCAAGCTGGCGAAACAGGTCCTCAAGATCCGGCATGACAAAATCGCCCTGCCCCATCGACTGTTGCAATTGTTCCATGATCTTGGCTAAACCAGCACCCACTGCAGGCGTAAGATTGGTTCTGGCACCATTTGCCAAGGGTTGTAACTCCTTCGGCAATTTCGTCAGGTCGGGCAGTTTCCCATTTTCGGCCTCTTTTAGCCTATCAACCCAGCTGTCCAGGTGATTCAGAATGCCGTATCCCGCGGAGATGAGCGCCGTGTAGTCCTTTATCAGCGCGGCTTGCTCCTCCAGGCTACGGGTATGAAAGAGGGGACGATCATACTCGGGGTGTTCGGTGAGCCACTGCTTGATTCTTTCGATGACGTCGTCGTCCCGGCAGATATCCCGTGTACAGGCATATTCCGCCGAGAACGCTTTCTCAACTTGTTCTTCACTGTCGGCGTCAAAATACCAGGCAGCGACGTGAAAGGCGCTTGAGCACAACATCTCAGCTCGATCTTGGCTGATTTGTGCGAGCAAGGCGTTCCAGCGCGCAAGCTTGGGCCGCTGCTGTTCCAAGAATTGATCCATCTCGCCACGGCGAATCAGGTCGTTGACCCCGCGCTGACCGAAGGAGGCCCCCTCCAGAATATCGCGAACGCGCCGATTATTGGTCTGTTTGAGGTCGATCAAGGTATCCAGATGCCGCTCGACAAGCTCACTATCGGCGTCCCCCAGGGCATCGTTGGCGTAGTAGCGGCGTATTTCCCGCTGCTGGTTCTGCAGAATCTTGGAAGCATTGGTTCGATTGGCGTCCGAACTTAACTCGAGCAGTCTTTCTCTTAGCTCATCCGGCAAATCAGGGTCATAGGACCGCGGCAGGGTTTGCTCCGTATTGAGGTAGTCGAGCAGCGTTTGCCGAGTGCGCTCTCTGTTCGGCTCCTCCAGTGCCTCCAGGTCTTGCCAAAGCGCCAACTCCGGCGAGCCTTCTTCACCTGGCGCCAGCGACTCCAGCGTCTCTGCCGTCAGTTGGGTGATGGACTCAATATAACAGCCCAGCACATAGTTGCGTTGCGTCCGTTTCTCCTGCTCCTCCGTCCACTCCTCGATCCACCCCACCACGTTGTCCTGATACATGGCCAGGTCGCGCATCACGCCGATGTCGTCGCGTACGACCAGGCACAGGCACTCGTCACGGTCCTCGACCTTATGCTGCTTGAGCAGCTTGCCGAGGCGGGTCTTGTGGTAGTAGTGGTCGTTTTCCCAGTGGTAGGCCTCGCCTTCCTGCGCGTGGCCGTCTTCGGGCTGCTCCAGTTCGGCCTCTTCGGCAAATTCGGCGACCCAGGCTTCTGCCTGGGCCGTGGTGATCAGGTGTTCGCCACCGCCGTTGATGGGATTGGCACCCGAGAGATCGACGGCCTGCATAAAGGCGTCGCGGTCTTCCTCGCTTTCCAGCACCTGGGCGCGCTTGGCGTCGGTCCACTTCACTTCGGAGAAACAGACGTAGAGGGTGCGGTCGGTATCGTATTCAAGCTTGCCGCCGGTGATCTCATCACCCTGGTCACGAAACTCGTACTCGGCGAGTTCGTTGGTCTCTCCGTCGAGCACGTAGAGATAGCCATTGCGCAGCAGGCGAATCCCCAGCGGCCGGGCGCTCAGGATATAGGGGGTGGCGCATCCCGGCTCGAGTTCCTCGACGAGGCCATAGCGCAGTGGCAGCAGTTGCACCTTGCCGCTGTTCAGCGGACAGGTGCCACCCTCATCGCAGTCTCGATTGGAGAGCTCGTAGGCGGCCAGGGCGCCATCTTCACGGTCATCGGTGGGTCGCTCGAACGCGGACATATGACAGGCTCCCTATGTCATGACGGGGGATGAATGCGGGGTGGCCGCTTGCAGGGCAGCCTCGAGACGCGCGATAGCGCTGAGATCCGGCGCGGTGAGCCAGCGGTAGGCGACGGTATCGGTGGCACCCTCACGCCAGGTGGTAATGCCGAGACGGGCCATCAGGGTACAGAGCAGCGCCCACTCGCGTGGGGCGTGGAACCCGAAATCACGCGCCTCCGCGATGATCGCGGCAAGCTGCTCATGACGCTGCGCATCCCCGGTGCCGGATAGCCAGTCAACACAGTGGCGCTCCACAAAGGCCATCAGTCGCCGAGTATCGCGGCGCAGGTCGCAGGCCTGGAGTCGCTGGAGCTGCGGCTCTGAGAGTCGATACGCATGGTCCAGCGAGTTAGGGGCTGCATCGATCACAGCGGGGGACCAACAGCGCCACTCCTCAGCCACAGCGTCCGGCGCCAATACGCTGTCGATAGGCCCCCATGGCACCTGCACGGGCGAGCTATCCGGCGTTAAGAGTGCGGCAATCACCGCCGGATCAGCCAGGCGCAGCAGCAGCGGAATACCGGCGGGATGCACGACCTGGATCAGGCCGCGGAGATGGTCGCCAAGCTCGACAAGGTCGGACTCACTGACGATCAGGTAGCCCCATTCCGGCACGAGGCCCTCCTCCAGAAACTGCCGCAAGACGGGGTCCTCTGGCCCGGCGAGGTGCACCAGCCAGGGCGAGACGTCATTGACGTCTGACCAGGGCGTGCCGGCATACAGCAGGTCCGCCTCCAAGCGTCCTTCTGACCATTCATAGAGTCGACGGGCCAAGTCCTGCACTCGCACACCGTCGAGCAGCAGATATACCTTGTGCTCACTCGGCCAGCGCCACTCGCCGCCCAGCAGGCCATTTGTCAGTGGCCAATGCCGCATGCTCGTCATCCGTCACTGCCCTTTTCACATACCGGGCATAGCGCTTGCTGCTGCAGCAGCGCGGCGTGCTGCGGCGCCTCCACCGGCGAGAACTGTGGCGCGGCTTCCACCTCCCGCGGCAGCTTGGGCCCTTGCGCCGCCTGGCCCGAGCCCGAGCCGGGGCTGCCGCCGGAGTTGATCTTGACGCTGGGGCCGACGATGGTGACACCGCTGGGGTCGAGTTTGACGAAGCTGCCGCCGGCGTTGAGGGTGATCTCGGCGCCGGCGTCGATCACCACCTTCATGCCGGCCTTGTGGTGCACCTCCTGACCGGCCTCGACCAGCTGGGCGCGGCCGTATTTCTCGTGGCGGGTGGCGTCGACGATCAGGTGGTCGTCGCCGTCGACCTGGGTGTGGCGGCTGCCGTGCACCGTGAGGTGGTCGTCGCTGTCGATTTCGCTGATGCGGTCGTGGTGGACCTTGAGATGGCTGTCACGGCCGATCTCTTCGGTGCGGTCGTTGTTGGTGAGCAGTTCCAGGTCCTTCTGGGCGTGGAGCCAGATCTGCTCCTGGTCGGCCTGATCCTCGAAGCGCAGCTCGTTGAAGCCGTCGCCCTGGTGGCTCTGGGTGCGGATCACGGTGCGGGTCTTGTGCTCGGGCAGCGTGTAGGGCGCGATATTGACCGCATGGTAGGTGCGCCCGGTGATCAGCGGCTGATCCGGGTCACCCTCCAGGAAGCTGATAATCACCTCATGGCCGATCCGCGGGATGGCGATGCTGCCGTAGCCGCCGCCGGCCCAGCCCTGGGCGACGCGGATCCAACAGCTTGCGCTGTCATTGGGTTCGGCGTAGCGGTCCCAGGGGAACTGCACCTTGACCCGGCCATGTTCGTCGCAGTGGATCTCCTCGCCCTCGGGGCCGACCACGAAGGCGACCTGGGGGCCGTCGACGCGGGGCTTGGGGTCCGGTTCGGGGCGCCAGGCGGCGTCGCCGGGGGTGAGCACGATCTGGTTGTAATAGCGGGTCATGCCCTTGGCGTCGCCCTGGGTGACGCCGTCCTCTTCCAGGACCTGGGGCTGTTCGCCGCGGTGGATGACCCGCACCACCTGCCAGTCGCGGTTGAGGCTGTCGGCGTCGTGGTCGCTCAGCGTGAAGCGGCTGCCGGGGGCGAGCTCGGGTAGGTCGCTCTCGGCCTCGGCGGTGGCGGCGTCGCGGCGCAGCGCGTCGAGGCGGATGCGGGTGAAGGGCTCGCCGGAGGCGTCGTGCTTGTAGCGCCCGGGGTAGTCGTAGTGCTCGTAGTCGTCTCTTTGCGCATGTTCCTCGAGGCCCCCGGCCACGTGCTCGTGGAGCTGTGAATAGGCCGGCTGCTTGAAGGAGTAGTCCTTGAGGGTGGCGCTGGCCGGGGCGACCCGGGCGACCTGCTTGAGCCGGCGCACATGGCGGGTCGGCGGGGTGCCGCCGGCGCGGCTGTGGTAGCTGCGCTCGCCCAGCGCGGTCAGTAGCTGCGGGTCGTCGGCGAACACCAGGCGGTGGGCGCCGCCAACCTCGTCTTCGAACTCATGGAAGTAGAACAGTCCCTCTTCGGCGGCCAGGCGCTGGATAAAGGCCAGGTCGGTCTCGCGGTACTGCACGCAGTACTCGCGCTCTTCGGGCTCGCGGGTGACGGCGAAGGCGACGTCGGTGATGCCGCGCTCCTCGCACAGGGTGTTGATGATGGTCAGCGGCGAGACCTGCTGGAAGATGCGCGAGTTGTGGCGCAGCGAGAGGCGCCAAAGCGCCGGGCGGATCACCAGCGAGTAGAAGGTGCGGCGGTGGCCGCGGTCGCCGCGGCTGAACTCGGCGGCGATGCCGTGGATGCGGCGCAGCGGTTCGCCGTCCTGCCAGATCGTCAACGTCAGCTCGCGGTCGAGGAAGGCCTCGGGGCTGAGGTCGGGGTCGCGGCTGGCGAACTCGACCGCGAGGCGGAACGGCGCCGAGAGCGACTCCTCGAGGGTGAAGTCGATCACCGCCAGGTCGAGGGCGTCGTCACTGGCCAGGGCCAGGGTGAATTGCAGTCCGGTGGCCATCTCAGCTGCCCTCCCCGGTGGCGGAGCCGATCACCACGCCGCCACAGTCCACCGCGTGGCCGGTGAGGGCGGCGGGCTTGCCGTCGATCAGGATCGAGCCCGAGCCCTCGGCGATGGCGCGCGGGTGCTGCGGGTGCTTGGGCTTGTCGTGGGGGGCCAGGGGGTCGCCCAGGCGCGCCACCGGCTTGCCATCGATCATGGTGGTGGGGCTGCCGGCGATGACCGGCGTCGGCGGGAAGCCGTCATGGTCGGTACCGATATCTCCTACGAGTACGAGCTTGCGTCCCATCCGTCGTCCTCCTCTGGTCAGGGCGTCGCCGTCAGTGCCACTCGGCCGGCGCCTCGAAACTGGCCACCTGGGTGGCGTCGGTATGCATGTGTTGGAAGCCGGCGGCCTCCAGGCTGTTAATAGCCGCCTTGCAGCTGACCGGCAGGCGCACCTGCAGCGGGCTGCCGCTGAGGCTGCGGCGCGCCGCCATCAGCAACCGGGCGCCGTGAGCGCTGCCCTGCCACTCCGGCTCGATGTAAAAGAAGCGCAGCTGCCAGGCGGCTTCGTCGTCGGGACGGCAGGCCAGCAGCATGCCCAGCGGCGGCCCGTCGGCGTGGCGCAGCGCCAGCAGCCGGCCCTGCCAGTGGGCCACGCCTTGCGCCTCGCGCTGCAGCCACAGCCCACGGTGCAGGGTGAACTCCAGCGCCCGGCGCAGGGTCTCGATGCGCGCCTCGTCGCGCAGCACCCAGGGCGCCTGGTTGCGCTCGTCGGCGCGGCAGGCGGCGTCGAGGAAGCGCTGGATATCCGCCTCCCGGGCCGCCGCCAGGCCACCGCCAAGCGCCTGGCCGGCTTGCCGCGCAGGCGGGGAGGCGCGCTCGCCCCCCAGCAGCCGCTTAAGTGTCCTCAGCATCCAGGCCTCCTTCGGCGTAGAGGGCGGTGGGCAGCTGGAAGCCGGCAGCCAGCGGACGGGTAAAGGGATTGCGTGAGCCGTTGGCGTTCAGGCGGTAGCGCACGCTGCCGCCGTCGACGCTGAAGCGCAGTTCCAGTTCACGCTCGCTGGCCGAGGTGATCTCGGCCTCGTCGAGCAGCCGGAACCAGGCCCAGGCGCCGTCGCGGGTCAGGCTGCGCGGCGAGCGGTTGACCTCGCTGGGCACCAGGGTCACGCGGCTCTCGGTGCCGCCGCGCAGCGCATTGGGCCAGATCATCGAGACCCGGCTGCTGGCGCTGTGGGCGTACTCGATCAGTTGCCCATCGACGCTGATCACGCTGCGCCGCTTGTCGGGGCTGAGACTGACCGGCTCGAGGGAGAACTCCACGTCGAGGGCGCCGTCGCGGCCGAAGTAGGCCTCGCGGATGCGCTCGGCGCGCTGCACGGCGGTAAACACGCTGTCGCGCAGCAGCGAGTTGCCGTCGGCATCGAGCAGCTCCTGGGGCGCCTCCTCGATAAACGGCCGCAGGTTGTCCTGATAGAAGGCATCGAGGGTGCCGCCGGGGGCGAAGAAGGTCTCGAAGTCGGCGAGCGCCACGTCCCGCGAGGCATTCGGTGCCAGCGGGTAGCGGCCGGCCAGGCGCTCCTGGTAGGGCGCCACCACGTCATCCAGCCACTGGTGCTCGAGGTGGCGAATGGCGCTGGCCATCAGCAGCTGCCAGCTCTGGTCGGCGAGACTCTCGAGCATGCCGTCGACCGGCGCCGGGGTGTCCTCGGCGATGCGCTGCAGGTTGTGGATCGGGTCGCCGCCGCGCAGCGCCAGGCGGTCGCGAGCGCTGACGAAGGCCGCGCGGCCCGGATCGCTGGCGCCCTGCACCTGGCGCAGGTAGTCGCGCAGCTCGGCGATCGCCTCCTTGATCTCGGTGAGCTGCGCCGGATTGCCGTTGCGCGCCTCGAGCAGGCCGTTGAGATCGCGGAAGTGGCGCTCGATATCGCCGGCCAGGCGGTAGCGCGGCGAGCGCTCCAGCGCGCGGCGCGCAGTCTCGTCGTCCTCGGGCAGCTCGGGATAGAGCCGGGTGTGGGTGGCGACCTCGCCGAGCAGCCGGTCCAGCGGGCGACTGGCGCCGAGCAGCGCATCGGCCACGACCACCGCCTGGTCGATGTCGGGGATCGGCACCAGCGCGATATCGTCGAGGGCCTGGCGCCAGGTGACGTGGTAGTCGCTGACGTAGCGCTCGCGCAGGGCATCCTGCAGCTGGCGCTGATCGGCCTCGCTGAAGTCGATATCGTCGCGCTGGCCCAGCACCCACAGGTCGATCAGCGCCAGGTCGGTGGCCTGGTCGAGCTCCTGCAGGAAGTAGCCCTCGAAGCCGTTGCGCGTCGTCAGGCTGGGAATACGCACATTGGCGGGGTCGTCGTCGCGCGCCATGAACACCGCGCTGAAGGTCGGCCCGACGCCCTGGCGCAGGTCCAGCACGGCGCCGCTGCGGCGGTCGCTGCCGGCCTTGAGGGTGGCGTAGACGCGTTCGTCCATGGGCTGGCGCGCGAGCGCCTGCTGGGCGCTCTCGATGCTGCCGCGCAGCGGCTGCATGGCCAGTTCGGCTTGGCGGTCGCCGGCGGCGGCATGGCCTTCGAGGTCGGTGAAGGCCAGGGCGTAGTCGAGGTGCGCCAGCAGGCGCTCCTGGACGCTGCCGCGCTGCGGGAATTCGCGCTGCCAGCGGCGCGCCATGAAGTCGTGCACCCGCTCGGCCTGGCGGCCGCTAGCATCCGACATCATGCGCAGGATGCGCAGCAGCGCCAGCTGCTCGTTGCTGCCCTCTTCGGCACGGTTCATGTCATCCATGATCCCGACCATCAGCGAGGGCAGGAAGTGGTACTCGAGCATCGCCAGGTAGGCGCTTTCGACGTCGCGCCCCACGGCGCCCTGGTAGAGCCCCATATCGGCGATCAGCGGCATCTGCTCGCGGTGGTCGCCGAAGGCCAGGGTGGCGCCGCGCAGGCGGTCGAGCGGTTCGAGCAGGGCATAGCCGGTGGGGTCGTCGCTGTGCAGCTCGGAGGGCTGCGCGGCGAGGAAGGCCTCGGTGCGCGCCTCGACATCGGCCAGCGCAGCGGCGTTCTTCTGGTAGAAGTGACTCCAGCCGCCGACCATGGCCGCCCCCACGAACAGGCACGCCAGCATGCTGACGCGGCGCAGCCGCTGGCGACGCCGGGCGGCGCGGGCGTTGTCGCCGGCCAGCCCCGCCTCGGGGTAGATCACCTTGTCGAACAGCTCCTCGGTGAAGTAGAGCGCGCTGCGTGCCGCCCGATGGGCCGGCTGCACGCTGTCGGCCATGCCGTAGCGGCGCGCCGCGGCGTCGACGAAGGGGTCTTCGGGCACGCCCTGCTGATACACCGAGGTGAAGTAGGTGCCGCGGACCATGGCCGCGGTGGAGAAGCGGTCGCTGGACAGCGCCTCGGTCAGGAAGCCCTGCAGCACGTCACGCAAGCCGGCGAGCTGGCGCACGAAGCGGAACACCGCCTCGCGCTCCTCACGGTCACGGCACTCGGCGAGCAGCGCCGGCAGGCTGGCATTGAGGCGCTCGAGCATGGCGTCGAAGGAGTCGCCGAACTCGCTCTCCCACAGCCCGGGCCGCTCGATCGACTCGGGGCTGAAGGTGAAGCCCAACGGCGCGCGGCGCGCGGCCCGCGAGTAGTGGCGGAAGAAGTCATCGAAGCCGTGCAGCAGGTCCATCTTGCTGAAGGTCACATAGACCGGCAGGCGCGCGCCGTGGCGCTCCATCAGCTCGCGCAGGCGGGCACGCAGCAGCGAGGCGTAGGCCTTGCGCACCGCGACCCGGGCATCGCTGAGGCGCGCCAGGTCGAGTACCAGCACCACGCCGTCCAGCGGGCGTTGCGCACGCCGGTGCTCCAGCCAGTCGACGAAGTGGTCCCACAGCCGGCTCTGGACTTCCTGGGGCTCGCCGCCCTCCAGCGCGCCCTGGGTGAGCAGCTCGCCGTCGGGGTCGATCAGTACCGCCTTGTCGCCGATCCACCAGTCGAAGCCGAACTGGCCGTGCTTCTTGCCCTGGCCGGAGGCCTTCATCACGTGGGTGAGGGAGAAGTTCTGCCCGGAGCGGTTGATCAGGCTGGTCTTGCCGGCATTCTCGATGCCCATCACCAGGTACCAGGGCAGCTTGTAGCGCGCGCTGCCACCGCCACCCAAGCTGTCCTCCAGCTCGTGCAGGGTCGCGTCGAGGGTCTCCTCCTGGCGCTCCACCTGGGCCTGGGCCGGGTCGAGCTGCAGGCGCTCGGCGTGGCTGCGCTCCTCGTCGACCTGGCGCAGCCGGCGCGCCAGGCGCACGCCCCATACCAGTGCCACCACGGTGACCAGCGCCAGGGTCGCCAGCAGGCGATTGGGCCAGGGGCCGAGCGGGA
Source organism: Franzmannia qiaohouensis (assembly GCF_031451695.1). Taxonomy (NCBI): domain Bacteria; kingdom Pseudomonadati; phylum Pseudomonadota; class Gammaproteobacteria; order Oceanospirillales; family Halomonadaceae; genus Franzmannia; species Franzmannia qiaohouensis. The sequence continues at coordinate 159,355 of NZ_JARWAM010000001.1, forward strand.
AGACCTCGCGAACCTCCCAGCGCGGCCCCAGCCACCAGATCGCCACCACCAGGGCGATCAGCAGCAGCCACCACAGTGCCACGATGACGCGCTTGAGCCCCTTGGCCTTGTTGGCGTGGCCCTTGGCCTGATTGACGTTGCTTTGGGCGCGTGATGCGCCAGGCACGAAGCGGCCCAGCGCCGACTTGATTCCTCTCCACATGAGCCTTATCCCTCGTCCCTGTCGTGCGTTATGTAGTGCATGGTCGTGCTCCTGCGCGCGCGGCGCCTGTTGCGTGGCATCAGCCCTTGAGCGATGCCCGGAGCCGTGCGACCAGCGCCGGCTCCCACTGCTCCAATTCGAGTTCGGCCACTGCGTCGTGCAGGGCCTGGTAGTGCTGCTGGGCCAGGCTCTCGAGCCCGGCCGCCGCCATCAGGTCGGCACTGGCCAGCCGCCAGTAGGCGCTGTCGCGAGGCGAGCGCGCCGCGGCCAGGCCCTGGTCGAGCATGCCCAGCGCCGGCGCCAGCCCGTCGCTGTCGAGGCACTCGCGGGCGGCGTCGAGGGCCACCTGCCACGGCTCGGCGTCGCCGCCGCCGCGCGCCTCGCCGGCGGCCCCGGGGGCGCTGTGCAGCCAGCGCAGCGTCTCGTCGTCGACGAACGGGCTGGCATCGTTGAAGCTCAGCGCCTCGATGCCCGGCAGCCGTTCGAGAAAGCGCGCCGCCTCGTCACGAATCGCCGCCGCACAGCGAGCGTGGCCGAGCCGCTCGGCCAGCTGGGCGCTTAGCCGGTGGCCCTCCAGCCAGTAAGGGCTGACCGCCAGGCTGTTCTCGATGCGCCGCCACAGCGCCAGGTCGCCGCCCTTGGCCAGTGCCTCGCGGTAGTCGGCGATGCGGTCGGCGGAGACCGGCGCCAGCTCGGTACGGCCGCCCTCCCGCGACGCCGGCAACGCCTGGATCGCGGTCCAGATGGCGTGGCGGCGCAGGCGATAGCCGAGCGCATCGCCGGGCGACTGCTCGTTGAGGAAGTCGGCCAGCTTGAGCAGCACCTGGCGGTTGGCGCGCTCGTTGCCCGCCTCCAGGCGTAGCTCGGGCAGCTTGGTGGCGCTATTCGCCGGCGGCGTGCTCGCCCCCGGGGTGTTGGCTGCCGACGCGGCATTGCTCGCCGCCGCGGGGGGCGGCGCTTCACGGCTTGGCCGCAGGGCGTGCAGCTGGCGCGCCAGCTCGGCCAGGGCATCGTCGGGCAGCTGGCGGGCCGTGGCCGCCTCGCGCAGCGCCTCGAGGGCCTGCTGGCAGGCCTGGTATTCGTCCTCGGCGCTGCCGAAGTCGAGCGCAGCGGCGAGCTTCACCGCGCGCTGGGCGAACTGCGCGAACAGCCGCGGACGACGCTTGGCGCCACGCGGCCCGGCATAGGGGTAGGCGGCGTCCCACCACTGCTCGAGGCAGCCGGCCAGCAGCCGCAGCGACAGCGCAAAGCGCACCGCGTCGCCGTCGCGCTGCAGGCAGTGCAGCAGATGCCCCAGTACCCGCAGGTCCTTGCCCGCCTGGCCGAGCAGGCGCACGGCGCGGGTCTCGGCGCCCTCCCAGTCGACCTCGCCGTGCTGCAGCGAGCCGACCTTCATCATCTCCTCGTCGAGCCACAGGTAGTCCGCGCTCTCCTCGACGTCGGCGCCGACCCGCGACTCGCCCAGCGGGGCGAGCAGTGCGGCAAGCTGAGTGTCGGACGTGATACGCATGGATTCCCTCACCAACGACAGCTGTCGCGCAGCGGCTGGATGCGCTGACGCAGCTCGCCGATATCGAAGCGCAGCCCGTCGAGGGTGGCGACCTCGCTGGCCAATAGCAGCTCGTCTGCGTCGAGCAGTTGACGCAGGGTCTCGATCGCTGGCAAGCCGCGGCCGCCGCTGACCACATGGCCGGCATCACGCACCCGCCACGCCTGGCTCAGCGCCCGGCCGCCGGCGCCCAGGGTCAGCTCCGCCCGCGGCACATCGAGGGCCTCGGGCAGGTGCAGCTGGAAGCGGGTGATCGACTTCTCGCAGGCGATCACCAGCAGCGGCCGCGGCGGCGTGGTACCGCGGGCCGGGGCACTGAGCAGCACGTCGCCGTTACGCGCGTCGACGCGCAGCGAAAAATCGTCGGCATCGCGGCCGGCTTCCAGGCGCTCGATGGCGTGCCACAGCGGTGGCAGGCCGACCTCGTCCGCCGCCTCGTCCAGGTCCTGAAACAGGGCGTCATAGCAGCCCAGGCGCTCGAGCCGCGAGGGCTCGGCGGCACACTCACGCGCCGCCTCGAGCGGATCGGCAATGGCCGCTTGGCTCAGCGCGAGCAGCAGCCCCACCAGGGCGGCCTGGCCGCTCGGCCATATCACTCGCATCACATTCATGGGGCATCCACTTCCAGCAGTCGGCACTTGTGTGCCAGGGTTCGCTTGGGCACGCCGAGGCTCTCGGCGGCCAGGGCACGGTTGCCGTCGAAATAGCGCAGACGCTGACGAATCAGCTCGGCCTCGAAGTCGCGCAGCGCCTGGCGCAGGTCATCGACCCGCGCGGATGCCGTTGGCGGCGCTGCAGCGTGGGCCTCTGCGACCGGCTCGCTGGCCTCGCCGGGTAGCGCCGAGGCCTCGAGGTCGGCCCCCGGCGGCGACATGGCGCAGGCGTAATCGATCAGGTTCTTCAGCTCGCGCACGTTGCCCGGGTAGTCGCGCTCGCGCAGCTGGCGCAGCGCCGCCGGCGTGATACCTACCTCGTCGCGCCCCTCGCGGGCGCAGAAGTCGGCGACGAAGGCCTGGGCCAGGGGGGCGATGTCCTCGCGCCGCTCGCCCAGCGGCGGCAGGCTGAGCGGAAACTGGCCCAGGCGATAGTAGAGGTCGGCGCGGAAGCGCTGGTCGCGGATTCGCTCGCGCAGCGGCTGGTGAGTGGCGGCCACCAGCCGCAGGTCGGCGCAGCGCTCGTCGCTGGCCCCCAGCGGACGGTAGCGCCCGCTCTCCAGCACGCGCAGCAGCTTGGCCTGCAGCGCCAGCGGCATGTCGCCGATCTCGTCGAGAAACAGGGTGCCGCCGTCGGCCTGGCCGATCAGCCCCTCGCGGGCCTGGTCGGCCCCGGAGAAGGCCCCCTTGGCGTGGCCGAACAGCTCCGACTCGAGCAGCGCCTCGGGGATCGCCGCGCAGTTGATGGCCATGAACGGCCCCTCGGCCCGCGCCGAGAAGCGATGAATGGCGCGCGCCACGCAGTCCTTGCCGGTGCCGGTCTGGCCCTGCAGCAGCACCGCCAGCTGGGTTTCGGCGGCGCGAATCACCTGGCTGCGCAGGCGCTGCATGGCCGCCGAATCCCCCAGCAGGTCATCGGCCAGCTGGTCGGCCAGGCTCTGGCGCCGGGCGCCATCGTTGAGCTTGGCCAGCGAGTCGCGCAGCACCGCCGAACGCTGACGCTCGCCCTGGGCCCGCGCCAGTCGCGCCCACAGCCGGCACAGCAGCGCCTCGAAGGCGGCAAACTCGGCGTCCGCGGCCAGCCCGGCGAGGGTGTCCGCCTCGCCGGCCAGCGCCAGCGCCCCCAGCCACTCGCGGGGACCATCCAGCGCGCGCAGCGGCCGAATCTGCAGCCGCAGGGCGCCCGGCAGCGCCGCCACCTGGGCCTGGAAATCGGGATGATCAAGCCGCGTGCGCGCCTCGGCCACGCTCAGGTCAAGCGGCTCGCCGCGCCGGATGGCATGCGCGTAGGGGTGGCGAAAGTCGTCGCAGTCGAGGCGCACATCGGCATCATCGCGGCCCAGCCAGCGCCCGCTGCCCTCGACGAACAGGCACTCGACCCAGGCCAGCCCCAGGCTGTCCCGCAGCAGCCGGCTACTGCACGCGCGCAGGGCCGCCGGGGTGGCGCACTCGACCAGCGCCAGCGCCGTGGGCATGGCAGCGAGCCCCAGGCTCGCGGCCTGCCGCGCCTCGCCCTGCGCCATGTCGATCGCCCGCGCACTCATGGTGTCACGCCACCTCCGCGGTAAAGGCGCCGCTCTCGGCATCCACGCCCAGCGCCACTCGAGTCACCGTCTCGCGCCGCGCCATGCGCTCGAGCAGCGCCTGGGAGAGCGGCGGCAGCAGTTCGCCGTCGATCACCGACTCGAGCATGCGGGCGCCGTTCTCGCTGCGCGTGGCGCGGGCGCAGATGGCGTCGCGCAGGGCGTCGTCGAGGTGCACCTCGGCGTGCCGGTGGCGCTCGCCGATGCGCCGTGCCAGGGTCTCGAGCTTGGCGGCGACGATGGCCTGCAGGGTCGCGCCGGAGAGCGGCAGGTAGGGCACCACTTCCATGCGTGCCAGCAACGCCGGCTTGAAGAAGTCGGCCAGCACCGGGTAGAGCGCGGCGTCCAGCGCCTCGCGGTCATCGCCGTGGGCGACGATGGCTTCAAAGCCGAGGTTGGAGGTGAGGAAGAACACCACGTTCTTGCAGTCGATCAGGCGCCCCTCGCCGTCGGCCAGCTCGCCCTTGTCGAAGGCCTGGTAGAACAGGTTGAGCACGTCGGGGTGGGCCTTCTCGACCTCGTCGAGCAGCACCACCGAGTAGGGACGCTGACGGATCGCCTCGGTCAGCAGGCCGCCCTCGCCGAAGCCCACATAGCCCGGCGGCGAGCCGATCAGCCGCGATACGGTGTGCTTCTCCTGGTACTCGGACATGTTGATGGTGGTGAGGAACTGGCGGCCGCCGTAGAGGTGCTCGGCGATCTGCACCACGGTCTCGGTCTTGCCTACGCCACTGGGCCCAACCAGCAGGAAGGCGCCCAGCGGCCGGCCGGGGCGGCGCAGGTCGGCGCGCGCGGTGAGCAGGTGGCGGTGAACCCGTTCGATGGCGATCTCCTGCCCCTGCACCAGCCGCCCCAGGTGGGTGGGCAGCTCGGTTAGACGGGTCAACTCGTCGCTGGTCATGCGCTCCACCGGCACCCCGGTCCAGTCGCCGATGACCTGGGCGATCTGCGCCTCCTCGACGCTGGCATTGACCAGCGCGAAGGCCTGCTGCAGTTCGCGCAGGCGCGCCTCGTGCTCGGCCAGGGCGGCGTGGGGGTCGGCCTCGTCCTGCTCCTCGCTGGTGTGCTCCTCGCCGTCGAGCAGCTGGCGATGCAGGGCGACGATGGCATCGACGCACTCGCGCTGCTGCTGCCAGGCCGCCTCCAGGCTGGCCAGCTCGTCGTCCAGCCGGCCCAGCCGCGCCGCCAGTTCGTCGCGCTGCTCGGCGTCGGGGCTGCGGCCCAGCAGCGCCTCGCGCTCGAGCTGGTCGCGCTCGCGCAGCGTGGCCAGATGCTCGCTCTTGAGGTGGCTGAGCCGCCGCGGCGGCGTCTCCAGCGCCTGGGAGAGCCGTGCACAGGCGGTATCCAGCACGTCGATGGCCTTGTCGGGCAGCTGGCGGCCGGCCAGATAGCGCGCCGAGAGGGCCGCGGCGGCGCGCAGGCCGCTGTCGCCGATCAGCACGCCGTGGGCCCGCTCGTAGACGTCGCGCAGGCCGCGCAGGATCACCAGCGCCTGCTCGACGCTGGGCTCGGCCAGCGCCACCGGCTGAAAGCGCCGCGACAGCGCCGGGTCCTTCTCGAAGTACTTCTTGTACTCGCGCCAGGTGGTAGCGGCAATCGTGCGCAGCTCGCCCCGCGCCAGCGCCGGCTTGAGCAGGTTGGCGGCATCGCCACCGCCCTCCTGGTTGCCGGCGCCGATCAGGGTGTGCGCCTCGTCGATGAACAGCAGGGTCGGCTTGGCGGCATGCTTGACCTCGTCGATCACCGCCTTGAGACGCTTCTCGAACTCGCCCTTGACCGCGGCACCGGCCTGCAGCGCGCCGAGGTCGAGGGTCATCAGCTCGACATCGGCCAGCGCTGTGGGTACCTCGCCGGCCACGATGCGCGCCGCCAGCCCCTCGACCACGGCGCTCTTGCCGACCCCGGCATCGCCGATCACGATGGGGTTGTTCTTGCGCCGCCGACCGAGGATATCGAGCATCTGGTCGATCTCGGGATCGCGGCCCAGCACCGGGTCGAGCTCGCCGCGCCGGGCCTGCTCGGTGAGCGAGGTGGCGAAGCGCGCCAGGGCGCTGTCGCCTTCGCCGGCGGCGCTGCTGCGCCGCGCTGGCGCTGCGTCGCTGTCACGCGGGGCCTCGGCGGAATCCGCGCTGAGCCGTTCGAGATTGGTGCGCAGGCTCTCGCGGTTGATCCCGGCGAGCAGTGCCTGGCTGCGCGGCCCCAGGTAGCGCGAGGCGTTGTGCAACAGCGCGGTGAAGATCACCCCGCTGCGCAGCGTCTGGTGGCCGTACTCGGTGGCGGCCAGCAGCCAGGCGTCCTGCAGCAGCTCGACCAGCAGCGGCGAGAAGCTTGGCGTGGCGACCTCGAGATCCTGGGCCGGGCGAGTCTCCTCGGCCAGCCGCGCACGCAGCGTCTCGGCGTCGATCTCCAGCGTGTCGAGCAGGCTGCGCAGGTCGCACAGCGGCTGGTCGATCAGCGCCTGCAGCAGGTGCCCGGCGGTGACCTCCGGCGCCTGCTGTTCGGCGCACAGCACGGCGGCCTGTTCCAGGCCCTGGCGGGCGATGGCATTGAGTCGGCCGATGAGTGCCGGAAGCGCTACCCTGAGCATGTCGTCTCCTAACGATGAATCTGATCGAGCAAGGCACTGACCTGGCCTGCCTGCTGGTCGAGGGACCAGGCGAGCCCCAGATAGACGCCCACCATGGCCACGCCAAACAGCGCGAAGATCGCCCATATCGGCAGGCCACGGCCGCCGCGGCGGCGACCGCGCACCACGTTGTCCAGCGGCCGGGTGAGCATGTCGTCCGGCGCTTCGCCGAGGGCCGCCAGCTGGTCGCCCAGGGCACGCACCACCTGCTCGTACTCCTCGCGCCCCTGGGTCATGACGCGATAGCGCCCTTCGAAGCCCAGGCACAGGCAGAGGTAGATGAAGGCCAGCATGTCGCGGTAGCGCTGCGGCTCCTGCTGCAGGCGGGCGAGGATCGAGAAGACCTTCTCGCCGCCCCAGGTCTCGTTGTGGAAGCGGGTCAGCAGCGAGTGCTCCGCCCAGGCGCTCTGCTGGCCCCAGTCGCTGCCCATCACCGCTTCGTCGATGAACGAGCAGAGCACGTAGCGGTAGGCGAGCAGGGTCGGACGGTCGTAGCCCTGCTCGGTGAGCTCGACCTCGATCGCGGCGATCTCGTCGACCACCTGGCGATAGAGCCGCTCGATGTCATCCATGCTGTCGAGCTGGCGTACCCGCACCACCATGCCCAGCAGCGAGCTCGCCGCATCCACCAGCGGGTTGAGGCTGTGGCCGCGCAGCCGGAACCAGTAGTCCTCGTCGGCATCGAGATGCTCGGCGTGGCTGTGGATCAGCTGGTCGAGGCCCTTGTTGTCGATACGATCTTCGTGGCGTAGCGGACTGTAGCGGTCCTGTGCAGCGTTGCTGCCTGTCATCGTGAGGTCTTGCATGCTTAGCTCCTGATCGCCCAGAACTGCATTTCCAATCCAGGGAAGTCGCCCGCCACGTGGAAGGCGAAGCCGCTGGCCCCGTCGAGCATCTGCCAGGCCTGGCTCTGGCGGTCGAGCTGGAAGTAGCTGTAGCCGGCGTGATAGGGCAACTCACGCGGCGCTACCGGCAGCGGCGTCAGCGGCACCCCGGGCAGCTGCAGGCTGATGAGGTCGCGAATGCGCTCGACGCTGGCGACCTTGGTCTGCTGCAGGAACAGCTTGCGCAGCCGTTCGTGGGGCATGTCGGCACGCACCGCGAGAATGAAGTCGGCGGCGTCGAGCAGGCTCGGGTCCGAGAGCGGCGCCACCAGCAGGCCGAAGCGCCGCGACTGCAGCTGGATGGCCAGGGCGCGCGGCTCGAGCACCGTCGACAGCGACTGGCGCAGGCTCTGCATCAGTGGCCGGAAGGCGCGCTCGGGGTGGTCGTGGTCGTAGGCCGGAAACTCCGGCGGCAGCCGCGATTCGTCGGTGAAGGTGACCAGCTCGCTGGCGGTCTCGAGCATGGTGTCGTAGAGCCGCTCGGGGTGCAGCTGGCCGAGCCGCGCCAGATGCTGGAAGCGCGGCTGGGCGCGGTTGAGCAGCTGCAGCAGCATGAAATCCGAGACGTCGGCGACGCCGGTCTGGTGCGGCGTGGCCAGGCGCTGCGAGATATTGCGGGCGCGCTCGCGCATCAGCCCGGCCATCTCGCCGACGAAGCGCTGCAGGCCGCTGGCGGCCTGGACGTTGAGCAGGGTCGGCAGGAACTGGTCATCGAGTACCAGGCTGCCGTCGGCGCGCCGCTCGACGATGCGCGCCACCGCCAGGCAGGCGTAGGCGCTGCGGTCATCGCGCTCGAGCAGCAGCCGCGGCGCCACCCGCGCCACCTCGAGATCGGCGTGGTCGCCGTCGCGGGAGTGCAGGTCACGCACCTGGCGGGTCGAGGCGCGGTAGCGCGCTGGCAGCGCGTCGTCGGGCCAGTGCACTTCGCCCACCGCATCGGTGGCCAGCGGCAGGCCCAGGTAGACCACCTGGTTGGTGATCGAGGCGTCGTCGATCTCCAGCGGCGCAGGCTCGATGTCGTCATCCGGCAGTTGGAAGGCGGTGCCGTCGGGCATCACCCCGCTGGCGCGGCTGATGGCGACGCGCCCGAAGCTGAGGAATTCGGCGTTGAGCTCCAGCGTCAGAAAGCCGTAGAGGTCATGACTGACCCCACGCAGGCGCATGTCGACCAGCCCCTCGAGGCTGCGCTGCTGCTGCTGGAAGTGCTGCGGCTTGATGAACAGCCCCTCACTCCAGACCACTCGGTTGCGGCTGGCCATCAGTCTTCCTTCCTCAGCTCGGCTTCCAGGGCGCGCAGATGCACCAGCAGGTGATAGTGCTGGCCCCGCGACTGCACCTTGACCACCTTCTTCCACTCCGCCTCTTCGGTGTTGGCGTAGAAGGCGATGAGGCCGATATAGCGCGTCTCTTCGTCGACCTCGAACGGCTCGTAGAACTTCCACTGCCCGGGGAGCAGGGTGAAGTCGTCGTGGGTCAGGTAGTTGGTGCCCAGCGCCTCCTCCAGGTCGTCGCGCAGCTGGCCGAGGTCGGCGGCCATGAGCATCGAGTCGTCCTTGAGCTGGAGGATCTGGAAGCGCAGCGGCGTGCCCTCGCCGTCGACGTTGGGATTGACGTCGGGCTCGGCGATCATCGCCAGGTCGACCCGCGTCGGACGGTCCTCGGGGTAGCCTACCGGTATCGACGGATCGCGCAGCACCTGCCAGGTCTTGCTGCCGGCCTCACGGGTCGAGGCGCAGCCGCTGAGCAGCAGGGCGACCAGTACCAGACAGCACCAGCCGGCGTAGCGGGAGGTCAGATGAGTCATGCTCCCTCCCGCTGCTGGCGACGCACCGACTGGTCATAGGCCTGCTCGAAGACTTCCCAGAACAGCTTCTCGAAGCCCTGCTGGCGCCCGGAGTTGAGCTCCTGGAAGTAGTGGCGGTACATGTCCCAGGCCCAGCCGCCTTCGTCCTCGACCCGGCTGCCGGCGCCGCGGTAGGCATGAAAACGCTTGAGCAGCGCCTCGGGAGCGAAGGCCGAGAGAATCGCCTGCAGCGCCTCGCCGATGGCATCCTCCACCGCCGCCTGGTGCTGGCCCTGGTGGGCCAGGCACTCGGCCACCGCCGCCGGCGCCGAGAGGTGCACCGGACTGCGCTCGGCGGCAAACAGGGTGGAGACGGTCTCGCGGTAGGGCTGGCCCAGGCGCAGCGGGTTGTCCTCGATGGGCTGCAGGCGGCGGTCGCGCAGTGGGTAGCGGCTATCGTCCTGGGCCTGGTGCAGCGCCTGCAGGCCTTCGATGGCCGCGCGCAGCGTGTTGCCGGCTTCCTGCAGGAAGGCCTGCTGCTCGGTCGTGTCGCGAAAGCGCAGCTCGGCGCCCATGGCGCGCAGCAGCGGATCGGCGCCGACGTGCCCTGCCGCCGAGGGGGCCGGCTCCTGCCAGCGGTCCTCGAGCTGCTCGCCCACCGAGCGTTCCAGATCGTCCAGCAGCCGTTCATCCATTTGCGTACTCCTGTCCATGCCCGTCTCCTCGCGTTGTTTGATGGCCGGCATGCGCATCGCCGCCTGACGCCGATCGTGTAGGTCATATGCCCTGTCGCCCGGGGCTTGGGTCTCGTCCCAGGCGCTGTCGAGCACATCGATTACCGTCTCGTCGTCGCCGGCCGGGTCGGCCAGCGCGCTGAGCGGGTCGCGCTGCCGCGCTCCCGGGGTCGACTCGCCGAGCGCCTCGAGCGGATCGTCATGGCGCGCCGGGGCGGCCTGCTTGAGCGGCGCCCCGCTGCCGTCCAGCGCCTCCTGTTCCTCGGTGACCAGTGCCGCCAGCGGCTGGGCGCCGGGCTGGGCCGCCTGGCGGTCGCCGAGGTGAACCCGCAGCCGGTACTCGCCGACCAGCAGCTCATCGCCGTCGCGTAGTGCGACTCGCCGGTCGCGGCCGACCGGCAGGGTGGCGTGATTGACGAAGGTCTGGCCGCTGCGGTCGACCAGGCAGAAGCGCCCGTCCTGGCGCTGCAGCTGGGCGTGGCCCGGCTGGATGCGCCCGGCGTGGTCCTGCAGCAGCCAGTCGTCGCTGCCGCCGCTGCCCAGGGTGCCGCCCGCCTCGTGGAACACGTGGCTGCTGGTCGAGCGCCCCTCGAGGCGCTCGCTGTTGGTGACCACCAGGGTGATGGCCGAGTGTCGGGTCGCGTGCATGGGCATTAACCTGTCATCTGGATGCGCACTCGTCGGCGCCGCGCGGCGCCGCCGGATTCGGGATTGACGAAGGTGGTCCAGCCGAGCTGGCAGCTGCCGGCCTCGCCGAGTCGCATGGGGCGCACCGCGCTCTCCAGCAGCTCCAGCTCGAGGTCGTAGGCGAGCGGCTCACGCAGCACGAAGTCGACCAGCGTCTTGAGCGGCGCGTGCTCACGGCCGTCGGGCAGAAAGTCGCGAAAGCGCTCGAGGCTCAGTCCACGCAGGCACAGCGCGAACTTGCCGCCGACATCCGCGACCCGCTCGCCGGCGACCATGTCCTGGCCCAGGGTCATGCCGCTCATGCCGCTGCGGCTGCGCTGGTCGGCGGGGATCTCGACCCAGCGCATCACCCACTCCTCGACCTCCACGCCGTCGAGATCGAAGCAGTGGCCGACCACGCTGCTGACCACCTCCGGGGAGCGCGAGCGCCCGGCCAGCAGGCCGGCATAGGCCAGCATCTTGCTCCAGTTGATCGGCGTCTCGCCGCGCAGCTCGCCGTCGGCCAGGCCGACCAGCGCGAACACCGCCGCCGAGAAGCCATCGCTGGCACCATCCTGGTAGCGCACGTAGTGGCGATACTTGCGCCAGCTGCGGTGCACCAGGGTCAGCAGGCGGTGGTTGAAGAAATCGAGAAAGTCCCCGGCCACCCCTTCGCGGTGGGCGGCCTCGTGGGCCAGCGTCTCGAGGTAGTAGCCGGGCAGCGGCGACTGGGCGCCCTGCAGGCCGAAGAAGCTCACCTCCAGGTCGTAGTGGCCCGCCGCGGTCGGCGCCAGGGCCACCACGTCGCTACCGGGAAAGCCCAGCGACGCCGAGGCCCGGTAGCGCACCCGTTCGGCCACGCTACCGCCCCCACCAGCCTCGAGGTCATCCTCATGGTGGCGGTGCAGCAGCTCGACGAGCTGGTAGAAGTCGTAGCGGCGGGCCCCTCGCAGCAGGGGCGCCAGCGCTACATCAGTGGCTGTTGTCCCGACTGCAAGGTCCATGTGTAGCGCTCGCGGTTGTGGCGATTGATGACGTGCAGCTCATGGAACGAGTTGATGCTGGCGTAGAGCGAGAAGAATCGTGCCAGCACGCTGCCGAACAGATACAGGCTGCCCTCGTCGCCGAACGCCTCCTGGTCGAGGGTCATCACCGAGCGCAGCCCGCGTACCGGCAAGCCCCGCGCCAGGCGGTCGATGGACGTCGTCTCGATCGCCACGATCCCGGCCAGGCGCTTCTGGGCGACCCGCTCGGCCTGGCGGTCGACCAGTGCCCGGAAGTCGTAGGCGCGCAGCACCGAACACAGCGCGTCGCGCTCGAGCAGCGACAAGTAGTTGAGCGACAGGTTGGAGATCAGGGTCCACAGCAGGCTGCCGTCGAGGGTCGGGCGCAGCGCCGGCGTCGGCCGGGTGATATTGCGAAAGCCGGCATAGGCCGGGCTGTCCTCGGTGGGCACGCAGATATCGCCCACCGTGAGGCGCTCGGGCAGCTCGCGGTTGCTGCAGGTCAGGCGCAGCGAGACGGTCTCGCGCAGGCCCAGGCAGGCGCGTTCGTCGCCGCGCACGAAGGCGATATCGTGGTCGAAGCCGTCGCCGCGCAGGCTGTCGCGCACGCGCACCCGGTAGTAGAGCGCCTCGCGCTGGCGGTCGCGCTCGATCTGGTGCTGAAAGCTCTCGAACGGCACATAGCTGCGCGGCTCGCCGCGCACCTTGCCCGCGTCGCTCTCCAGCCAGCCGTGTACCGCATCGACGCTGAACACTTCGAAGTGCGACGGGTAGCGGCTACTGGGATGGATACGATATTCACTGCGCTCGCCGCTGAGATCGACCGGATCGGCGTCGTGGGAAAACAGGTTGATGGCCGGCGTGCAGTAGAGTGCCAGATGCTCGTCGCGGACCCTGGCATCCGCCGGCAGCGTGCGCGAAAACACCAGCCGCAGCGTGACCCGCCCGGCATGCCGCGCCGGCAGGTGATCGCCCAGGCCGACCAGATCGAAGAACTGGAACGCCTCGGGGAAGCAGAGGTACTCCTGCAGGATGCGGTAGCCCTGGTAGACGTTGCGCGGATAGGGCAGCAGCGCATCCTCGCGGGAGAAGCCCACCGGCTGGAGCAGCTTGCTGGGCAAGGGCACCAGCTGGCCGTCCACCTCCAGTTCGAGGCGCGCCAGGTAGTGGCTCAGCCACAGGTAGAGCGTACGCGCCGTATAGCCATCGCCGCCCAGGTGCAGGCGCAGGTCGTCGACCCCCAGGGCATCCAGCGGCTGGTCGCTGTGCACGTCCAGCGCCAACTCGACGATCGAGGACTCCCGCGAATGACGCGCCTCGACCCCGGCATGGGCCAGGGGATAGAGCGCCACCTCGTGGCAGGTGCGAAAGCGGCACGCCGTGCCCTCCACCGGGCGGCTGGCCAGGGCAGTGCCCCGCGGCACCCGCTGGCTGGCGCTCAGCGCATGCCAGGTTGGCGTGAACTGCACCACCGTCATGCTTGGCACCGGGCGCAGGTAGTTGGGCCACAGCATGCCAAGCAGCGAGTGCGTCAGCTCGGGAAACTCATCCTCGACCTTCTCGCGCATGCGCCCGGTGAGGAAGGCGAAGCCCTCCAGCAACCGCTCGACGTCGGGGTCGGTGCTACGCTCGGACAGGAAGCGACTCAGGCCGGGATTGCCCTCGGCAAACTCCCGACCCTGGCGCTTCAAGAAGTTGAGCTCGTCCCGATAATAACGATTGAGCATGCAAGCCTCGGTGGCAACGGCGATCAATCAAGGCACTGATAGCGCTTGTTATTGAGCAGCAGATCGATGGTGGTCTGGGCGTTCTCGCGGCCCAGCGCCAGGGTGGCATGTACCTGGAAGTGCAGCTGCAGGGGGTCGCCCCGATTGGGCACCGACTCGACCTCGACGCGACGCACCCGGGGCTCGAAGCGCTCGATGCACTGGCGTATCGCACGCTGGATGTTGAGCTCCAGATCGAGCACGCCGATGGTCGCGTCATTGAAGTCGAGCAGGCCCAGCGCCGGGGCACATTCACTGTGCCCCGGGTGGCTGTTGAGCAGATCCACCAGGTGGCGCTTGATCGACTCAACGGCCTCGGCCAGGCCAGTTTCCCCTGCTGCAGCGGCCCGTTCGGGCGCCGCGAGGCGCTCGAACAGCCGGCTTCCGAGCACGCCGCCAATATCATCAGCCATGGCGGTGGCGCTCCCCTTATTCCTTGTCGAGACGCCCGACCAGCGACAGCTCGAAGTTGGCGCCCATGTACTTGAAGTGCGGGCGCACGGCGAGCGAGACCTGGTACCAGCCCGGCTCGCCCTCGACGTCGGAAACCTGGATCGAGGCGGCGCGCAGCGGCCGGCGGCTGCGCACGTCGGCCGGCGGGTTCTCCTGGTCGGCGACGTACTGGCGGATCCAGGCGTTGAGCTCGCGCTCGAGGTCCTGGCGCTCCTTCCAGGAGCCGATCTGCTCGCGCTGCAGCACCTTGATGTAGTGCGCCAGGCGATTGATGATGAACATGTAGGGAAGCTGGGTGCCGAGCTTGAAGTTGGTCTCGGCGGCCTTGCCCTCGGCAGTGTTGGGGAAGACCTTGGGCTTCTGCACCGAGTTGGCGGAGAAGAAGGCGGCGTTGTCGCTGCCCTTGCGCATGGTCAGCGAGATGAAGCCCTCTTCGGCCATCTCGAACTCGCGCCGGTCGGTGACCAGCACCTCGGTGGGAATCTTGGCCTGGATCTGCCCCAGCGCCTCATAGGTATGCACCGGCAGGTTCTCGACGGCGCCGCCGCTCTGCGGACCGATGATATTGGGGCACCAGCGGTACTTGGCGAAGCTGTCGGTGAGGCGCTCGGCGAGCAGGTAGGCGGTGTTGCCCCACAGATAGTGCTCGTGGTTCTCGCTGACGGTTTCGCGATAGTTGAAGCTCTTGACCGGGTTCTCGACCGGGTCGTAGGGCATGCGCAGCAGGAAGCGCGGCGCGGTCAGGCCCAGGTAGCGGGCGTCTTCCGACTCGCGCAGGCTGCGCCAGCGGGCGTACTTGGGCCCTTCGAAGATTGCCTTGAAGTCCTTGATATTGGGCAGCTCCTCGAAGCTGTCGACACCGAAGAAGCTGGGCGCCACCGAGGACAGGAAGGGCGCGTGAGCCATCGCCCCCACCGCCGAGGTGTACTGCAGCAGCTTGATATCGGGGGTCGAGGGCGAGAAGTCGTAGTGGCCGATGATGCCGCCCACCGGCTCGCCGCCGAACTGCCCGTAGCCCGAGGCGTAGACGTGCTGGTAGAGGCCGCTCTGGCTCAGCTCCGGGGCGAACTCGAAGTCTTCGAGCAGCTCCTCCTTGGTGGCATGCAGCAGGTCGAGCTTGATGTTCTCGCGGAAGTCGGTGCGATCCACCAGCAGCTTGAGGCCGCGCCAGGCCGACTCGATCTGCTGAAAGCCCTGGTCGTGGAGAATTTCGTCGACCTGGCCGCCGATCTTGCGGTCGAGCTCGACGATCATGCGATCGACCACGGACTTGTTGACCTGAGGGGCCTCGCTGTCGCTGTTGAGCAGCTCGGCGATAAAGGCTGCCACGCCCTGCTTGGCGACGTCGTAGCCCTCGTCGGCCGGCGCCATGCGCGTCTGCGCCATGACCTGGTCGAGTAGGGATTCCTCGGCCACGGCCTCGCTGGCCTGGCCCTGCTGCTGTGCCGTATCACTCATCACTATGCCTCGAATTCATGGGTGACCGCGGTGCCCTAGGGCGCCAGCGGAGAAATCAGCTGTCGCCCTTGGCGTCGCTATCGCCGTCGAGCAGCTCGAGCTCGGCGAGCAGCTGCTGGCGCGCGTCCTCGCTCTCCAGCAGCTTCTGCAGCCGGTCGCGGAACGCCGGCACGTTGCCCAGCGGCCCCTTGAGGGCGACCAGCGCCTCGCGCAGCTCGACCAGCTTGCGCAACTCGGGCACCTGGCGGGCCACGCTGTCCGGGGCAAAGTCGCTGAGCGACTTGAATTCGAGATCCACCGCCAGGTCGGCGGCGTCATCGCCATCGGTGAGACGATTGGGCACGCTGGCCTGCAGGCCGAGACCGGCCTCACGCATCACCGACTGGAAGTTGTTCTTGTCGACCGAGACCGCATCACGCTCTTCGATCGGCGTCTCTTCGGCACCGCCCTTGAAGTCGCCGACCACCAGTAGTTTCAGCGGCAGCTCGGTTTCGGCCTGCTGATCGCCGGTGGCAGGCACGTACTTGATATTGATGCGCTCTTTCGGCGCGACGGTCCCTTCCTTCGCCATGCTGCGATCCTCTGCGGTGAACCCTGAATGATCTTGTATCGAGGGCGCGAGGGTAGGCAGATATCGAGGGCGCGAGGGTAGGCAGACGCTATCGGGTAATCCAGAGGGGGTGCTGGCCTGCACGGGGAGTCCGACGAGAAGCGGGGCGACAGCACGATAAGCGACATTGCTTCTTTTATCGCCAATCTTTCCGGATCTTGAGCGCATTTTTAGCGATTATGGCCATCACAGCATCGCCACTGACTACATTAAATGTCAGATATGTCTTACATAAAATGACGGCAATTTCCTCGGCAAACCTCATCCATAACGTCGCCTTACGGGAAGCGCCGGGAAATCTTACTGCCGCTTTAGATAACTAAAACCGATAACCCAAGATCGAAGCGTGCTAAAAAAACGCCTCGACCGAGGGTCGAGGCGTTGCCATGCCACGCAAGGGGGTGTGGGGAAGATCGACTAGCCGACCGTTAGACGCCGCCGAATCGCCGCCTCGATGCCCGCCGCATCGAGCCCGCACTCGGCGAGCAGCTCGCCGGGCTTGCCATGTTCGACGAAGGCGTCGGGCAGGCCGAGATTGAGGACCTCGACCGCCACGCCCTCGGTGGCCAGCAGCTCATTGACCGCGCTGCCGGCGCCGCCGGCAACCACGTTCTCCTCCAGGGTCACCAGCAGGTCATGGTCGCGGGCCGCGGCCAGCACGGCGCTGCGGTCCAGCGGCTTGACCGAGCGCATGTTGAGATGGCTGGCATCGAGCCGCTCGGCGACCTCCGCGGCTGGCGTATTGAGGCTACCGAAGGCCAGTAGTGCGACGCTGCGCCCCTCGCGACGCGGCTCGGCGCGGCCAATCTCGATGGGCTCGAGATGCTCGGGAATCTCGACCCCGGGCCCGCTGCCGCGGGGATAGCGCACCGCCGCCGGACCGGGATGGCGATAGGCCGCGCTGAGCATGGCGCGGCACTCGGCCTCGTCGGCCGGCGCCAGGATCACCATGCCCGGCACGCAGCGTAGATAGGAGAGATCCATGCTGCCGTGGTGGGTGGGGCCGTCCTCGCCGACCAGGCCGGCGCGGTCGATGGCGAAGGTGACGTCGAGGTGCTGGACCGCCACGTCGTGAATCAGCTGGTCGTAGCCGCGCTGCAGGAAGGTCGAGTAGATCGCCACCACCGGCTTGGTGCCCTCGCAGGCCATCCCGGCGGCCATGGTCACGGCGTGCTGCTCGGCGATCGCGACATCGAAGTAGCGCTCGGGATACGCCTGCGAGAAGCGGATCAGGTCGGAGCCTTCGCGCATCGCCGGGGTGATGCCGATCAGCCGCTCGTCGACGGCGGCCATATCGCAGATCCAGTCGCCGAAGACGTTGCAGTACTTGGGCTTTTTCCTTGCGGGGGCTACCGGTGCGCTGAGCGGGGTATCGCCGTTCTTCTCCAGCTTGGTGATGGCATGGTAGCCGATGGGGTCGGCCTCGGCGGGCTGGAAGCCGCGCCCCTTGCGCGTCTTGACGTGCAGGAACTGCGGACCGTCGAGGTCGCGCATATTGTTCAGGGCGTGGGTCAGGGCGTCGAGGTCGTGGCCGTCGATGGGCCCGATATAGTTGAAGCCCATCTCCTCGAACAGCGTGGCGGGGCTGATCATGCCCTTCATGTGCTCTTCGGTGCGCCGCGCCAATTCCAGCGCACCGGGAAGATGCGACAGCACCCGCTTGCTGTTTTCGCGCATCGCGGTATAGGGCTTGCTGGCGAGGATCCGCGCCAGGTAGCTGGCAATGCCGCCAACGTTCTCGGAGATCGACATCTCGTTGTCGTTGAGCACCACCAGCAGGTTGGCATCGACATGGCCGGCGTGGGCCAGTGCCTCGAAGGCCATGCCGGCGGTCAGCGCGCCATCGCCGATCACCGCACATACCCGCCGCCGCTCGCCGCGAGCGCGAGCGGCCAGGGCCATGCCCAGCGCCGCCGAGATCGAGGTGCTGGAGTGCCCCACGCCGAAGGTGTCGTACTCCGACTCGGCGCGGCGCGGAAATGCCGCCAGGCCGCCGTACTGGCGAATGCCGAGCATCGCCTCGCGGCGCCCGGTAAGGATCTTGTGCGGGTAGGCCTGGTGACCGACGTCCCACACCAGCCGGTCATGCGGCGTGCTGAGGGCGTGGTGCAGCGCCACGGTCAGCTCGACAACGCCGAGCCCGGCGCCGAAGTGCCCCCCGCTGCAGCCCACGCTGTAGAGCAGATAGGCGCGCAGCTCGTCGGCCACCTGGGCCAGTTGGGCCGGGCTCATGGCGCGCAGCCCGGCCGGCGTGTCGAGCGTGTCGAGCAGCGGCGTGGCCGGGCGCTCGGCGGGAATTTCGTCGAACAGCTTCATGGGGTACCGTCGTCAGTGGTCGCGCTCGATCATGTAGCGAGCCAGCTCGGCAAGCACCGAGCCCCGCTCACCGAGCGGCGCCAGCGCCGCCAGGGCGTCATCGAGCAGCCCATCGGCCTTGGCGCGGGCGCCATCGAGGCCGAGCAGGCTCGGGTAAGTCGGCTTGTCGCGTGCGGCGTCGGCGCCGGAGGTCTTGCCCAGCACCTGGGTGTCGCCGATGACGTCGAGCACATCGTCGTGAATCTGAAAGGCCAGGCCGATGGCATCGCCATAGGCCGCCAGCGCTGCCAGCCGCGGGTCGTCCTCGGCGACAGCAATCACTCCCCCCAGGCGCAGCGCGGCGCTGATCAGCGCGCCGGTCTTGTGGCGGTGCATATGCGCCAGCGCGGCAACATCGGGCTGGCCACCCACCGCCGCCAGATCCAGCGCCTGGCCGGCGACCATGCCCTGGCGACCGGCGGCGCTGGCCAGGGTTGCCACCAGGGCGGCGAGCCGCGCGTGCCTGGTACCTGCCAGCACCTCGAAGGCCAAGGTCTGCAGGGCATCGCCGGCGAGGATCGCGGTAGCCTCGTCGAAGGCCTTGTGCAGCGTGGGCTGGCCGCGGCGCAGGTCATCATCGTCCATCGCCGGTAGATCGTCGTGCGCCAGCGAATAGGCGTGAATCAGTTCGATCGCCACCGCCGGTGCATCGAGCTCGGCATCCGCCGCCCCCAGGGCACGCCCGGCGGCATATACCAGCACCGGACGCAGCCGCTTGCCGCCGCCCAGTACAGCGTAGCGCATGGCCGCTTCGAGACGTGGCTCGACCGACGGCCGCGCTTGCCACAGGGCCTCGAGGCAGCCATCGACCCGCGCGCGGTCTTCGACGAGGCGCAGCGCCAGCGGTGCCGTCACTGCGCCCGACCCTCGGTGTCGAACGGCGCTTCGCCGAGCTCGCCGGTGGGCTGCTCGATCAACTGGCGCACCCTGAGTTCGGCAGCGTCGAGGCGCTGCTGGGCATCGCGGGTCAGGCCCACGCCCTGCTCGAAGGCGGCCAGCGAGTCTTCCAGCGACAGTGAGCCGGACTCGAGCCGGGCGACCAGCGCTTCGAGACGTTCGAGGGTGGCGGCGAAATCCTGCGGCGCCGGGGGCATATCAGCCGGGCTATCGACCATGGCGTATGTTGCTCTTAGCACGTGGGAAAATGATGCCACAGTATACACGCTCCACCCCCGGGGTCGTCTGCCCCAGGTTATGCCAGCCGCTACATGCAGCCCGCTCATAGTCACGGCGCAGGATTTTCATCGCCGCCGCCGGCCGAGGCGCGGGCCTGCTGTGCTAGGATAGCGCCCCTGTTGCAACAGGCTCACCACGATACCGATAGCAAGCGGCTGCGCCGCACAAAGGGTTGATTCGACGATGGCCAAAACCTCCCTGGACAAGAGCAAGATAAAGATTCTGCTGCTCGAGGGCGTCCACCAGAGTGCAGTGGACAACCTTCTCAACGCTGGTTACACCAACATCGAGCACCTGTCGACCTCACTGGACGAGGACACGCTGATCGACAAGATCCGCGACGTTCACTTCCTCGGCATTCGCTCACGCACCCAACTGACCCAGCGGGTGTTCGATGCCGCCGAGAAGCTCGCCGCGGTGGGCTGCTTCTGCATCGGTACCAACCAGGTCGACCTTGGCGCGGCGCTGACCCGCGGTATCCCGGTATTCAATGCGCCCTACTCCAACACCCGCTCGGTGGCCGAGCTGGTGCTGGCCGAGGCGATCATGCTGCTGCGCGGCATCCCCGAGAAGAGCGCCCGCGCCCACCAGGGCGGCTGGCTGAAGTCGGCCAAGAACTCCCACGAGGCGCGCGGCAAGACCCTGGGCATCGTTGGCTACGGCAGCATCGGCGCCCAGCTCTCGGTGCTCGCCGAGTCGCTGGGCTTCGACGTCATCTATTACGACGTGGTGACCAAGCTGGGCATGGGCAACGCCCGCCAGGTGGCCAGCCTCGAGGAGCTGCTGGCGCGCGCCGACGTGGTCAGCCTGCACGTCCCCGAGCTGCCCTCGACCAAGTGGATGATCGGCCGCGAGCAGATCGCCCTGATGAAGCAGGGCGGCATCCTGATCAACGCCTCGCGCGGCAGCGTAGTGGTGATCGAGGAGCTCGCCGAGGCGCTCAAGGCCGGCAAGCTGCTGGGGGCGGCCATCGATGTCTTCCCGGTCGAGCCCAAGGGCAACAACGAGGAGTTCGAGAGCCCGCTGCGCGGCCTGCCCAACGTGATCCTCACGCCCCATGTCGGCGGTTCGACCCTCGAGGCCCAGGAGAACATCGGCGTCGAGGTCTCCGAGAAGCTGATCACCTACTCCGACAACGGCACCACCGTGACCTCGGTCAACTTCCCCGAGGTGGCGCTGCCCGCGCACCCCGACAAGCACCGCCTGCTGCACATTCACGACAACGTGCCCGGGGTGCTGTCCGAGATCAACCGGGTGCTGTCGGAGAACGGCATCAACATCTCCGGCCAGTACCTGCAGACCAACGAGAAGGTCGGCTACGTGGTGATCGACGTCGACAAGGCCTACGGCGCACAGGCGCTCAAGGCGCTCAAGCAGGTCGAGCATACCCTGCGCGTGCGCGTGCTCTACTCGGAGACCAACTTCGAGGATTGAGCCAGCCGCTGCTCACGGTTCGACCTGGCCTCGTCACCACCGGTGACGAGGCCTTCTTGTATCGGCTTGACCTGGATCAGGTGGCAGGAGATGCAGCGCCCGTGGTGCTGTCGTAGAATGCCCGCCTCAACCCATGGTCCGCCCTTTGCGAGGGCGACAACCAGGAGCCAAGCATGCAAGAAAGCGTCGATTCGCCGCGGATCGTGGTCGCGGCGTTGTACAAGTTCGTCACCCTGGATGATTTCGAGGCACTCCGCGAGCCGCTGCGCCAGACCATGCTCGCGTACGGCGTCAAGGGCACCCTGCTACTGGCCCGCGAAGGCATCAACGGCACCGTGGCCGGCAGCCGCGAGGCCATCGATGCGCTGCTCGACTGGCTTACCGCCGACCCGCGCCTGACCGATATCGATCACAAGGAGTCGTACTGCGACGAGCCGCCCTTCTATCGCACCAAGGTCAAGCTGAAGCGCGAGATCGTCACCATCGGCGTGCCCGATATCGACCCCAACGATACGGTAGGCACCTACGTCGAGCCCGAGCAGTGGAACGACGTGATCAGCGACCCCGAGGTGCTGGTGATCGATACCCGCAACGACTACGAGGTCGCCATCGGCAGCTTCGAGGGCGCCATCGATCCTCGCACCACGACCTTCCGCGAGTTTCCCGACTACGTGCGTCGGCACTACGACCCGGCTCGCCACAAGAAGGTGGCGATGTTCTGCACCGGCGGCATCCGCTGCGAGAAGGCCTCGAGTTTCATGCTCAAGGAGGGCTTCGAAGAGGTCTACCACCTCAAGGGCGGGGTGCTGAACTACCTCGAGAAGGTGCCCGAGGCGCAGTCGCTGTGGCGCGGCGAGTGCTTCGTGTTCGACAACCGCGTCACCGTGCGCCACGACCTCAGCGAGGGCGACTTTGAACAGTGCCACGCCTGCCGCATGCCGGTGTCGGTCGAGGAGATGCGCTCCGCCGCCTATGAGCCCGGGGTGAGCTGCCCGCACTGCATCGATTCGCTGCCCGAGAAGACCCGCGCCGCCGCCCGTGAGCGCCAGCGCCAGATCGATCTGGCCAAGGCCCGCGGCGAGCCCCATCCGATCGGCCGCGACCCGCGCACCATGAAGGATGCCGTCTCCGAGCGCTGAGCACTCTGTCATGCATCCCAAGGCTGCCGTAGGGGCTAAGCAACGCCCGGGGCGACTCCGTCGGCAGCCCAACTGCGCATCCGCCTCATCAATCGGCGGCGGTTTTTGTTATGCTGACAGCAACTCTCGGGAAAATTCACTGCTGTGACGCGTATTGCTGCGCAGCATGTGCCGCCGGTTCAGCTTACCAAGGACGGATGCCATGCCCACCTCTGCGGCCTATCTCATCGTGGTACTGGTATGGGCCACCACGCCGCTGGCCATCAAGTGGAGCGCCGAGGCCGGCGCGCCGGTGGGCAGCGTATGGCTGCGCATGGCGATTGCGGTGGTGCTGGGGCTGGCGATCCTCTACGCCAGCGGGAGGCGCCTGAGCCTCTCCAGGCGCGCCCTGGCCAGCTACGCCGCGGCGGTACCCGGGGTGTTCGGCGCCATGGCGCTGAGCTATCACGCCTCCCAGACCCTCGCCTCGGGGCTGATGTCGGTGATGTTCGGCCTGGCCCCGCTGCTCTCGGGGCTGATGCTGCAGCTGCTGCCTGGCGCCAACAAGCTGGCTCGCTGGCACTGGATCGGCTGTGTGCTGGGGGTGGTCGGGCTGGCGGTGATCTTCGCCGACTCGCTACAGGTCGGCCGCCAGCAGCTCGGCGCCCTGGCGCTGATGGTGGTCTCGGTGACGCTGTTCAGCGGCAGCGGCATCGCCGTACAGCGCGTCGCCGCGGGCCTGCACCCGCTCAACCAGACCGTCGGTGCGCTGTTGCTGAGCATGCCGTGTTTCGCGGCGCTGTGGCTGGCCAGCGGCGAGCCGCTCATGGTGCCACTGAGCCAGCGCGGACTCTGGTCGGTGCTCTACCTCGGGGTATTCGGCTCGCTGCTGGGCTTTCTGTGCTACTACCTGATCCTGTCACGGCTGAGCGCCGCTACGGTCGCCCTGGTGACGCTGATCACCCCGGTGCTGGCGCTGGGCCTGGGCATGGCCTTCAACGCCGAACAGCCATCGCCGTCGATGGTGGTCGGCGCGCTGCTGATCCTGACTGCACTGGGTGCCTATCTGTTCGGCGACCGCCTGGCGCGGCTGGCCGCCCCGCCGCGCTAGCCTAGAGAGGATGACCCGGCAGGCATTAATGCCCATAATGCATGATCAAACGCCCGCTTGAGAGGCGTGCGCCGAATCCCCGTGAGAATCAGCCCGTGAGAATTTCCCGTAGCAGCGGTGGACGCCGCGACAAGCATAACGAGCCGGCCCATACCGAGAAGCAGATCGAGGGTACGCTGATCATGCTGATCTACTCCGGCCGCCACACCAAGGCCGCCACGCTATTCGCCGAGGCCCGGCGCATGCTGCCCGGCGTCGATCCCTGGCAAATGGATCGCGTCGCCAACCGTCTGGCCTCGAAGCTCAAGGAGAACGGTATCGAGCAGTGAGCGGCGCTCAGCCTCTCAGGCGATAGCCGTGGGCATCGTGGCTGCTCGAGGTGGCGAGCTGGGTTGCATCGAGACGCGCCGCCTCGAGCGCATCGAAGTTGGGCGTGAAGCCGAGCCCCGGCGCCCCCGACAGCTGCATGCGACCGTTCTCGGGGTCGGGGGTGCCGTGGAAGAAGTGCTTGCCGACCTGCCAGATGCCGTAGTGGAACTCTACCGCGCCGCCGTTCATCAGGCCGCACAGCAGGTGCATGTTGAAGATTGGCCAGCCGCCGCCGTTGGTCATCGGCATATTGAAGGCTTGAGCCATGTGCGCCACCTTGATCGACTCGGTGAAGCCACCGTTGTAGATCACGTTGGGCTGGATGATGTCCACTGCCCGCTCGGCGATGAACTCGCGGTAGCGCCAGCGGTTGCCTTCCATCTGGCCGACCGCCAGCGGCATGCTCACCTGGCTGCGCAAATCGGCCAGCGCGCGCACATCGTTCTGCTGCAGCGGCTCCTCGAACCACAGCAGCCGGCAGTCGGCCACCGCCTGGGCCAGCTGGCGCGCCTCGAAGGGGTCGAACCAGCAGTTGGCGTCGATGATCAGGTCGGCATCGTCGCCGATCGCCTCGCGTACGCAGCGCACCCGCTCCACATCCTCCTTCCAGCTGCGTGACGGATCGCCACCCACCACCATCTTGAGCATCCGGTGGCCATCGGCGAGGAAGCGCTTGGCGTGCTCGGCAAGCTGGTCGGTATCGAAGAACGGATAGCCGAAGGTAGCGTAGGTCGGCGCCCAGTCGCGGTAGCCGCCGATCAGCTCGTGCACCGAGCGCTGCTCCTGCTTGCCCCAGATATCCCACAGCGCGATGTCGATGGCCGACAGCGCGTTGGAGATCACCCCGGTATAGCCGCGGATATTGAGCTTGCGCCAGACGTGGGCGTGGATGCGCTCACGCGACAGCGCCGGCATGCCGAGCAGTGCCGGCTTGAGGTGATGCTCGATGCAGGCCACCACCGCCGCCGGCAGCATGGCGCCGGTCAGGCCGAACCCGCCAATGCCGGCGTCGGTCTCGACCTCGACGAATACGAACACGCGGCGCTCCAACGACGCCTCGACGCCCGGTACATCGACGTTGAGGGCATGAATCGAGGCGCGAATATCGGTAATACGCATGACAAGGCTTCCTGGTGGCTTTTGGTTGTGGTCAGGCGCCGCTGGCCAGGCGGCTGGTCTCGTAGAGATGCTCGCGGCCCAGGGCAGCGATCTCGGTGACGCCGAGCAGCGCCATGTCGCGGCGCACCTCATCGGCCAGCAGGGTCGCGGCATGGCGCACCCCGGCCTCGCCGGCACAGGCCGCGGCATAGTTGAAGGGCCGCCCGAGGAACACGAAGCTGGCCCCCAGCGCCAGCGCCTTGATCACGTCGCTGCCGCGACGGAAGCCGCTGTCGATCATGATCGGGATATCCGGCACATCGGCCACCACCCGCGGCAGCACCTGCAGCGGCGAGACGCTGCCGTCCAGCTGGCGCCCGCCGTGGTTGGAGAGGATGATGCCGTCGACTCCGGCATCACGCGCGCGTACCGCATCCTCGGGATGCAGCACGCCCTTGACCACCAGGCGCCCCGGCCACAGCCGGCGCACCAGGTCGAGGTACTCCCAGTCGAAGTGGCTGCGGCCGGAGAAGTCTCGGGCCACGTGCCGCGAGATGATCGGCGCGCCGCGCTGGGCGTAGTTGTTCTCGAAGTGCGGCATGCCGTGGCGCAGCAGCGTGCGGGAAAAGGTGTCGAGCAGCCAGCGCGGCCGCAGCAGGCCGTCCACCGCCAGCCGCGCGGTGGGCTTGAGCGGCGACGAGAAGCCGCTACGGATATTGTGCTCGGGATTGGGCGGCACCGGATAATCCAGGGTCACCACCAGGTTCTGGAAACCGGCGCGCTTGACGCGCCTGATCAGCGCCTCGATGGCATCCGGCGTGCCCGGCAGGTAGGCCTGAAACCAGTCGGTGCCGCCGCTGGCGGCGACCTCTTCCATGGGGATCAGCGAGGCGCCGCTGAGAATCATCGGAATGCCGGCATGCTTGGCCGCCTGCGCCAGCACCAGGTCGCCACGGTAGGCGGAGATGGCGCTGATGCCCATCGGCGCGATGCCGAAGGGTGCCTGGTGGGTTTCACCAAACAGCGTGGTCTCGAGCGAGATCGACGAGACATTGACGAAGGTGCGCGGCACGAAGCGGTAGTCGTCGAAGGCACTGCGGTTGGCCTGATAGGTCTTGCGGTCCTCGGCGGCGTTGTACACGTAGCCGAAGATTGGCCGCGGCAGTTTCTTCCTGGCCGCCACCTCGAAATCGTGGAGATTGAGGATACCGGCCAGCTTGCGATTGCGTTGCGTCATCGAAGGGTTCCTGCACTCACATGGAGAAGCCGTGCTCATCGAGCGCGGTGGCGAGCTGACGACGCTGCGCTTCGTCCAGCGCCACCAGCGGCGGACGCACCCGGCACCAGTCGGCGCTATCGCGGAAGTCGGCGATCGCCGACTTGAGCGCAGGGATCATCGGAAAGCCTTCGAACACCTCACGGGTGGCATTCAGCCCCAGCTGTGCCTGGTCGGCGTCGCTCTCCTGCCACTGCTTGGCCAGTGCCACAATGGCCCGGCCGTTGACGTTGGCGGTGGCGCTGATGCAGCCTGCGCCGCCCTCGCGCATGGTCTGCAGCAGGAACCGCTCGTTGCCGGCATAGACCTGGAAGCCATCGCCGGCGAACTGCTGGATCATGGCCCGGGTGTTATCCCAATCACCGGAACTGTCCTTGATACCGACGAAGGTCTCGGGATAGGCCTTGCGCAGCCGCTCGATCAGGCCGAGGCTGATCGGCACCTGGGCCACCGGCGGGATGTGGTAGAGATAGATCTTGAGCGCCGCATCGCCAACCCGCTCGACCACTTCTGCGAAGTAGCGATAGAGGCCCTCATCGGGCACGTTCTTGTAGTAGAACGGCGGCAGCATCAGCACCCCGTGGCAGCCCGCCTCGAGGGCATGCCGGCTCAGCGTCACGGCATCCTCGATGGCGCAGCTGCCGGTACCGGGCATAAGCCGGCTGCCCGGCACGCCGGCCTCCACCAGCGCGTCGAGCAGCTGCTGCTTGTGGGCCACGCTGAGCGAATTGGCCTCGGAGTTGGTGCCGAACACGGCCAGGCCCACGTCGTTGTCGACCAGCCACCGGCAGTGCTCGATATAGCGCGGCAGGTCGGGGGAGAGGTCGGATTGGAAGGGGGTCACCACCGGTGACCACACCTTGCCGCTGGCGCTGCTGGAATCCATCATGTTCTCCTGGTGCATTGTGATTGTCTGGGGCCCATCGGGATCACTCCTCTGCCTCGGCCTGGCGCTCCAACCACCGCGCCAGGCCCTTGCTGGTATGTTCGAGGCCCGCCTGGTAGGCGCGTGCCTTGTCGTTGGCGACAATGGCGTCGACGATCTCGGTATGCTCTTCGTGGGATTTGCTCATCACCACCGCACCCTGCAGCAGATACTTACGCGCTAATAGAGAGTCCTTGACCAGGTCCCGATATATCGCACTGGCGCGCTGGTGGTTGGCGGTTTTCAAGATATATTCATGAAATGCCAAGTTGAGATGAAAATAGGCATCGGCATCATCGCGCGCCGCTGCTTGACCCATTTCTGCCAGTTTCTTTTCCAGCTCTTTTTTTTCTTTATTACCCGCATTCTCTGCCGCTTTACCGCATAAAAAAGCGGTAATCAGCGCCCGGACTTCGCTATTTTCCACATACTCTTCGCGAGTCACTTTTTTTACGAATACGCCACGGTTGGGCAGACTATTCACCAATCCGGCCCGCTCCAGGCCGCGCCGCGCTTCGCGAACGATGCCACGACTGACGTTGAACTTCTCGGCCAGGCGCATTTCGTTGAGCCGCTCCCCGGGCTTCAAATAGCCGGATAAAATCAGTTTTTCGAGCTCTTCGGCGACTATCGTCGTCAAAGATGATGCCTTTCGCTCGGTAATGATATTGGCCGATTCCAATACTGGATCCATGGCGCGCCTCACTTATAAAGGAGATATCGGGTCGATTATATCAACACCAATTTCTCGAACGCCACCCACAGCAACCGGATGGACAATATTGTCAGCAATATCTTCATGATAAAGTCGAAGTTATTATTACTGACCTGCTGCAATACTTTCAGCCCCGCCCAAGTGCCCACGAACCCGACGCCAATCATCGCTGCCATCAGCAGCAACCAATCGAAGAACACGAAACCCGCGAAACCGAAGATGAACGCCTTGGAGAGATGCTGCAGCGACATTACCGCCGAGAAGGTCGCCACGCGCACCAGCCGCTCGGGACTGATGTGCTTGAGGTAGGCGGCCACAATCGAACCTGCTGCACCCACGAAGCTGGACAGAAAGGTGGTCAGGGCGCCCATCACCAGGCTGCCGCCCATGCCCACCGCCCGCGCGGGCAGCGACGGCCCCCAGCACATGAAGATCATGAAGCTGGCGATGATCAACTCGAGCATGCCGGGCGGCAGGCGTATCAGCAGCCACGAGGCCATCGCCGCGCCGATCAGGATACCGGGTACGATGGCCGCCAGGCGCCGATAGTCGACGTCGCGCCAGGTCAACGTGAAACGACTGCCGTTGGCGCCCAGCTGGACCATGCCGTGTACCGGAATCACCGCCGCTGGCGGCATGACCTGGGCCATGGACATGATCAGCAGGGCACTGCCACCAATGCCAAAGGCGCTGGTCATCCAGGCCGTCACCAGGCTCAGCAGGATCAACAGCGCATTGACGCCTCCCGACAGGGGCGAGAGGCTATCCAGCAGGGCCAGCAAACTAGCCATTGGCCGGCATCTTCCAGGTGGAGGTGGCCATGCCGACCAGCTTGCCGGCTCCATCAAAGGCACGCGACTCGAGGAAGGAGAGGTTACGGCCCTGCTTGATGAAACGGCCCTCGAGGCGCACCTCGCCGGCCATGGCCGGACGCATGTACTGGATCTTCATCTCGATGGTACTGCCCCCGGCCCCCATCACGTGGTGAATCAGGTGCCCCATGGAGACGTCCATGGCCAGCGCCATCACCCCGCCGTGAAGGCTACCCTGAGGGTTGTAGAGGTGCGGCGCGACCGGCAGCACCACATGGCACACCTCGTCGGTATAGGTAATCGAGAGCTGCAGGAACTTGGCCAGGAAAAACTTCTCGAAGGCCGGCTCCTGGGTGGCAAGCGCCTCTTCGAATACGTCTCTGACCTTTGCGTCATCGATCATGCTGGGT
The DNA here is from genome assembly GCF_031451695.1 of Franzmannia qiaohouensis. Lineage (NCBI taxonomy): Bacteria > Pseudomonadati > Pseudomonadota > Gammaproteobacteria > Oceanospirillales > Halomonadaceae > Franzmannia > Franzmannia qiaohouensis. The sequence continues at coordinate 188,125 of NZ_JARWAM010000001.1, forward strand.
CTCCTTGGATATTGGCTTTCTTGCGATAGGCGTTGAGCAGGATGCCGGAGAAAATCACCGCGACGAAGAACACCATGATGTAGACCGACGAGGGACGTAGGAAAAAGATGTCGAACGAGCCGCGGCTGATGATCAGGGTCTGACGCAGCGACTCCTCCGCCATCGGCCCCAGCACCAGCGCCAGCACCACCGCCGCCGGCGAAAAGCCGAAGCGCTTCATCAAAAAGCCGATCACACCAGCGCCGAGCATGATAAATACCTCGATCATGCTGGCATTGACGCTGAAGGTACCCATCACACAGACCACCAGTACCAGCGGGGCCAGAATGCGGTAGGGCGCCTTGATGATGTAGACGAACAGCGGGATGGCGAAGATGCTGATGACCAGCAGCGCCATGTTACCCAGGTACATGCTGCTGATCAGGCCCCAGGCGAACTCGGGATTTTCCGCCATCAGCAGCGGCCCGGGACGCAGTCCCCACATGATGAACGCCGCCAGCAGCACGGCGGTGGAGGCCGAACCGGGGATCCCCAGGGTCAGCAGCGGCACCATGGCCCCGGAGGACGCCGCATTGTTGGCCGACTCGGGTGCCGTCAAGCCGCGCATCTCGCCGTGGCCGAACTTCTTGGGCGTCTTGGAAAGCGACTTCTCCAGCGAGTAGGCCATCAGCGAGGCGATGGTCGCGCCGGCGCCGGGGATCAGGCCGATGCAGAAGCCGAGGATGGCATTGCGCGGCATGGTGAATTTGCTCTCGCGGAAATCCTTCCTGGTCGGCCAGAAGCGCTCCTCATTCTGGTACTCGACGATCCCACCACTGCCGCTCTTGTGGGCTCCGCTATAGAAGGCGTGAAACAACTCACCGATACCAAACAGGCCAATCGCCACCGGTATGAAGTGAATGCCACCGATCAGCTCGGTGGAACCAAACGTGAAGCGCTGATGACCGGTCTCCAGATCGACACCCACCGTGCCCAGTGCGAAACCGATCAGCGCCGACACCAGGCCCAGCATCCAGTTGCCCGACATCAGCGCCACCAGGGTCAAGATGCCCATCAAGCACAGCAGAAAGAATTCCGGGGGGCCGAAACTGCGCGTCACTAGTGCGAACATGGGGGCCAGCAGGGTGATCAGGATGACCCCCACGGTGCCGCCGGTGAAAGAGGCGCAGGCCTGCATCACCAGGGCCGGGCCGGCACGGCCCTGCTTGGCCAGCGGAAAGCCGTCGAAGGTTGAGGCCACCGTGGTGGAGTCGCCCGGGGTATTGAGCAGGATGGCGGTGATGGTGCCGCCGTACATGGCGCCATAGTAGATGGCGGCCAGCATCATGACTGCACTGATCGGGTCCATGCTGAAGGTAACCGGGAGCAGAATGGCAATGCCCGCCGAGGGCCCGAAGCCCGGAATGGCACCGATCATCATGCCGATCATTGCACCGAGTAGCAGGTAGAGCAGATTCACTGGGGTGATGGCGATCGACAGGCCCATCAACAAATTGTCAAAGATTTCCATTGCGATACCCTTGTCTATTGATTGTGGGCTACCACCACATGCCCTGCGGCAGTGCTGCGTTCAACAGGGTGCCAAACAGGAAGTGAATCACTACCGGCACGGCCACCGTCACAGCGGCATTGGTTTTGTGCTTACCGCGATTGAAATAGTAAAGCGTGGCAGCGATATAGGCGGGTATTGCGATGACATAGCCAAGCACCATCAGCAGCACGCCAAAGGTCAGCGACAAACCGATTAACACGGCTGCGTCCTGGTATTGGCTATCCTGAGCGCCGGAGAATAGCGTCCTGTTCTTGATATCGCTCAAGATCACCAGCAGCATGGCAGCGATCATGCTGACGCCTAGAATTCTCGGAAAGAAACCCGGCCCCATGCGTCCGCGATTGGTCAGGAAGCTCAGGTCTACAAATGCCATATAGGTGTAGCAAACTGCTACTACCAAAATAAAGAGGTAGAAAAAGAGTCTCATGGTAAGTCTCACTGAGGCTGCTGCGAGATTTCAATGCTGCACAAGCATCTGCACAGCGCGGCCATATTCAGCATCTGCATGGTACCGGCCATGCTTACGCATGGCCGGGTTAAGCAACTATTATAACTCAAGCAGTGACTGGATTAGATTGCGCCAGTTTCAGTGAGAATAGTCTCGAAGTTATTGATGGTGCTTTCCAGGAAGTCAGTGAAGTCATCCCCAAACTGCACATTCTCAGTAAGGAAGTTGGCTTCTACGTATTCCGCCCATTCAGGCGTTTCCACCACCTGGGCAATGGTATCGATCCACCACTCGCGAGCTTCTTCCGGAACGCCCGGGGGCATAATCAGACCGCGCGGCATCGCCACTGCGGCGTCGCCGTAGCCAAGCTCGGCGAAGGACGGCACACCCTCCAGCGCATCGGGTACGGTCTCGCCGCTGAACGCCAGTGCGCGGAAGTCACCCGATTCGATCAGACCGATCACCGAACCCGGCGTCGCCACCATCGCATCGACCGACTTGGAGAGCAGCGCCGTGGTCAGCTCGCCCTGCTGGTTGAAGGGCACATAGTCGTAGTCGTAGCCGGCTTCCTGGGAGAGCAGTTGGGCAACGATGAAGTCGTTGTTCACCGAGCCGATACCACCTACCGCAGGCGGGTTTTCGCGGGCCCATTCCAGGTAGTCGTCGAAGTCCTGAATATCGCTGTCACCGTTGACCACCAGTACCTGATCATCGGCAGCCATCAGCGCGATATGGGTAAAGGACATGGTGTCCCAAGGGGTGTCGGCCTGCAGCGGGGTAGCGATGAAGCTGCCGCTGGTGGTGGAGAGGTGGTAGGGGTTGCCTTCCTGGTTGAAGACGTAGCCCCAGCCCACGGCCCCGCTGCCACCTGGACGGTTGGTGGCGACGATATTCTCGGGGTACAGGTCGTACTTCTCGAGGATGTCGATCAGCGTGCGCGACAGCACGTCATTGCCGCCACCCGGGCCAAAGGCGATGGTAATGTTCAACTGCTCTTCCGGCTCCCAGCCGTCAGCCAAGGCGTGGCTGGTGGTAAGGGCCATTCCGGCGGTAGCGACCGCAATGGCGGTGGCGAGGGTGGTAGCGGTCTTCTTGAGCTTGACGTTGTGCATGACGTACTCCTGGTTATTCTTGGGTCTTGGGGTAGTAATCAAGTGATGCTTGTTGGTCGTGCTTACTTGCCTTGGAAGCGGGGTTTACGTTTCTCCTTGAAAGCAGCCTGGCCCTCCCGATAGTCGTCACTTTCGAAACATGCCGTCACCATGCGGCTGACCTCCTCCACCGACGGGGCATCGTCCTCCTGCAGTACGCAGCGAATGCCGGTCTTGACCGCCTGCATGGTCAGCGGGGCATAGCCGGCCATGCTGGTGATACGCTCATCGACGAGCTTGTCGAAATGCTCTTCGCTGAACACTTCGTTGACCAACCCGATCCGAGCCGCCTCGCTGCCGCTGAAGGTGCGCGCGGTGAGGAACAGCTCTGCGGTGCGCGTGGCGCCGACGATGTCGACGAAGCGCTTGATACCTTCGTAGGCGTAACCCACGCCGAGCTTGCCCGCCGGCATGCAGAACTTGGCTGTTTCGGTGCTGTAGCGCAGGTCACATGAGAGCGATAGCCCCATGCCGCCACCCATGCAGATCCCCTTGATCGCGGCGACGGTCGGCTTGATGCTGCTGCGCAGCGCGGACTGGGCGGCGTTGACGCTGTCGGCATAGTGCTGCGCCTGCGCCTTGTCGCTGCGCTTCTCCTTGAATTCGCTGATGTCGGCGCCCGACATGAAGGCTTTCTTGCCGGCCCCCTGCAGCACGATGACGCGTACGTCGTCATTGCTTTGGGCATCGGTCACCGCCTTGGCGACGCTTTTCCACATCTCCAGCGACATGGCGTTATAGCGCTTTTCGTTGCAGATGATGATGCGCAGCACGCCACCGTCCAGGGTGGTATCGATGTAGCCAGGCGGTTTTTCTTGGGCACTCATGGTTGTGCTTCCTCGTGATATATCAGGCTGATCAATTAGACGGCGCCAATCTCATGAAAGTGGCTGATCTGCTCCTGCGAGTAGTCCAGCTCTCCCAGTATCTCGTCGGTGTGCTCGCCCCACTTGGGCGCCACCTTGGCCACGTTGGCGGTGGTACGCGACAGATGCACCGGCTGGGTGATGAAGTACTTCTTGCCGATATCGCTATCCTCGACTTCCTGGTAAACGCCGAGGTGCTGGATCTGCGGGTCCTCGAACATTTCCGGCACCGTATACACCGGCCCGGACGGCACGCCGAAGGCGTTCAGGCGGTCGACCCAGTAGCTGACGCTCTGGGTGGAGAAGATCTCCTGAATCAGAGCGTTGAGTTCGGGTCGATGCTCACGGCGATCCTTGACCGTCTTGAAGCGGGGATCCTCACCCCACTCGGGCTTGTCCAGCGCCTTGCAGAACTGTACCCACTGGCCGTCGCCGGAGACGCCGATGTTGAAATCGCCGTCGCTGCCGTGGAATAGCCCCATCGGGCAGCTGGTGGGGTGATCGTTGCCCGCCTGTATCGGCACATCACCATCGTTGAGGTAGCGTGCCGCCTGGAAGTCGAGCATGGCGATCTGGGCGTGCAGCAGTGACGTATGCACCCACTGGCCTTCACCGGACTGCTCGCGCTCGAGCAGTGCCGTCATGATGCCCAGCGCGGTGTACAGGCCGGCGCTGGAATCGGCCACGGCGATCCCCGCCCGCACCGGCCCCTGGCCCGGCAAGCCGGTGACCGACATCATGCCGCCCATGCCCTGGACGATCTGGTCGAAGCCAGGCCGCTTGACGTAGGGACCCGACTGGCCGAAGCCGGAGATGCTGGCCAGGATGATGCGCGGATTGATCTTCTTCAGCGACTCATAGTCGACGCCCAGGCGCTCCTTGACGTCGGGCCGCCAGTTCTCGACCACTACATCGGCCTCTTCGACCAGCTTGTAGAGGATCTCCTTGGCTTCCGGCTTCTTGAGATTGAGCGTCAGCGAGCGCTTGTTGCGATTGAGGTTCTGGAAGTCACCGCCGAGACGTACGTCGGCAAACATGTTGGCGTTAGGGTCGACGCCCATCGGCGGCTCGATGCGAATGACGTCGGCGCCGAAGTCGGCCAGCATGCGCACGCAGGTCGGGCCCGCTCTGACGCGGGACAGGTCCAGCACACGAAACCGCTGCAACGCGCTTGACGCTTGAATCTTCGCCATCTCACACCTCTTGTAAATTGTTAACAGTTAGCAGCAAGCTAGCAGTGCCTACTGTGTACGGTCAACGCACAACCCCCTATACATTGGTCGCAGAGGCGCGCTACGCGGCGGCGCCAGGCCGCCGCGTCATGGCGTTCAGAACAGCGTTGTCAGCGTCTCGCGGACACGCAGCTGGTCATCGACCAGCAGCAGCTGGCGCCACTTGTCGAAGGTGAGGCAGGGGTGGGAGGCACCGAAGGCGACGATATCGCCGACGCGGATGTCGTCGTCGCGCGCCTCGGGCAGGCGAATGAAGGCGTGCTGGTCCATCAGCTTGGTGACCCGCCAGCCGGCCACCGATAGCCCGTCGTCGGGGCTACCGCCCTCTCGGTAGCGGCGCAGCGCCAGCGGCAGCTGGTCGGCGGCGATATCGCGCTTGCCGAGGGCGGCGATGGCCAGCCCCGGCTCTGGCAGCGACTGCACCTGGGCGAACACCTCAAGCGCCGGCTCGAGCCCCCGCTGCAGCTCGGGGCGCCGCGCCAGCACGCCGCGCTGCGCCTCGCGGTAGAGGCCATGATCGTGGACCACGTAGCAGCCGGGGCGCAGCACGGGCACGATGTGCTCGGCCAGCCGCGCCTGCTGGAAGGCCTCGGCGATCAGGTCGTACCAGGCCGAGCCCGACGCGGTGATGATCGGCTCGGCGGTCTCGAACAGGCCCTCGTGGTCGAGGGCCCGGCAGGCTTCCACCAGGCGCCAGGCATAGCCGCGTACGCTGGCCTGGGGGTCATCACCCTGTACCACGCCCTCGTAGCCCTCGAGGCCTGCCAGCACCAGCGCCGACTCGCTGTCGATCGCCTCGCCCAGCGCCAGCACCTGGTCGTGATCGCGGCAGCCGCAGCGGCCGCCCTCGATGCCGAGCTCGATCAGCACCTTGAGCCGCAGGCCGCGGGCGGCGAAGTAGCGACCCAGCTGGCGAACGTTGTCGGCACTGTCGACCACACAGTGGAAATCCGCGCCGGCCTCGAGCAGGTCGGCAACGATCGCCATATTGGCCTCGCCCACCAGCTGATTGGCCATCAGCAGGCGCGCCGTGCCGTGGGCGAAGGCCGCGCGGCACTGTGCCGCCGTGGCCAGGGTAATGCCCCAGGCCCCGGCCTCAATCTGGCGCTTGAATAGCGCCGGCGCCATGCTGGTCTTGCCGTGGGGCGCCAGCCGCGCGCCGTGGGCGTCGGCGAAGCGCTGCATCCAGGCCAGGTTGTGCGCCAGCGGCGCCTCGTGAATCACCGCCGCCGGCAGGCTGACGTCCGCCAGCAGCGCACCGCCGCCCTCCGGCGTGCCCTTGTCACAGCACCATGCGCGCGCCATGCATGACTCCCGTTGCAGATGGGTTACCAGCGCTAGTGTGGCGCCAGATCGCGCCCATGTCAGCGGCTTGCGAGACGCTGCAGGGCATCGGCATGGCGGAGCACGGGTGAGTCGCGTCTCATCAGGCCCTCGGCAGCACCAGGATGGCGCGCAGGTCGTTGACGTTGGTGCGGGTCGGCCCAGTGATGATCAGGTCGTCGAGCGCAGCGAAGAAGCTGTAGGCGTCGTTGCGCGCCAGGTGGTCGGCCACCGACAGCCGGGCGGCCCGGGCGCGGCCCCAGCATCGGGGGCCGAACAGCGCCCCGGCGTTGTCTTCTGAGCCGTCGATGCCGTCGGTATCGATGGCCAGGGCATAGATGCCCTCGGCGCCTTTGAGGGTATCGAATAGCCCCAGCAGGTACTCGACGTTGCGTCCGCCGCGACCGTCCCCCTGCACGGTGACGCTGGTTTCACCGCCGGAGAGGATCAGCAGCGGGGTGCTGATCTCGCCCTGGGCGGTGAGCGCCATGCGCCCCTGGGCGCGGCCCAGGTCGCGCGCCTCGCCCTCGAGATCGTCGCCGAGCAGGCGCACCTGCACGCCGCTGCGTTCAGCGCGCTCGCGCGCGGTGGCCAAGGCATCGCTGGCCTTGGCCAGCACCCGCGAGACATCGCGAGAAAAGCCGGGTGCCCCGGGTCCAGGCGCCGAGACGTCGCTGACCAGGTGGCGCCGCACGCTGTCGGGAATCGTGATGGCGTGACGCTCGAGGATCGCCAGCGCATCCTGCGCTGTGGTGGCATCCGGCAGCGTCGGTCCCGAGGCGATCAGGGTCGGGTCGTCGCCGGGCACGTCGGAGATCAGGTAGGTCACCACTTGCGCCGGGTGCGCCGCCGCGGCCAGCCGACCGCCCTTGATCGCCGACAGGTGGCGACGCACGGTGTTGATCTCGCGAATCGGCGCACCGCAGCGGAGCAGCGCCTGGTTGATCGCCTGCTTCTGGCGCAGCGCCAGGCCCGGCGCCGGCAGGGTCATCAGCGCCGAGCCGCCGCCCGAGACCAGCGCGATCACCAGGTCGTCTTCGCCGAGCCCGCTTACGCTGTCGAGCATGCGCCGCGCGGCCTGTTCGCCGAGCGCATCGGGCATCGGGTGCGACGCCTCCAGCACCTCGATATGGCGGCATTCGGCTCCGTGGCCATAGCGGGTGACCACCACGCCGCCCAGCTCAGCCTGCGGGTAGTGTCGCTGCCAGACGCGCTCCAGCGCCTGGGCCATGGCCGCAGCGGCCTTGCCGGCACCCACCACCCACGTGCGGCCGGCAGGCGGCGGCGGCAGGTTATCCGTCAGCAGGGCATCGGGGTGCACGGCAGCAACCGCACCCTTGGCCAGATGTAACAGCCAGCGGCGGGTCGCCTCACCGCTGGTGAAGGGGGCATGGGGGGTAAAGGCATTCATCGGTCAACTCCTCACAGCACGCAGCGCGCGACGCAAGTGAAAGCGGGATCGCGTATCGGGGCAGCAAAAAAGCCGGTGACAAGCCGCAAGTCGCAGGGGGCGCCTGTCACCGGTGGAAGGCCACATGCAGTGGCGATGGCAGGCGACGACCCGACGCCTGCCAACTCATGCGGAGCGCTGGCGCGCTCCCTGTTCTAGCGCTCATGACAGCCCCATCGCTGGGGCTGTCGCGTCGGCAGAGCGCCGCTTCAGCTGCCGATTTGGTGATCGGCGAGCTGCTCGAGAGCGCGCAGGATGCCGGCGTGATCCCACTCCTCACCGCCGTGGGCAGCACAGGCCTGGAACAGCTGCTGGGCGTTGGCAGTACCCGGCAGCGACAGCTTGAGGCTGCGCGCCCCCTCCAGCGCCAGGTTGAGGTCCTTCTGGTGCAGCTTGATCTTGAAGCCCGGGTCGAAGGTGCGCTTGATCATGCGCTCACCGTGCACATCGAGGATCTTCGACTGGGCCAGGCCGCCGAGCAGCGATTCGCGCACCTTGGCCACGTCGGCACCCGCCTTGGAGGCGAACAGCAGGCCCTCGGCCACCGCCTCGATGGTCAGCGCGACGACGATCTGGTTGGCCACCTTGCAGGTCTGGCCGGCGCCGTGACCACCGATATGGGTGATGGTCTTGCCCATCACCTCGAGGACCGGCTTGGCCCGCGCGAAGCCCTCCTCGGTGGCACCGACCATGATGGTCAGCGCGGCGTTGATGGCACCGCCCTCGCCGCCGGACACCGGGGCGTCGACGTACTCGCCGCCGGCCTCGGTAATACGCTTGGCGAACTCTTGAGTGGCGATCGGCGCGATCGAGCTCATGTCGATCACCAGGGTGCCGGGCTTGAGGCCCTCGATCACGCCGCCCTCGCCGAATAGCACCAGCTCGACGTCCGGGGTGTCGGGCACAATGCTGATGATCACCTCGGCCTCGGCGGCGACGGCTGCCGGGGTATCCAGCTCGCGCATGCCTTTTTCGGCCAGGCCGGCGTCCAGCGCGCCGCGCTTCACCGTCAGCAGCTCATGGCCGGCGTCCAGAAGATGTCCGGCCATGGGGCGGCCCATGATGCCCAGGCCGATAAATCCGATCTTGCTCATAATATGTCTCCTGTCAGATTGTCAGTGTGCTTGCTGAGTGTGCGCTCGTTTCCAGCCACTGTAGAGATGAGCGCCGGGGGCAAGGCGAAGCGAGGGTTATTTGCCATGGATGGCAAATGTAGCGCCCAGGGATGGGTTCACAGCGCCCTCGCGAAGGCTTGCCACCGGCACAGCTCATCGCTGCTGGGCAACACCCACCCGACTCATCGCACGCTATCCAGCCAGCCCAGGCCCTCACGGGTGGTAGTGGCCGGCTTGTACTCGCAGCCGATCCAACCGTCGTAGCCGAGCCGGTCGAGATGTGCGAACAGAAACGGGTAGTGGATTTCGCCCGTTCCCGGCTCGTGACGCCCCGGGTTGTCGGCCAGCTGTACGTGCGCGATCTGCGCCAGATTAGCCTCGATGGTCGGCGCCAGATCCCCCTCCATGATCTGCATGTGATAGATGTCGTACTGCAACTTGAGATTAGCGCTTCCCACCGTTTCGAACAGCGCCAATGCCTGATCGGTGCGATTGAGGAAGAAGCCCGGGATGTCGCGGGTATTGATCGGCTCGGCGAGCAGCAGGATACCCGCCGCCTCGAGCTTGTCGGCGGCGTAGCGCAGGTTGTCGATCAGCGTCTGGCGCGCCTGCTCCTGGCTGACGCCCTGGGGCTGGATGCCGGCCAAGCAGTTGACCTGCCTGCAGCCCAGCGCAGTGGCGTAGTCGATGGCCTGCTCGACGCCGGCACGAAACTCCTCGACGCGATCCGGATGGCAGGCGATGCCGCGCTCGCCGGCGGCCCAGTCACCGGCCGGCAGGTTGTGCAGCACCTGAGTCAGGCCGTGGGCATCGAGCCGGGCCTTGATCTCGCTGGCCGGGTAATCGTAGGGGAACAGATACTCGACGCCCTTGAAGCCGGCCTTGGCGGCGGCCTCGAAACGGTCGAGGAACTCCTCCTCGGTAAACAGCATGCTGAGATTGGCGGCAAACTTGGGCATATCTCATCTCCATTGGGTCGCTGGTTCTATTCTGCAGCGGGGCTGATCCGGCGCCAGGCCTGCGGGGAGGCGCTGTAAACCCTTCCCTGGGCGCTACCTACGCCCTGCGGCGCTCTCGCATCCTGCTCCACTTGCAGGGCCGGTGCTGGCCATCCATGGCCAGCCCGTTCGAAGCAGTGCTTCTCACCCCTGGCGTAGAACCTCCCCTCTGGCCTTTCCCCGGCGCCCCGTGTGGTGTTCTGAACGTCACGTCAGGGCGCTGATCGAGGTCGGCGCATCTTCCTGGTTCTCGGCCAGGTCTTCGAACTCGTTGACGCCGTCCAGATCAGTGCCCATGGCAATATTGGTGACCCGCTCGAGGATCACCTCGACCACCACCGGCACGCGATGCTCGCGCATCAGCTCGCGGGCCTGCTCAAGTGCCGGCGCGATCTCGTCGGGCCGGGTGACGCGCAGTGCCTTGCAGCCCAGCCCCTCCACCACCGAGACGTGATCGACGCCGTAGTCGTTGATCTCCGGGCAGTTGATGTTCTCGAACGACAGCTGCACGCAGTAGTCCATGTCGAAGCCGCGCTGGGCCTGGCGAATCAGCCCCAGGTAGGAGTTGTTCACCAGCACGTGGATGTAGGGCAGCTTGAACTGGGCGCCGGCGGCGAGCTCCTCGACCATGAACTGGAAATCGTAGTCGCCGGAGAGCGCCACCACCTCGGCACTCGGATCGGCGCGGCACACCCCCAGCGCAGCGGGAATGGTCCAGCCCAACGGCCCGGCCTGGCCGCAGTTGATCCAGTGGCGCGGCTTGTAGACGTGCAGGAACTGCGCGCCGGCAATCTGCGACAGCCCGATGGTACTCACGTAGCGGGTGTCGCGACCGAAGACCTTGTTCATCTCTTCGTAGACGCGCTGCGGCTTGACCGGCACGTTGTCGAAGTGGGTCTTGCGCAGCAGGCTGCGCTTGCGCGCCTGGCACGCCTCGGCCCAGGCGCTGCGGTCCTTGAGCGTGCCGGCTGCCCGCCACTCCTTGGCGATCTCGACGAACAGCTCGAGGGCCGCGCGAGCGTCGGAGACGATGCCGTAGTCGGGGCCGAAGATGCGTCCGATCTGGGTCGGTTCGATATCCACGTGGACGAAGGTACGCCCCTCGGTATAGGTCTCGAGGTTACCGGTGTGGCGATTGGCCCAGCGGTTGCCGATGCCCATCACGAAATCCGAGGCCAGCAGGGTGGCATTGCCGTAGCGGTGCGAGGTCTGCAGCCCCACCATGCCGGCCATCAGCGGATGGTCGTCGGGGATGGTGCCCCAGCCCATCAGCGTCGGGATCACCGGCACACCGGTGATCTCGGCCAGCTCGGTGAGCAGCTCGCTGGCGTCGGCGTTGACGATGCCACCCCCGGCGACCAGCAGCGGCCGCTCGGCGGCATTGAGCATCGCCATGGCCTTCTCGGCCTGGGCGCGCGATGCGCTGGGCTTGTAGGCCGGCAGCGGCTCATAGGTGTCCGGGTCGAATTCGATCTCGCTCATCTGCACGTCGATCGGCAGGTCGATCAGCACCGGGCCGGGACGCGAGCTGCGCATCAGCTGGAAGGCCTGTTGGAAGGCCCGCGGCACCTGGGCCGGCTCGAGCACGGTGACCGCCCACTTGGTCACCGGCCCGGCGATGGCCTGGATATCCACCGCCTGGAAGTCCTCCTTGTGCAACTTGGCACGCGGCGCCTGGCCGGTGATGCACAGGATCGGGATAGAGTCGGCGCTGGCCGAGTAGAGCCCGGTGATCATGTCGGTGCCGGCGGGGCCGGAGGTGCCGATACACACGCCGATATTGCCGGCCTGGGTACGCGTATAGCCCTCGGCCATGTGCGAGGCGCCCTCGACGTGACGCGCCAGCACGTGGTCGACGCCGCCGACCTTGCGCATGGCGGCGTAGAACGGGTTGATGGCGGCGCCGGGCACGCCGAACGCCATCTCGATGCCTTCCTTCTTCAACACGTGGATGGCGGCTTCTGCTGCGGTCATCTTGGCCACGACGATTCCTCCTCGGTGACGTGATCCGTTGTTGTTGTATACCAAGCTAGACCGCCGAAGATTTGCCGTCAATATTTTATGGAAAATATTTCCACTAAATACCAATAGAGAATCGAGAACACCATTCATCAGCCTCGCGAGCGGTTCTCATCGAGCAGAAAGAGATGCCATACAGCACCCGAAAACGCATCGAGCGGACACGCCGAAGGGGCAGAAGGCCGCGCCTCCTGCCCGTTCTCGGCAAACCCCATCACGACGCTGCGGTGTCGCGGCAGCTCAGTCGAGGCTGATGCGCAGCGCCAGCGGATACTCGTCGCAGTTGTTACCCTCGCCGCCGCGGTCGACGACCAGGAACTCGCCCTCGCGCTCGAGCACCGACTGGATGGCATGCCAGGTACCGGCACGGTAGTTGACGCCCTGGCGGCCGTCGGTGACGAAAGCGCGCACGTCGCCCGGGTGGATGCTATCCCCCGGTGGGGCGACCACGATGATGAAGCGCTCCTCGTGCAGCGGCATGAAGGCCTGGCTGCCCTGGGGGTGGCGCTCCAGGAAGTCGAGTTCGAGCGGCACATCCACCGGCTGGCTGACGAAGATGCTGATCAGCGTATGCGCCTGCTCGCCCAGTGTCTCGACCTTGGCCAGGTCGTGATAGCGGCAGGTGCGCCCGGCATTGATATGAAAGTAGTCCGCAGTGCGCGTATCGATCACATCACCGAAGGGCGCGAAGGCCTCCGGCGTCAGCGGCGCGGCGTTGAGTTCCAGCATGTAGACTCCATTTCCCAGGCTTTGTTATGTGTGGCAACGCAATGGCAGAGTAGCGCCACTCGAGGCTGATCCGGCGGCAGGCCTACGAGGGGGCGCTGTAAACCCGTCCCTGGGCGCTACCTTGCGCCATCCATGGCGCAAACCCCCTCTACGACCTGTCCCCGGCGCCTCTCGCTCTCCGAAGTGCTCTGCTCGGTCTCAGCGAGCACCCAAGCGCAGCGCCGGATGGCGGTTGACGTCCTTGTAGAGCAAATAGCGGAACGGCCCCGGGCCACCGGCATAGCAGGCCTGTGGGCAGAAGGCGCGCAGCCACATGAAGTCGCCGGCCTCGACCTCCACCCAGTCCTGGTTGAGGTGATAGACCGCCTTGCCCTCCAGCACGTAGAGGCCGTGCTCCATCACATGGGTCTCATCGAAGGGGATCACGCCGCCCGGCTGGAAGGTGACGATATTGACGTGCATGTCGTGGCGCACATCGGCGGGGTCGACGAAGCGAGTGGTAGCCCAGCGCCCCTCGGTATCCGGCATCTCGACTGGCGCGATGTCGTTCTCGTTGGTGACGAAGGCCTCCGGCACCTCGAGGCCGTCGACGAACTCGAACGCCTTGCGTACCCAGTGGAAGCGCACCGGCGCCGCCGACGCGTTATGCAGCTGCCAGTCGCTGCCTGGCGGGATGAAGGCGTAGCCGCCGGGCGTCATGTGGTGGCGCTCGCCGGCCAGGGTCAGGGTCATCTCCCCCTCGACCACGAACAGCACGCCCTCGGCGGCGGGATCGAGCTCGGGCCGCTCGCTGCCTCCGCCCGGCGCCACCTCCATGATGTACTGCGAGAAGGTCTCGGCGAAGCCGGACAGCGGCCGTGCCAGCACCCATAGCCGCGTGTCGTTCCAGAACGGCAGGTTGCTGGTGACGATATCGCCGAACACGCCCTTGGGAATCACCGCATAAGCCTCGGTGAATACCGCGCGGTCGCTGAGCAGCTGGGTCTGGGGCGGGTGTCCGCCGTGGGGGGCGTAGTAGGATCGTTTCGACATCAGACATTCTCGATATATTTATTGGAAATTAATTCCATATACTCAAAAGCGGGTTGGCGACTGGCCTCTAGGCAAGGCTGTCAGCGCGCCGGCGCCGGATGCTGCTCGGCCCAGTGGCGGGCGATGTCCACCCGGCGCGTCACCCAGACCCGGTCATGCGCTTCGATGTGATCGAGGAAGCGCTGCAGGGCGCGGAAGCGCCCGGGGCGGCCAATCAGGCGACAGTGCAGACCGACCGACATCATCTTGGGGGTCTCCTCGCCCTCGGCGTAGAGCACGTCGAAGGCGTCGCGCAGGTAGCTGAAGAAGTGCTCAGCGGTGTTGAAGCCCTGGGGGGTCGCGAAGCGCATGTCGTTGGTATCCAGGGTGTAGGGCACCACCAGATGATCGTGGGTTTCGCCCTGGCTGTCCTGCTCGCGGGTCCAGAACGGCAGGTCGTCGCCGTAGTAGTCGCTGTCGTAGAGGAACGAGCCCTCATCGAGTACCAGCCGGCGCGTATTGACGCTGTCGCGACCGGTGTACCAGCCCAGTGGCTTTTCTCCGTAGAGCGTCTGGAAGATCTCGATGGCGCGCTGCATGTGCTCGCGTTCGAGGCTCTCGGGCATGCCCTGGTAGTGCAGCCAGCGATAGCCGTGGCAGGCGATCTCGTGGCCCAGCTCCTGGAAGGCATGGGCCACCTCGGGATGGCGTTCCAACGCCATGGCCACGCCGAATACGGTCAGCGGCAGGCCACGCTTGTCGAACTCGTTGAGCACCCGCCACACCCCGGCCCGTGAGCCGTATTCGTAGATCGACTCCATGCTCAGGTGGCGCTCAGGGTAGGCCTCGGCGCCGACGATCTCGGAGAGAAACTTCTCGGAGTGACTGTCGCCATGCAGCACACAGCTCTCGCCACCCTCTTCGTAGTTGAGCACGAACTGCACCGCAATTCTGGCCTTGCCCGGCCAGTTGGCCTGGGGCGGGGTGCGGCCGTAGCCGATCAGGTCGCGAGGGTAGTCGTGGGGCATGGTAGAGCCTCTCCTTGTCTATTCTGAACGCTATGCTGGCAACACTTTATGTATACAATTTAAAGATAGAGTGTGTTCAGGTGGGTTGCAAGGGATCTGCGTGCCTGCCCTGCGCGGTAAGCGTCAACATGGCCTGTACCTGGGCCAGCGCCGCCTCCAGGCAGTCGATCACCCGGCACTCTTTCGCCGGTGCCAACTGCGTCGCCAGCCCCGCAAACGCGGCGCCCCCCACGATGACCACATCCGGCGCCAGCCGTGAGCGCTGCGCCTCGAGGGTCGCCACCAGCCGCTGCCTGGCCAGATCGCGCTGGGCCGGCAGCACCAGGTCATCGATGGCGATGGCGTCGATCCCCAGGCAGTGTCGCGCCACGCCGAGATCGTTGAGCTGATCCTCGATCATCCGCGGCCAGCGCTGCCCCGGCGTAATCACCGAGAAACGCCCGCCCAGCTGCAGGGCGCTCAGCACCGACGCCTCGAGCATCCCCACCACCGGCACCGTACTGATCTCACGCACCGCACTGATGCCCGGCTCACCGAAACAGGCCAGCAAAATGGCATCGAACCGCTCGGGATCGTTGACCAGATGATCCTCGGCCAAGCCCACCACCGCAGCCGCAGACAGCGCACAGTCGCGCCGCGATGCAATGTAGGCAACGCTATCGACGGCCGTCTCTGCGACCACCTCGACGCCTGGCCCAAGCAGCCCTCGGGCCTTGGCAGCCATCTGATCGGTCATGGCGAGATTGGCATTGCCGTTGAGCAGCAGTAAACGCATGAGCGCCTCCTCAAGCACGTCGCCGGGCGGGTTGCCCGGCCAGACTAATTGTATACATTTATCACATAAAAATGACGACATGGTCGCTTATCGAGTCGCCGATAGTACTGTCGCCACTCTTCCTCGCTATGAGTACCTTCCAGACAAAAAGTGTAAATCACTGTTTTATATGAAATAAAAATTCTCAACCGAGCAGCATTCAGCGCTTGCAATTCAGCATAGCCTTGCCTATTTTTGTATACAAATAAAAATTACTTTGTTCACGAACCGCACAGCGCAGGTCGCACCACAACAACCACCTTCCCTTGCGAGGACCGCGATATGACCAACAGCGATCAGTCAGCGGCACAGGCCGAACCAAGCGGCGCCACCACCGGATCCCCCACCAAGGCTCCGGGGCAGGAAAGCCTGGCTCCCCAGCAGACCCGCATCATGGGTCGTCCCTCCTATTTCCTGGCGTGGTTCGGCGGCTGCGTGTCGATCGGCACCTTCGCCATGGGCTCCAGCGTGGTCGGCACGCTCAACCTGATACAGGCCACCCTGGCGATCGCCATAGGCTGCTTCGTGATCGGTATCGCCCTGGCCATCAATGGTGCCGCCGGCTACAAGTACGGCATCCCCTTCATGGTCCAGGCGCGCAGCGCCTTCGGCTTTACCGGCACGCGCATACCCGGCCTGGTGCGAGCGGTCCCCGCGGTGGTGTGGTACGGCTTCCAGAGCTGGATTGGCGCCGGCGCGCTGAACATGGTCTCGGCCACGCTGTTCGGTTTCGATAACCTGATCTTCTACTTCATCACCTTCCAGCTGCTGCAGATCGGCCTGTCGGTGATGGGTTTCCAGGGCATCAAGTGGCTGGAGAACATCGGCAGCGCCTTCATCCTCGCCTCCCTGACCTACATGTTCTATGCCACGGTGCAGCGCTACGGCGACGAGCTCTCCGCCAACCTGCTGACCATGGAAGGCTCCTGGGGCATGCCGTTCTGGGGCGCCACCATGCTGTTCCTGGGTATCTACAGCACCATGATGCTCAACGTCAGCGACTACTCCCGGGAGCACAAGCGCGGCACCGGCCCGGGCCTGCTGACCACCATCTACGCCATGTCG
Source organism: Franzmannia qiaohouensis (assembly GCF_031451695.1). Classification (NCBI taxonomy): domain Bacteria; kingdom Pseudomonadati; phylum Pseudomonadota; class Gammaproteobacteria; order Oceanospirillales; family Halomonadaceae; genus Franzmannia; species Franzmannia qiaohouensis. Next base: position 204,926 of record NZ_JARWAM010000001.1, read on the forward strand.
ATCCTGCCCTGCACGCTGTTCATGGGACTGATCGGCTATATGGTCTCGGAAGCCACCGGTACCGCCGATCCCATCCAGGTGTTCGCCAACGCCGTGGACAACACCCCGCTGCTGATGACCACCCTGCTGTTCATCGCCTTTGCCCAGGTCACCACCAATGTGCTCAACAACGTGGTGCCGCCGACCTACGTGCTGATGGACGTGTTCAAGCTGAAGTTCCCCATCGCCACGGTGATCGTCGGGCTGCTGGCCTTCGCCACCTTCCCCTGGAAGCTGGTCCAGCCAGAGTCCGCCGCCGGCCTGCAGCTGTTCGTGCAGACCTACTCCGCCTTCCTGGGTCCGATCTTCGCCATCCTGGTGGTCGACTACTACGTGATCCGTCGCCGCACGCTGGATATCGGCAAGCTGTATGACGAGACCGGTCCCTACCAGGGCGTCAACTATGCCGCACTGATCGCCACTGCCGTGGGCATCGCCGCCGCCCTGACCTTCTCCGCGGTATCGTGGTACGCCAGTCTGATCCCCGCCGGCATTACCTACTACCTGCTGATGCAGCACTGGGCGCCCTGCCAGCGCTTCCGCCAATAACGCCCGCTGCGCCGAGCCCCACCCGGCCACCACCGGGTGGGGGCCTCCCTTCGAATAACGACAATGGTGACACCCATGAAAGCGAGTGATCTGGATATTCAGACGATCGACCCGAGCCTCTATAACGAGGACCTTGCCCCACTCAAGCACAAGGACCGCAACTGGGGCGCCTTCGAGATCTTCAATGTGTGGTCCAACGACATTCAGAGCCTGTTTGGCTATACCTTGGCGGCCTCGCTGTTCCTCGCTTACGGCCTCAACGGCTGGGCAGTGATGGCGGCAATCATCCTGGCCGGGGTGATCGTGATGTTCCTGGTCAACCTGACCGGCAAGCCCAGCGTCAAGTACGGCATTCCGTTCCCGGTGATGGTGCGCGCCAGCATGGGCGTACGCGGCGCCAACCTGCCGGCCATGCTGCGCGCCATCATCGGCATCTTCTGGTACGGGGTGCAGACCTACTTCGCCTCCACCGCCGTCGCGCTGCTGCTGGTCGCCCTGTTCGGTGCCGGCAATGGTTCGACCTTCCTGGGGCTCTCTGGCATCGCCTGGATCTCCTTCGTGATCGTCTGGCTGTTTCAGATCGCGATCTTCTGGCAGGGCATAGAGCGCATCAAGCACTTCCTCAACTGGGCAGGCCCGCTGGTCTACGTGGTGATGGTGGTGCTGATGATCATCGTCTGGTACCAGGCCGGCAGCGAACTGCTGCCCGCGGTGAGCACCATCTTCAGTGGCGACGGCGAACGCTCCGGTAGTTCGATCGCGGCTTTCATGGCCATCGTCGGCACCATGGTGGCCTACTTCGCCGCGGTGGTGATCAACTTCGGCGATTTCACCCGCTTCGTGAAGACCGAACGCCAGATGAAGCTCGGCAACCTGCTCGGCCTGCCGCTCAACGTGGCGTTCTTCTCCTTCATCGCCCTGATCATCACCGCCGGCACCCTGGTGCTGTTCGGCGACGCCCTGACCAACCCGGCGGACATCGTCGAGCGGGTCGATTCGCTGCCGCTGACCATCGTTGCCGCGCTGACCTTCTTCGCCGCCACCGTGGGCATCAACCTGGTGGCCAACTTCATTCCACCGGCCTACGACCTGGCCAACCTCTTTCCGAGCAAGATCAGCTTCAAGATCGGCGGGCTGATCACCGCCGTGATCGCCTTCTTCGTCGGCGCGCTGTGGGTCTCGGTGATCAGCCAGATCGGCGTGCCGGGCTTCGTCAACGCGCTGGGTGCGGTGATTGCGCCGTTCTACGGCATCATCGTCGTCGACTACTATCTGATCAAACGCCAGCAGCTGAGCATGGAGGAGCTGTTCTCGTCGGCTCCCGGGGGCGCCTACTACTATGTCAACGGCTGGAACACCCGAGCGCTGCTGGCCTTTGGCGGCGCCGCGCTGTTTTCCATCTCCACCATACTGGTCCCGGCGATGAGTGGCCTCGACGGCTTTGGCTGGATGATGGGCGCGGCGCTGGGCGGGCTTTTCTACTATGGCCTGATGCGCCAGTACCGCATGCCGCTGCCTGCGGCCGCCTGACAGCACTACGCTCACCGTGCTGCCTCACTCGCTGAAGATGCGCTGCAGGTCGGGAGCCCCGCTGGGCTCCTCGACCACCGACAGCGAGGCCTCGATAGCCTTGAGGTGGCGGCTCATGAAGAGCGCGGCGCGCTCGCCGCTGCCTTCCTCGAGCAGCCGGATCAGCTCGCTGTGGTCGTGGGATTCGCAACCCAGGTGGCCGGGGTTGCCATAGACGGCGAGGATCAGCGACGAGCGCGAGCACAGCCCGGCCACGAACTCGGCCAGGGTGGCATTGCCGGCGAGCTGGGCCAGTCGCTCGTGGAACAGCGCCGAGAGCTTGATCGCGGCGCTCTGCTTGCCCGCCCGCAGCGCCTCATGCTCGCGGCGGGCCAGGTCGCGCAGCGCACTGGCGTCAGCGGGGCTGATGTTGGCGGCGGCGCATGGCATCAAGCCACACTCGACCAGCTGGCGCGCGGCGAAGACCTCCCTGGCCTCCTCCACGCTAGGCCGGGTCACGCTGGCCCCGCGGCGCGGCGTCAGCGTGACCATGCGCTCCAGCGCCAGACGCTGCAGGATCTTGCGAATCCCGGTACGACTGACCCCGAACACCTCGGCCAGGGCATCCTCGCGCAGCCGCGCGCCGGGCTTGAGGCGCTGCTCGATGATCGCCTCGCTGATCGCCCGATGGATCGCCTCGTGGCGCTCGGCGCCGTCGCCTGCCTTGCCTTGACCACGCGCGGCTGCCCCGCGCCGCGGCGCGGCCATCAGGCACCCAGCCGGCAGCAGGCCGCCCAGTGAGTGTCGCTTAACGCGCGAGCGGCAGGCACCGCCGCCAGGCACTCGTCGGTGGCCCTGGGGCAGCGTGGCGCAAAGGCGCAGCCACGCGGCAGTTCGGCAAGGTCGGGCGGCGCCCCGGGAATCGCCTGCAAGCGTTGGCCGCGCTGCGCGCCGGAGGCGCGCGAGGCCATCAGGCCCTGGGTATAGGGGTGCTGCGGATCGCCAATGATCTCCTCGACCCGCCCCGACTCGACGATGCGCCCGGCATACATCACCGCAATACGATCGGAGATCTCGTTGGCGACGCCCATGTCGTGGGTGACGAAGATCACCGACATGCCCAGCTCGCGCTGCAGGTCGCGCAGCAGCAGTAGGATCTGGATCTGCACCGTGGCATCCAGCGCCGTGGTCGGCTCGTCGGCGAGCAGCAGCTTGGGCCGGCAGGAGAGCGCCAGCGCGATCATCGCCCGCTGACTCATGCCCCCCGAGAGCTCGTGGGGGTAGTTGGCCAGGCGGCGCTGGGGCGAGGGGATGCGCACCAGCTCGAACAGCTCCAGCGCCCGGGCCATGCCCTCGCGCCGGCTGACGCCTTCATGCCGACATACCGTCTCGGCGATCTGCTCGCCGATGCGGTAGACCGGATCGAAGGCCAGCATCGGCTCCTGGAAGATCATCGACGCCGTGCGACCGCGGAAGCGGGTCAGCTGGCGTTGTGACATGGCCAGCACGTCCTGGCCATCGACACTGACGCGACCCGAGATCTGCGTGCGCCGCTCCGGCAGCAGGCGCATCAGGGTACGCAGGGTCACGCTCTTGCCGGAGCCGCTCTCGCCGAGAATGGTCAATACCTCGCCGCGACCGAGAGTCAGGTCGACCCCATTGACGGCGTGCACCTGGCGGGTCGGGGTGCGAAAGCGCACCGTCAGGTCAGCGATCTCGACCAGCGGCGACGTCGCGGCGGTGGGCTCGAGATTTGCAGCGGCATCGCTCATGTCGGGCTCTCCTCTGAGACGCGCGTGACGGGAACGGCACCGGCCATGACCTCGTCGGCGCGCAAGCAGGCGACCTGATGAGCCGGTGCGCAGAGCTCGAGGGCCGGCTCCTCGGCGCGACAGGCATCGATGGCCATCGGGCAGCGCGGGCAGAAGCGGCAGCCCGGCGGCAGGTCGATGGGATTGGGCGGATCGCCGACCAGCGGCGCCTGCTGGGTGCGCTGGTCGGGCTGCATCGAGGGCATCGCCGACAGCAGCGCGCGGGTATAGGGGTGGGCCGGCGCGCGATAGAGCGCCTCCACCTCGCCCATCTCGGCGACCTTGCCGAGGTACATCACCATCACCCGGTCGCTGATATAGCGGACCACGTTGAGGTCGTGGGAGATGAACAGATAGGTCAGGCCATACTCCTGCTTGAGATCCATCAGCAGGTTAAGCACCTGGGCCTCCACCGACTTGTCGAGCGCCGACACCGCCTCGTCGAGGATCAACAGGCGCGGCTCCAGCGCCAGGGCGCGGGCGATATTGACCCGCTGGCGCTGACCGCCGGACAGCTCGTGCGGATAGCGATGCGCGAACAGGCTCGCCGAGAGGCCGACCTGGTCGAGCAGGCGCCGCGCCCGCTGGCGCGATTCGCGGCGCGTCACGCCGTGCACCTGGGGGCCGAAGGCGATGGAGTCCTCGACGCTCATGCGCGGGTTGAGCGAGGCGTAGGAGTTCTGAAACACCATCTGCACCTGACGCCGCATCTCACGCACCGAGATGCCGCCGCGCCGGCCGATGGCGTCGCCGTCGAAGACCATCTCGCCGCCATCCGCGGCCAGCAGGTGCATCAGCAGGCGCGCGGTGGTCGACTTGCCGCAGCCCGACTCGCCGACGATGCCCAGCGTCTCGCCCTTGAAGACATCGAAGTCGACGCCGTCCACGGCGTGGACCCGGGAAGCCTGGCGGCCGAACCCGCCCCGCGCCAGGATGAAATGCTTCTTGAGGTCGCGCACCCGCAGCAGCGGCTGCGCCTTGCCGCCGCGGTCGAGGTCCGCATGTCGGGAAAGCGGTTGCGAAGTCATCATAGCTTGACGTCCATGGCCGAGCGCAGCCCGTCGCTGAGCATGTTGAAGCAGATCGACACCGTGAAGATCATCATCCCCGGCAGCACCGCCACCCAGGGATTGACGTAGATGGCGTCGCGCATGGTGTTGAGCATCAGCCCCCACTCCGGCATCGGCGGCCTGGCGCCCAGGCCCAGGAAGGAGAGGCCCGAGGCGAGGATCATGCTGACGCTGATCAACGAGGTGGCGTAGACGAAGATCGGCCCCAGCACGTTGCCCAGCACATGGCGGCGGATGATGGTCAGGCTGCGGGCGCCGCTGGCGCGGGCCGCCTCGATGTAGTCGACGCTGCGCACCTGGGTGGTCACGCTCTCCGCGACTCGGGCGATGGGCGGTATGAAGACCACCGTCAGCGACAGCAGCGAGTTGACCAGCCCAGCGCCCAGCGCGCCGGCCAGCGCCACCGCCAGTAGCACCGCGGGAAAGGCGTAGAACACATCGATCACGCGCATGATCACGCTGTTGGTCTTGCCGCCGACGAAGCCGGCGACGATGCCGATGGCGCTGCCGATCACGAAGGCATTGATGACCGGCATCACGCCGATCAGCAGCGACAGCCGCGCGCCGTGAATCAGCCGCGACAGCACGTCGCGCCCCAGCTCGTCGCTGCCCAGGGGAAAGCCCGGCGAGCCGATCGGCTGCAGGCGATTGAGCATGCTGGTCTGGAAGGGGCTGGCCGGCGCCACCCAAGGCGCAAACAGCGCCGCCAGCAGGATCAGCAGCAGCACGATGGCGGACACCAGGGCCACCGGGTCTTGGCACAGGCGGCCGAACACCGAGCGCCAGTAGCCCTTGACCGGCGCTGCTGGGGGCGCCTGGGAGGCGGCCTCGAGGGTAAGTGACATAGCGTTCTCCTAGGCCGTTCAGCCGCGCTGGATCCGAGGGTCCAGGCGGGCCTGGGCCAGGTCGACGATGAGGTTGAGCATCACGAAGAACAGCGCCAGCACCAGGATGGTGCCCTGCAGGATCGGCAGGTCGCGCTGGAAGATGGCGTTATTCAGCAGCAGGCCGGTGCCCGGCCACGAGAACACCGTCTCGACCAGGATCGACCCACCCAGCAGATAGCCCAGCTGCAGGCCCATCACCGCCAGGGCGGTGGGTGCCACGTTCTTGACCACATGGCGAAACACCTGACGCTCGGCCATGCCCTTGGCGCGTAGCGCCTCGACGAACTCATGGGCGAGGATATCGGCGACCATGGCACGTATGGTGCGTGTGACCACGCCCATGGGAATCACCGAGAGGGTCACGGCAGGCAGGATCAGGTGGCGCAGATAGGCCCACTCGAAGGCCCAGTCGCTGGAGCTGCCGGGCCCGGCCCCCGATGAGGGCAGCCAGTTGAGCTCCACCGAGAACACGATCACCAGCAGCATGCCCAGCCAGTAGTGCGGCACGCTGACCCCGCTCACCGCGATCCCGGTGACCAGGCGATCGAGCAGCGAGCCCTGGAAGTAGCCGGCCAGGGTGCCGAACACGCAGCCCAGGGTGAAGCCGATCAGCGAGGCGGCGAACGCCAGCAGCAGGGTATTCTTCAGCGCACTGAAGACCTCGGCGGTGACCGCGCGGCCGTTGGCCGCCGACAGTCCCAGGTCACCCTGCACCGCGCGCAGCACCCAGCGGCCGTACTGCTCCGGCAGCGGGCGGTCGAAGCCGTAGGCGCGCTGCACCATCGCCACCACCTCCGACGGCGCATCCGCCGATACCACCGCGTCCATCGGATCGCCCGGGGAGAGGTGCACCAGCGAGAAGCAGAAGAAGCTCACCGCCAGGGTGATGGGAATGACGTAGAGCACGCGTTTGAGAAAATAGGTAGGCATGCGATCTCCAGGCAGGCAGCGGCATGGCGGCACATCGCGTGCCGCCATGCCGGCGCACGGCTCACTCTTCGATGTAGACCGGGGTCAGGTCCTGGAACCAGTTCTTGGACTGCACGAAGCCCTGGACACGCGGGTTCATGGCCCGCGGCCCGACGTCGTGGGCCACCCACAGCCAGGCCGCATCGTCGACCATGCGCGCATGGAACTCGGCCAGCAGCGCGTCCTGGGCCTCCTGGTCGAAGGTCACCTTGGCCTCGTCGAGCAGGCGGTCGTACTCGGGATCATCCATGTAGCCCCAGTTGAAACCGTTGGGCGGCGCCATGCTGGAGTGCATGAAGCGATAGAAGGCCGCGAACGGGTCGAGCCAGCCGAACGAGATGTTGGTGCCATGCGCCTCGAGGCTGGTCTCGTGATCGGCACCGCGCCGCCAGTTGGGGAACAGCGACTCCCAGTCCAGCACTTCGAACTCCAGCTCGATGCCGACTTCGGCGAAGGTCTGCTGGATATACTCGTTCATCGCCAGCGGCTGCATCTGGCCGGAACCGGAGGTGGAGATCAGCACCTTGATCTCGACCGGGTTATCCGGGCCATAGCCGCTCTCCGCGAGCAGGCGACGCGCCTCGTCGGGGTCGTAGCCGATCTCGAACTCGGGCTCGCCGAACCAGGGGTGATCCGGGGTCACGGTGCCCACCGCCGGCACCATCATGCCGCCCAGCAGGGCCTCCAGGCCTTCACGATCCACCGCCAGATTGGCCGCCTTGCGCACGTTGATATCGCGCCACGGGCTGCCCTCGAGCATCGAGAACTGGTAGGGCCAGGTGTGCGGATAGGGGTTGCTGGTAATGGTCATGCCCTGGGATTCCATGCGCGCGATGGCGTCCGCCGCCGGCGACTCGATCCAGTCGACCTGGTCGGAGAGCAGCGCCGAGGTGCGGCTGCTCGACTCCGGCATCGGCAGCAGCTCCACGCGGTCGATCTGCGGCACGCGGTCGGCGTCCCAGTAATCGGCAAAGGGTTCGAGCACGGCACGCTCGCGCGGCACCAGGCGCGTCATCTTGAAGGGACCGGTCCCCGAGGGCTGGCGGGCGAACTCATCCCAGTCGCCGTCCAGCGCTTCCCACTGGGCCGGGCTGGAGAACAGCAGGAAGGTCAGCTGATAGGGGAACCAGGCATCCGGCTCGCTGGTGGTAAAGCTGATGGTGTAGTCGTCGACCTTCTCGTAGCCGTCCATGGAGGGGATGCGGCCACGCACATTGCCGGCCTGGCGGGCATCGAACTGCGGCGAATCCTCGTCGTAGACCTTGTCGAGGTTCCAGATCGCGGCATCGGCATTCCAGTCGCTGCCGTCGTGAAAGGTGACCCCCTCGCGCAGGTGGAAATACCACACCTGCTGGTCGTCTGCGTCGATTTCCCACGACTCCGCAAGGCCCGGGGTCAAGCCGCTGACCTCATCGGCGGAGGACATGTCCCAGTTGATCAGCGCGTCGTAGATGGTGTAGCCGACGAAGCGATAACCCTCGAAGCCGCTATCCGGCTGGCCGGTGGTCAGCGGAATGTCCGACGCCGTCATGGCGATCCGCAGGGTTTGTTCTGCCTGGGCGGCAAGCGGTGCCGCCAGGACGGCGAGACCGAGGCTCAGGGCCGCGGCGGGCACTGCACGGCGCCATGTTTGCGCACTCTTGTTGTATACCATGTTTGCACTCTCCCCTCGTGGGTTTACCAGCCAAGCGACCTAGCATCGCCCGCACTGCAGGGAGAGTTAATGCAAGTACAGGGCCAACTTGGCGCTGTAACGGGCATTCGCTGAGGAGAGATCGTGCTTTTCTAAAATACAAAGACGACAAATTTCGTATACAACAATAGCTTAGTCGCCTCCAGCTGGTGCCGGCGCGGTGAACACCTCGGCACGCCACTGTGGGGATTCACAAGGCAATGCCCCGTCGGGCCGCACCACAAAGTGGCAAGCAGCCCCCTCGATAGCGCCATGCCGGTGCACTCAGTTCTCGGTAAAGATGCGCTGCAGGTCCGGTACCTCTTCGACCTCCTCGACGATCGACAGCGAGGCCTCGATGGCCTTGAGATGGCGGCTCATGAAGGCGGCGGCGCGCTCGCCGTCGCCCGACTCGAGGAAGTGGATCAGCTCATCGTGATCGTGGGACTCGCAGCCCAGGTGGCCGGGGTTGCCGTAGACGGCGAGGATCAGCGACGAGCGCGAACATAGCCTGGCCACGAACTCGGCCAGGGTGGCATTGCCGGAGAGCTGGGCCAGGCGCTCGTGGAAAGCCGCCGAGAGCTTGATCGCGGAGCTCTGCTCGCCGGCGCGCAGCGCCTCGCGCTCACGCCGCGCCATGTCGCGCAGCTCACCCACATCTGCTGGCGTGATGCTGCGGGCGACATCCGGCATCAGGCCGCACTCGACCATCTGCCGGGCATCGAAGACGTCCTTGGCTTCCTCGGCGGTGGGGCGGGTGACGCTGGCACCGCGGCGTGGCGTCAGGGTCACCAGCTGCTCCAGCGCCAGGCGCTGCAGGATCTTGCGGATGCCGGTACGGCTGACCGCGAACACCTCGGCCAGGGCGTCCTCGCGCAGCCGCGCGCCGGGCTTCAGGCGGTGCTCGATGATGGCATCGCTGATCGAGCGGTAGATCGCATCGTGACGTTCGGCACCATCGCCGTTCTTGCCCAGGCGCTTGCGCGGTTTGGCGTCGCTGGGGGCCGCCGTGGAGGCTGGCTGTCGCTGGGTCATGATGGGTATCTCCTCGTCGTCGGCGCAGGGCGTTGGTCCGGTGAGCCGCTGCGCTTGGCATGCGATCATTGTATACACATTGCGACAGCGGATACGACTGCGGCCCGCCGAGGTGGCGGGCCGCAGGCATGGGGAGCAGTGCTTGGGCGGTCACTCGCGCCAGGCGGCAATCGCCTCACGCTCCTCGTCGGTCATATTGGTCATGTTGCCGAGCGGCATGTAGCCGCTTTCGACCACCTGCTTGATCTGGCTCATCTGGCGACGAATCTGCTCCTCGCTGTCGTAGGCGACACCGGCCGGCGCCGAGGAGAAGCTGGCGTGGCTGGGGCTCCGCGCGTGGCACTGCACGCAGCGGTCTTCGATGATGGTGGTGACCTCGGCCATCGAGGTGCCCTCGTCATCGTCGGCGGCCGGCGCGCCGGGGCCGGCCGGCATCGCCACCCATAGCGCCACGGCGATCAGCGCGGTGCCCGCGGCCGGGTAGGCCGGCTGGATCTTGCCCGAGTGCATCAGCACGAAGAACTGACGGATCAGCGCCCCGGCGAAGATGAACAGCGACATGATCACCCAGGCATAGTCGTGGTTGTAGGCAAACGAGTAGTGGTTGCTGATCATCAACAGCACCACCGGCAGGGTGAAGTAGGTGTTGTGCACCGAGCGCTGCTTGCCGCGCTTGCCATCCAGCGGGTTGGGGGTCTCGCCGGCCTTCATCGCCGCCACCATGCGCCGCTGGCCGGGGATGATCCAGAAGAACACGTTGGCCGACATCGCCGTGGCCATCACCGCGCCGGTGAGCAGGAAGGCCGCACGGCCGGAGAACATCTGCACGCTGAGATAGGCCACCACCACCATCAGCACCGCCACGGCAAGACTCAGCAGGCCATCGCGCTCCATGTTGGGGCTGATGCGCTTGCATAGCTCGTTGTAGACCACCCAGCCGCCGAACAGGAAAGCCAGCGCCAGGATATTGGCCTCGGCGCCGCTGAGGTTGGCGGCCCACTCCCAGCTGCTGTTGGGATTGACCAGATAGAAGCTGGGATTGGCCATGTACAGCAGCACGAACAGCGCGAAGCCCGACAGCCAGGTCACGTAGGACTTCCAGAACGACCAGTGCAGGTCATCGGGCAGCTTGGCCGGTGCCGTGGCGTATTTCTGGTTGTGATAGAAGCCGCCGCCGTGGACCGCCCACATCTCGCCGAACACGCCCTTGTCGCGGTCCTCGGCGGCCTTGGGCTTCTTCAGGCCGTTGTCCAGCATCACGAAGTAGATCGATTCGCCGATCCAGGCAATCGCGGCGATGACGTGCAACCATCGCAGCAGCAGGTTGGCGAACTCGAGGAGAAAGGATTGCATACGCTAGCTCTCGCTGTGGTTGTTGTGTCGTCTCTCGGTCAGGGTATCGCCGCTCAGCTGCCGCGGTAGGTCGAGTAGCAATACGGCGACAGCAGCAGCGGCACATGGTAGTGCTCGCTGGCATCGGCGACACCGAAACGCAGCGGGATGCGATCAAGGAAGCGTGGCTCTCGGCCGGCAACGCCCTGGCGTGTCAGATACTCACCGGCGTGGAACAGTAGTTCATATTCGCCCACGCTGAGGGCCTCGCCTTCGAGAATCGGCGCGTCGCAGCGGCCATCGTCGTTGGTTACCACCTCGCCGAGGCGAGTGCGCTGCTCGCCCTCGAGGCGAAACACCTCGATGCGAATGCCGTGCCCGGGGCGACCCAGAGAGGTATCCAGTACGTGCGTCGTCAAACGTCCCATGGGGATCTCCTATTTGTTGGTGAGGTAGCTAGACCCTATTCTATGAAGACAGTTTTAGCTCTAAAGAGAGTACATTTCAAAGTTTTTTTGTATACAGTAAATGTATCGCACCATACGTGACCATCAGGAGACCGCTAGCATGAGCCATCCGACGCTGACCCCACGCCCCAGCCAACTCGACCGCGATGCCTTCGTCGCCAGCTACGGCGACATCTATGAGCATTCGCCGTGGGTCGCCGAGCTGGCCTGGGAGGCTGGCCTCGACGCTGAACAGGACAGCCCCGCCGGCCTCGCCGCGGCGATGGGCGAGGTGCTTAGCCGCGCCAGCGCCGAGCGTCAGCTCGAGGTCATCCGCGCCCACCCCGACCTGGCCGGCAAGGCGGCGCTGGCCGGCGAGCTGACCGACGACTCGAGCCGCGAGCAGGCCGGCGCCGGGCTCGACCAGTGCAGCACCGAGGAGCTGGCACGCTTCGAGCGTCTCAACGCCGCCTACAAGGCCAAGTTCGGCTTTCCCTTCGTGATGGCGGTCAAGGGCAACGATCGCCACGCTATCCTCGCCGCCTTCGAGACCCGTCTCGACAACGACCCCGCCGAGGAGCGTCGCACCGCTGTGGAGCAGATCAACCGCATTGCCCTGCTGCGCCTCGAGGGGCGCCTGGGCTAACCCCAACGGCGGAATGGAATCGATTTCCGCCGGCACGACAGCCCAACGGCGAGCGTGTATCCTGTGCACCAGCGATTACTGGTGCACGGGGATGGGGAGCAAGGCGTGAGCGAGACCAAACGCAAGGCGGTAGGCCGGCCGGCCGGGTCGGGCAAGAGCAGCGGCGGGCACAGCCAGTCGCTGGTGCGCGGGCTGAATATCCTCGAGGGGCTGGCCGCGGCGCCGGTGGGCCTGGCGCTGTCCGACATCGCCCAGATCGTCGGCCTGGCGCCCTCCACCACCCACCGTCTGCTGCAGGCGCTGCACAAGCAGGGCTTCATCACCCAGGATGCCGAGCTGGGGCTATGGAAGATCGGCGTCAAGACCTTCCAGATCGGCAACACCTTCCTAGAATCCCGCGATTTCGTGGCCACCGCCCGTCCCTATCTGCGGCGGCTGACCGACGAGAGCGGCGAGTCGGCCAACCTGGGCATCCGCGACGACGGCATGGCGGTGTTCCTGGCCCAGAGCGAGTCGCCGCAGATGATGCGCATGATCACCCGCCTCGGCTCGCGGGCACCGCTGCACGCATCAGGCGTCGGCAAGGCGCTGCTGGCCTGGTTGCCGGAGAAGGAGGTCGAGCGCATCCTGCAGGCCCGCGGGTTGCCCAAGGTCACCGACAACACCATCGATACCCCGGCGCGATTGCGCCAGGGCATGGCCGAGATTCGCCGCCAGGGCTACGCCTGCGACCGCGAGGAGCACGCCGTGGGCCTGCACTGCGTGGCCGCCTCGATCCACGATGAGCAAGGCAACCCGCTGGGCGCCATCTCGGTCTCGGGGCCGGTGGCGCGGATTCCCGAATCGCGCCTCGCCGAACTCGGCGGCCTGGTCAGCCGCGCCGCCCGCGAGATCACTACCCAGCTGGGCGGCCGCCTGCCCAGCGCCGAGGAGTATTGAGCGCCGCGGCCCCGTGCCGAGCAGCGCGTTCGCGGTTACACTGAGCGCCAGTTTTCCGCCGCACTGCGAGGCCCGCGATGAGTCCCCACCTGCTGTCCGTCGATTCTCTTTCCCGTGACCGCGTCGATCACCTGCTGCGGGTCGCCGCACGCATGGAGCCCATTGCCCAGCGGCGTCAGGTCACCCGGGTACTGGAGGGTGCGGTGCTCGGCAACCTGTTCTTCGAGGCCAGCACCCGCACCCGGGTCAGCTTCCATGCGGCATTCAGCCGCCTGGGCGGCAGCGTCTGCGACACCACCGGCTTCACCTTCTCGTCGATGGCCAAGGGCGAATCGCTCTACGACACCAGCCGGGTGATGAGCGGCTACTGCGATGCCATCGTCATGCGCCACCCCGACCAGGGCTCGGTGGCCGAGTTCGCCGCCGCCACCCACGTACCGGTGATCAACGGCGGCGATGGCCCCGGCGAGCACCCCAGCCAGGCGCTGCTCGACTTCTATACCATCGACAAGGAGTTCGCACGGCTCGGCAAGCCGCTGGCCGGTGCCCACGTGCTGCTGACCGGCGACCTCAAGTACGGCCGCACCGTGCATTCGCTGATCAAGCTGCTGTCGCTCTACGACCCTCTGCGCATCACCCTGGTGGCGCCGCCGGGGCTGGAGATGCCGAGTCACCTGATCGACCTGGTCGCCTCTCGCGGCCATCGCGTCGAGCAGCGCGAGAGCCTGGCCGACGACTATGCCGACGTGGACGTGGTCTACACCACGCGCATCCAGAAGGAGCGCTTCACCGCCGAGATGAGCGAGGGCTTCAGCCTGTCGCGGGACTTCAGCGTCGACCGCACCTTCATGGACAAGCGCTGTGGCCGCGACACCATCGTCATGCACCCGCTGCCCCGCGACAGTCGTGCCGAGGCCAACGACCTGGACGTTGACCTTAACGGCGACCCGCGCCTGGCGATCTTCCGCCAGACCGACAACGGCATTCCGGTGCGCATGGCGATCTTCGCCACCCTGCTGCAGGTCGAGGACCTGATCGAGAAGGACCTGCGCCCGGTGCGCTGGTTCGTGCCTGAACGGGTGGGGGTCGACGATGCGGCTGGCTGACGCCCCCAGCAAATCATAGGAAGGAGCGCTCTGGACTGATCCGTCGGCAGGCCGGCGAGGGGGCGCTGTAAACCGTCCCTGGGCGCTACCGATGCCATCCATGGCATCGAAACCCCCTCTTTGGCCTGCCCCCGGCGTCCCTCGCTTGGCACAGCTTCGATAATGCGTCCTAGCCAATGGGATAGGCTGCCGAACGCCGTGGAATGTGCGAGACTGCGAATATCCGCCGGGTATCGTCCACTAACTACAAGCATGCGTACCGTCAAGGAGTCATATCGACCATGAACATGCACACCGCCTATCTCTCGTTGGGAGCCTTCTATAGCCTGCTGATCGCTATCGGCGCCTTTGCGCTGCTGATGGGCGGTGGGTCGCCGCTGTCGTTGGCGCAACTCGGCATCGGCGCGCTGGCCGTGGTTGGCCTGTGGGGCTATACCCTGGGTCGCGGTTTCATGAACCCGCGGATCTGGCGGCCACTGGCAGGAATCCTGGCAGTTGCCGTGGTACTGCAGCTGGTCATGATATTGACCGCAGGGCTGTCGAAGACCGACATCACCTGGATGCTGATCAGTGCGGTATTCTCGGCGCTGCTGGTGGTGATCCTCTACCACTACGGCAACCGCGACCAGGCGCTGTGGGCCTCCGAGGAGGACGTCGAGGGTGGCAAGACCCTGGAGGCGCTGCTCAATCGCCAGTCCCCGCTGAGCGCCGAGAACGTCAACGACAAGCGCAAGGCCAGCGTCACCGTGGGCCGCGAGGGCAACCGCTACAGCGCGCGCGTGCGTCGTGAGCACGACGGCGAGGTCGAGCAGTTCGAGGAGCGCTTCAGCCATCCGGCGACCCTGGCGTTCTTCATCGAGAAGTACACCTGTATCACCGCCGACGATATCGCCAAGCAGAACGCCGGCAACTAGCCGAGCAAGCCTTCCTGGCGGGCGAACCAACCCTCCAGGATAAGCACCGCGGCGATGCCGTCGACGCCATCGTCGCGGTAGTTGCCGCGGTGGCCCGCCTCACGGGCGATGGCCTTGGCCTCCCTGGTCGAGCCGCGTTCGTCGACCATCTCGCAGGCAATGCCGTAGCG
The DNA here is from genome assembly GCF_031451695.1 of Franzmannia qiaohouensis. NCBI lineage: Bacteria > Pseudomonadati > Pseudomonadota > Gammaproteobacteria > Oceanospirillales > Halomonadaceae > Franzmannia > Franzmannia qiaohouensis. The sequence continues at coordinate 220,020 of NZ_JARWAM010000001.1, forward strand.
CCCGAACAGCCGCTTGCCGAACTTGCGCGCCCGCACGCTCATCTCCTGCTCTTCTCCGTCGCGGGTCAGCGGCAGGCCGACCACGAACAGGTCGGGCCGCCACTCGTCGACCAGCCGCGTGATCACCGCCCAGTCGGGGATGCCGTCGCGGGCGTGCAGCGGGTCGAGCTGGCGAGCGCTGGCCAGCAGTTCGTTGCCCACCGCCACGCCTATCCGCCGGGTGCCGAAGTCAAAAGCCAGGATCAGGCGCTCACCGGCCTTGCCCATCAGCCCCGTTCCCGCCTCATGAGTGGCCCGCCTCGCGGCTCATCAGGTTGAGATCCACGCCGAGGCTGCCGGCGGCGGCCTGCAGCCGCTGCTCGGGCGGTGTCTCGAAGAGGATCTGGGCGCTACCCTCCACGGTCAGCCAGGCGTTCTCCTTGAGCTCGCCCTCGAGCTGACCCGCCTCCCAGCCGGCACACCCCAGGCAGACCAGAAACTGCTCAGGGCCATGGCCGCTGGCCAGCGCCTGCAGCATGTCCATCGAGGTGGTCAGGGCGATATCCTCGGCGACCTGGATGCTCGAATCCCAGGGCGTGGCACTGCCGCGATGCAGGATGAAGCCGCGATCCTTGTGCACCGGGCCACCGTAGTAGACCGGCGCATCGCGGTGCGGGCTGTCGTCGCCGCCCAGGTCGAGCTGCTCGAACAGCGCATCGAGAGTCAGGTCGAGGGGACGATTGACGATCACCCCCATGGTGCCGTTGTCGTCGTGGTCGCACAGGTAACTCAGGCTACCGGCGAAGTTGGCATCGTCGAGATGCGGCATCGCCAGCAAAAAATGGTGTTTCAAGCTCTGCATGGGCCTCCCGGGCGCGGGGCGGTCCTGCCCTCATTGCACGCCGATATGATTGCCTTTCCCGAAGCGCCAGACGCGGGTGATCGATAGGCTGTCGAGCTCCCCCAGCGCGTCGCCAAAGGGCGGATAGGGGGCCGCACCGTGCACGGTGGCCAGGGCCACCCGGTCGAGTTCGGGATGTAGTGACGATTGTACCACCTCTGCCTGGCGGAGCTGACCATCGCGACCCACCACCACGCGGATGCGCAGCTCACCGTCGAGGTTCGCCGGCGCCGGGTAGTCGCGGTTGCCGTAGGCCTCTATGCGCCGCGTCCAGGCCTCGATGTAGCTCGACTCGGCGGCCTCACGGGCGGCCTGGCGCGCTTCCCCGGGCTGCTCGGCGGCCAGCGTGGCAGCCTCGCCCTGCTGGCGCAGGCTGAGCGCTGCCTGGCCGAGCGGATCGCGGCTGTCGCGGGCCGCCGCCGGGGCCGCAGGCCGAGGCTCGGCACGCGTCGGCTCCTGCGCCAGCGCCGGGTCGCCGCGGGTCGGGCTCGGCTCGCCCTGGCTGGCGCTGAGCACCTCCGCCAACGGCGCGGCGGAGAGCTGCGGCGTCAGCTCGCTGGCGGCGGGCGCGGCCTGGGCCGGGTCGGCGGCAGACAGGCTGGCCGCCGCGGCGCTGGCAGCGCTATCGCCGCGGGCCTGCTGGTCGGCCTCGGCGATGCTGTCGCTGTCCACCGTTTGCTGCGCGGGCTGGCTGACAAGTACCACGTCGATGCTCGCCCGCGGCGCCACCTCCGGGCTCAGCGTCCAGCTCGCCACCACGCCCAGGATCGCCAGGTGCAGCACGATCGCCAGCGCCCAGGCCAGCCAGCGCCGGTAGGCGCGGGTGACCGGGGCATAGTCGATGGCATCGCCGACGCTGGCCATGTGGGCCGCCTCAGCCGAGCCGCCGCTCGATGGCATCCAGCAGCAGCCCGGCGATGTCGGTACCGCGCTGGTCGTCGATCTCACGTACGCAGGTGGGGCTGGTGACGTTGATCTCGGTGATGTAGTCGCCGATCACGTCGAGGCCGACGAACAGCAGCCCCTTGTCACGAATCATCGGCTGAACCTGCTCGATCAGCCAGTGATCGCGGGCGGTCAGCTCGCGGCTGACGCCGGTGCCGCCGGCAGCCAGGTTGCCGCGGGTCTCGCCGGCCATCGGCACCCGCGCCAACCCGTAAGGCACCGGCTCGCCGTCGACCAGCAGGATGCGGGTATCGCCGTCGCGGATCTCGGGAATATAGCGCTGGGCCATGATCTGGCGGCTGCCGCGCTCGCTGAGGGTCTCGATGATGGCGCCGAGATTGCGGCCCTCGGGCTGGACGTGGAAGATGCCGCTGCCGCCCATGCCGTCCAGCGGCTTGAAGATCACATCGCCATGCTCGGCGTGGAAGGCGCGCAGCACCGGCTCGCTGCACGACACCAGGGTCGGCGTGCAGCACTGCGGGAACTGCTGGGCGAAGAGTTTCTCGTTGCACTCCAGCAGCGCACGGGTCGGATTGACCACCAGCACGCCCTCGCGCTCGGCGAAGCCCAGCAGGTGTACGGCGTTGAGGAAGTGGGCATCCACCGGCGGATCCTTGCGCATCAGGATCACGTCGAGTTCGGCCAGCGGCCTCGCGGCTGCCACGCCCAGGTCGTACCAGTGCTGGGGGTCGCGATGCACCTTGAGCTCGGACTGCCGGGCATAGGCACGGCCATCCTGCAGGAACAGGTCCTCCTGCTCCATGTAGGCGAGCGACCAGCCGCGGTCCTGGATCGCCCACAGCATGGCCATGGTGGTGTCTTTCTTGTAGGCGATATCGGCGATGGGGTCCATCACCACGCCAATCCTGAGTGCGCGCTTGCTCATCGCGGGGTATCCATGCAGTCAACTGATAGTGGACGCAGTATGACCCAGGGCCACGAGCGAGACCAAGCCGCCGCGATCACTCGCCTCGGTGAGCGCCCGGCACCAGGCGAATAGCGCCCTCCTCGATCAGGATCAGGCGGCGCTTGTAGAGCCGCCCAATGGCCTGCTTGAAGGCGCTCTTGCTGACCCCGAGGCGCGCCTTGATCTCCGCCGCCGGGCTTTTGTCGGCCAGTGCCAGGTAGCCGCCGCTCTCGCGCAGCGCCTTTAGCACCGCCTCGCCGACCACGTCGAGCTTGGCTTCGCCAGGCGGCAGCAGCGACAGGTCGAGGCGGCCGTCGTCGCGCACCCGCTTGACATAGCCGGTCAGCCGCTGGCCGCGGCGCAGCGCGCGCGGCAGGTCGTCGTGGTAGAGCAGCCCCCAGTAGCGGTGATTGACCACCGCCTTGACGCCCAGGTCGGTGCGGTCCTCGGTGATCAGCGTCACCTCGTCCCCCGCGGCGAGACCCTCGGCGGCGTCGACGATAAAGCGATCGAGGCGCTGCGAAGCCACCGGCCGACCCTGCTGGTCCTGGTAGATCATCACCAGCACCCGCTTGCCGACGTCGGGGCGGAAGCGCTGCTCACCGAACGGCAGCAGCAGATCCTTGGGCTGGCCCCAGGCCAGGAAGGCGCCGGTGGCATTGACCGTGACCACCTCCAGGTAGGCCACCTCGCCAACCTGGGCCAGGGGCGTGGGAGTAGAAACAGCGGGCGTCATGGAGGACTCCCGGGGCGGGCGTGGCATGGCAATACATCCGGATAGGCAGCAAGTGGCAGGCATTATGGCGTGGCGAGCGTGCCTGCGGCAAAGAGTGCGCAAAAAAAGCGGCCCGCGGGCCGCTATCAAGGTCTCACTCGCTTGCCATCCACGGGCGCATCGCCCGGATTCTTACACTGCCGCTGCTTGCATCACGCCTCGCGCTTGCCGTCCCTCCCGGGGCCGCTCAAAGGGTGGTGACGGTGACCGGGGCCGCCTCGGCGAATCGCAGCGGATTGCGCAGCGGCCGGCCGAAGGCGGGCAGTTCGATCTCGAAGCGATCACCGTCACGGGTCTGAATGTCGTCGGCAAAGCTCAGCGTCGCGGTGCCGAAGAAGTGCACGTGGACGTCGCCAGGGCGGCGGAAGTTGGAGTACTTGAAGTGGTGGTGCTCGAGGTTGGCCAGGCTGTGCGCCATGTTGGCCTCGCCGGTGAGGAACGGCTTCTCCCACAGCGTCTCGCCGTCACGCACGATGCGGCTGACGCCCTCCAGGTGCGCCGGCAGCTCGCCGACCAGCAGTTCCGGGCCGACGCTGCAGGCGCGCAGCTTGGAGTGGGCCAGCCACAGGTAGTTGAAGCGCTCGGTGACGTGGTCGGAGAACTCGTTGCCCAGCGCATAGCCGACCCGCCACGGGGTGCCGTCGGCGCCCACCAGATAGAGCCCGGCGAGCTCCGGCTCCTCACCGGCGTCCTCGGCGAAGGCGGGCACCGGCAGCGCCCCCTCGGGGGCTACGATGCAGTCGCCGTCGCCCTTGTAGAACCACTCCGGCTGAGCGCCGCTCTCGCCGGTGGCGGGCTTGCCGCCCTCCACGCCCAGCTTGAACATGCGCATCGAGTCGGTGAGTTCCTCTTCCTTCACCTGCGTCTTGGCATGCATCGCCGAGCGGGTATCGGCGCTGCCCAGGTGGGTCAGGCCGGTACCGGTGACCAGACAGTGGGCCGGGTCGGGATGGGTCAGCGGCGGCAGCAGGCGCCGCTCGTCGACCAGCGCCTGGTAGTCGATCAGGCTATCGCCGAGGCGTGCCTCGACGACCCGAGTGAGCGGCTGGCCGGAGTCGATGGCGATATTGGCCAGGGCATAGGTGCCGCCGTCGATATCGATCGGGCGCACCGCGTCGGCACTTTCCACCAGGGCCACCCGCAGCCGGTCCTGGTCGAGGTATTGGATCAGTCGCATGCCATGCCTCACTCGATGATATGGAACTGGTCGAAATATGTTTCGTTGAGCGTCAGGCCCAGGCCCGGCGTGTCGTCGTCGAGATCGAGGAAGCCGTTGACCGGCTCTGGGTCGCCTTCGAACAGGTAGTAGAACAGTTCGTTACCGATCTCGACGTCGTGGACCGGGAAGAACTCCGACATCGGCGAGGCCAGCGTCGACATGGTCAGGTGATAGTTGTGCATCTGGCCAGCGTGAGGGATCACCGGCACGCTGAACGACTCGGCGATGGCGTTGATCTTGTGCGCGGCGGTGATGCCGCCGACCCGATTGGTGTCGTACTGGATGACCGAGACCGCGCGCTTCTCCAGCAACTGACGGAAGCCGTAGGAGGTGAACTCATGTTCACCGCCGGAGATCGGGATGCTGGTGAGCCGATTGAGCTCGGCGTAGCCATCGATATCGTCGGCCAGCACCGGCTCCTCGAGCCAGCGCGGCTCGAAGCGCTCCAGCTTGGGCAACATGCGCTTGGTGTACTCGAGGTTCCAGCCCATGTAGCACTCGAGCATCAGGTCGATATCGTCGCCGATCACCTCGCGCACCGCCGCCACGCTGTTAAGGTTCTCGCGCATGCCGGCGGGGCCATCCTTGGGGCCATAGCCGAAGCGCATCTTCATCGCCGTGAACCCCTGATCGAGATAGGACTGGGCCTCCTCCTGCATGCTCTTGAGGTCGGTGCGATAGAGCTTGGAGGCGTAGCAGGGAATCTTCTCCTTGGTACGACCGCCGAGCAGCTTGAAGACAGGCTTGCCCACCGCCTTGCCCATGATGTCCCAGATCGCGATGTCGACACCTGAGATCGCCGCCATGCCGATGCCCTTGCGCCCCCAGGCATGGGTCGAGCGGTACATGCGCTGCCACAGATATTCATAGTCGAAGGGGTCCTGGCCGATCACCAGCGGTGCCAGGTACTGGTCGATGATCGCCTTGGCGATGCGCGGTGCCAGGGCAACGTTACCCAGGCCGACGATACCGCTGTCGGTTTCGATCTCCACCGTGGTCCAGCCGTGGAAGCGGAAGGTGCCCATGGAGTCGCCTCGGTCCCAGAGCTCATCCATGGCGTTGGAGCAGAAGTGCGGCTGGGCCGGCACGGTATGGCCCTTCCATTCGAAGACACGGGTACGGACGCGGGTAATTTTCATTATGGCTTCCCTATCTAAAGACGGTGACGCTCAAGCCTGAGCGGCAAGACGCTGTTGGCGAAGGTTTCTGCCCATGCGGCTGGCAATGGCGAAGGCATTGCGGGTCGGGCCGACATTGGCCTTGCCCTGCCCGGCGATATCGAATGCCGTGCCGTGGGCGGGCGTAGCGATGGGGATCGGTAACCCCCCCTGCACGGTGACGCCCTCCATGAAGCCCAGCAGCTTGATGGCGATCTGGCCCTGGTCGTGGTACATGGTGACCACCGCGTCGAACTCACCGTCGCGGGCCTTGATGAACAGCGTATCGGCAGGAAACGGACCGCTCACCGGATAGCCTTGGACGCGGCACTTCTCGACGGCAGGCGCGATCACCTCGATCTCCTCGCGGCCGCAGGTACCGCCCTCGCCGCCATGCGGATTGAAGGCCGCCACGGCGACCCGTGGCGCAGTATTGCCGGCCAGCTGCAACGAGTCGTAGATCAAGCGGCTGGCCGCGACGATGCGCTCCTCGGTGATGTAGGCGGCGGCCTCCTTGAGCGGGATATGCGACGAAATACGTGCCGTCCAGAGATTGCCCAAGGTGTTGAACTCGCAGAAGTAACCATCAACGCCAAGGTAATCGGCAAAGAAGTGCAGCTCGTCTTCGTACTTGAGCCCACCTTTCTTCATCGCAAACTTGTTGAGCGGTGCAAAGCAGATGGCGTCGACCTCCCCGGCCAGTGCTGCATCCATGCAGCGGCTCAACAGCGCCAGCACCGAGGCACCGCCAGCAGCCGTCTCCTCCGCGTAGCCGACCTCTCCCTCGGATAGGGTATCCATCGGCAGGAACACGGGGCCGCTGTGCCGGCGCGCCGCTTCGAAGGTACCCACCTCAGGCAGGTGATGGCTGATGCCGGCCACCCGCTGGCCCTCCTGCCACAGCCAGCGATCGCCGAGCAGCACGGTATGCACGTCGTCGAAGAGTCCGGCTTCGTTGAATAGTTTGGCCACCAGCTCCGGGCCTATGCCGGCCGGGTCGCCGAGAATGACGGCAATGACGGGGCGTGAATCGTTCATGAGTCGCTCCTGCTCAATAGAAGAGATCAACGAGGTAAAGGGGGATCGCCGGGATATAGGTCACCAGCAGCAAGACGATGAACAGCACCCCGATCATCGGCAGGTTGACCCGGGTGGTGTTCCACATGTCGGTCTTGGCAATCGAGCAGGCCGTTGCCAGCACCGAGGCGACCGGCGGCGTCTGCTGGCCGATCGCCAGGTTGAGGGTGAGAATCAGGCCAAAGTGGATCGGGTCGATGCCGATCTGATGCACCAATGGCATGACGATGGGGACCACCAGGATGATCGCCGCAGCACCGTGCAGGAACATGCCGAGCAGCAACAGCAGAATATTGAGCAGTGCCAATACCGCGATGGGGTTCTCGGTCAGCATGGTGATCTGCCGCGCCAGCTGCTGGGGTAATTGCATCTCGGTCAGGAACAGTCCCAGCACCGCGGAGGTAGCCACCAGCAGCATCACCACGGCGGTCTGGATCACGCCCTCGTTGACGGCCCGATAGAGCATCTTCCAGTTGAACTCGCGGTAGATCAGCCCGCCAATGACGAGGGCCGCCAGTACCGCGATGCCGGCGCCTTCGGTGGCAGTGACGAAACCGCCGAAGATCCCACCCAGGATGATCACCGGCAGCAGCAGCGCCCAGGCGGCCTCCTTGAACGCCTTGCCCAGCCGGGCCAGCGAGAACGCCTCTTCCCGCGGCAGGTCGTACTTCACCGCGTAGTAGTAGCAGAAGCAGGCGAGCCCGAAGCCCCCAAGAATGCCGGGAATGATGCCGGCCACGAACAGCTGCACGATGGAAACTTCGGCGATGGCGCCATACAGAATCATCGACAGCGAGGGGGGAATGATCACCGCCAGCGAGGCCGAGGAGGAGGTGATGGCGGCGGAAAACTCCGGATTGTACTTCTTGCGCTTCATCTCGGGGATCAGCACCGAACCGGTAGCCGCCACATCAGCAACGGCCGAGCCGGAGATTTCGGCAAAGAACATCGATACCCCGACGTTGACCATCGCCAGGCCACCGCGCACGAAACCGACCAGCGCCGTGACCAGGTTGATCAACCGCGTGGAAATCCCCGAGGTGTTCATCAATGCCCCGGCAAAGATGAACAGCGGAATGGCGATCAGCGGGAAGTTGGTAGCACCGTTGAACAGCGTCAGCGGTACATTGAGCAGATACTGCGGCCCCATATTGATGTAGACGCCGACGACACCCACGACCCCGATCGCCACGGCGATGGGCACGTTGATCAGGACCAAGGCAAACAGCGCGGCGATAACCAGCAGCAGAATCATGAGCGGTTCTCCTTGAGATCTTCCTCGGCCAGGCGGATCGCCTCTTCGATGGCTTCATGCTCGCTGTCGACACCGGCACGCATCTTCTTCCACGCCTCGGGTAGCGTCAGGCATTCGCAGACGATGAACAGTGCCGCGCTGATGGGTATGGCCGACTGGGTGACCGTCAGGCTGATGCTGGGTAGCGAGACCAGGCGGTCCCAGGCCAGGATCTCGAAGACGTGATAACCGTAGTAGGCGATCACCGCGAAAAAGCCGATGACGATGGCTTCACTAAGCACGAACAGCGCCATGCGCAGCGCAGGCGGCGCGCTGCTGACGATGCCAGGGAACCCCATGTGCGCACGCTTGAGCGCCGCCAGGTTGGCGCCATAGAAGGTCAACCAGGCCAAGCCGATGGAAGCCACCTCGTCATACCAGGCGATCGAGCTGCCGAAAGTCCGGAAGGCCACGGCAGCAAGCACGATGGAGGTCAGGGCCAGCAGCAGGAAAATGGTGAAGACTTCCAGCAGCTTTTCCAGCAGATAGCGTATGCGGTCAATCAGGACCATGGTGTTGCTCTCTTGCGGAAGAATGAGGGCGCCCCTGGGGCGCCCCGATGAAGCGAGAATCAGTCGTCGGCCAGTGCCATGGCACGATCCACCAACGCTTGGCCACCCTCGACTTGCTCGGCGAACACCGCGTATACGGGATTACTGGCGTCGATGAAGGCCTCGCGATCAACGTCGTTGATCTCGACGCCAGCTTCTCGCATGGTCTCGAGCAGCTCCGCGTCGAGCTCGGCGCCCCGCTCAAAGGCCCACGCCTGGGTTTCCGCTGCCGCCTCGCTGATCGCTTCGCGAACCTCGTCGGAGAACTGATTCCAGCCACCTTGCCCGGCGGTCAGCCAGATGGGGCTATAAACATGGTTGGAGAGCGACAGGTACTGCTGTACCTCATGCAGCCGTGCGCCGTAGATATTGCTGAGCGGGTTCTCCTGGCCGTCGATGACACCGGTCTGCAGCCCGACGAAGACTTCCGAGAAGGCCATCGGCGTGGGGTTGGCACCCCAGGTAGAGAACATCCGAGTACGCCAGTCGCTTTGCGGCGTACGGATCCTCAGCCCATCGAGGTCATCCGGCGTGGTAATCGCCCGGCGACTGTTGGTGATGTGGCGAAAGCCATTTTCCCAGGTCGAGACGATCTTCAGGCCACGCTGTTCGGCGCTCTCGGCAAGATCCGTCATCACGATCTCGTCATCGATACGCTTCAGGTGCTCGCGATCCTTGACCAGGTAGGGCAGGTCGAAGAGCGCAAAGTCCGGCGAAACCGACGACATGATCGAAGAGATCGCGGCGAGATCCACGGTGCCCATGCGCAGGCGCTGGATCAGCTGGCGCTCATCACCCAACTGGCCGCTGTCGTAGTAATCAATCTGGAGATCATCTCCCAGCCGCTCCTGGAGGCGACGGGTGAATTCCTGGGCGGTCTGCCCTTGCAGGCTCTGGGGTGAACCGCCGATGGCAATGACGATCTTGTCTTGCTCTGCTTGAGCCTGGGTGGCGACGACGGCAAGCGTCAGGGCGCTTGCGCCAAGGAGGTGCTTGAGCATGGCGTGTTCCTTCTTGTTATCGATTGGCGTGATGTCGATGGTTTCGCTTATCTGGTCTGCTGGTTGGTTTACCGGACCAGTTGATAAGCAATCTAGATTCCCTTGTGACCAAGCGTCAAGCTGGCTGTGAGAAATATAGACCTTTGTCTAGTCATGGAAGCTTTATGGCATACGCGGAGCATTTTGGTCTAGCATGTAGACCAGTTGGCAGGAGACAAATGAATGGACAACCCAGCTTTCGCCTTCGAGAAGGCACTCAAGAACAAGACCAAGAAGGACGTCCTGGCGGATAAGCTGGTCGACATGCTGCTGACGGGACTGCTGCGCGAGGGTGATGTGCTACCCAGCGAGCGCGAACTCGCCCAGCTCTTCGAAGTGAGCAGGGAGACCGTGCGCGGCGCGCTTGCCCAGCTGACGGCCTTCGGCCTGATCAGTGTCTCGCACGGCAGCAAGACGCGTATCTGCGCCGACGAGCGGGCGCTGGCGCGCTTCGGCGAGATGCGTGAGGGCGCTGTCCGAGCAGGCGAGCTCGAGCAATTCGACGTGGACTGCGTATTCGAGAGCCGTATCGTGGTCGAAGCCGCTATCGCCCGGCGAGCGGCGATCAGGATCGACGCCGAGGGGATTCAAAAGCTGGAGCGAATGCTCGATGCCCAAAGCAAGCTGTTCGACTCACCGGTGTACTTCCAGCTCTCGGACCAGAGCTTCCACAAGCTGATCTCCGAGTACGCGAATAACGCCCTGCTGCTGCGTTACGCCGGGGAGCTGTACGATTACGGCCTCAACATTCGTCGCCAGGTGATGGTGGAAGAGGGGGCGATCGAGCGCAGCTACCGGGAGCACGCGCACATCGTCGACGCCTTGCGCCGCCAAGACCCCGACGCCGCCGAGCGCGCCATGCTCGCCCACCTCGATAGCGTCTATCGCACCACCAAGGACAAGCTCACCAGCGGATGAGGCCCAGGGCGTCCTGCGCCCCGCCGTCATCCCAGCAGCTCGGCATGCTCGCCCAGTTGGCTCGCGACTGTCTCACCAATGCGCTTTACTGCGGCCTCTATCTTGCCCGTCAATGGCGCCGCGTAATTGAGGCGCAGGCAGTTGCGATACTTCCCCGAGGCCGAGAACAGCGACCCAGGGGCGATATGCAGCGACTCCTCGCTTAGCCGCGCATTGAGCCGCACGCAGTCAATCGCGTCCGGCAGCTCCAGCCATAGCAGGAAGCCGCCCTGGGGATCGCTCACCCGGGTGCCTGGAGGGAAGTCTCGCATCACCCAGCCCAGCATGATGTCGCGCTGGCGCTGGTACTGACGGACCACCTGACGCAGGTGGCGCTCGTAATGGCCGTGGGCAACGAACTCCGCCACCGCCAGCTGTGGCAGGGTCGCCGAGGCCCCGGTGGAGACGTACTTCATGTGCAGCACCTGATCCCGGTAGCGCCCCGGGGCGATCCAGCCAACCCGCAGACCCGGCACCAGGGTCTTGGAGAAGGCGCTGCACAGCAGCACCCTGTCATCATCGTCGAAGCTCTTGATGGTACGCGGCCGAGGTGTGGCAAAGGCCAGGTCACCGTAGATATCGTCCTCCACGATCGCTACATCGAAGCGCTGGGCAAGGGCGACCAAGGCACGCTTGCGGGCCTCGGGCATGGTGTAGCCGAGGGGGTTGTTGCAGGTCGGGGTCACCTGGATGGCCTTCACCGGCCACTGCTCCAGGGCCAGCTCCAGCGCCTCCAGGCTGATGCCGGTCTGCGGATCGGTAGGAATCTCCAATGCCTTGAGGCCCTGGGCCTTGAGAATCTGCATGGTGCCGTAGAAGCTCGGCGAGTCCACCGCCACCACGTCGCCGGGGCCAGCCAGGGTGCGCAGGCTGAGCGACAGCGCCTCCTGGCAACCGGTGGTGATCAGCAGGTCGTCGGGATGCAGCAGGCAGCCTGACGTCGTCGCCAGGCGGGCAATCTGGCGACGCAGTTCGAGACTACCGGCCAGGCCATCGTAGTTGAGATCCTGGGCAGCGGCACGCCGATGCAGCGTCGAGAGCCGACGCAGCAGCGGCTTGAGCGTCGCGGCCTCGAGGTCGGGGATGCCGCGCCCCAGCCTCAGCAGCCGGTCGTGACTTGGCGACTCTCCCACTAACTCCAGCACCTGGTCCCACTGCGAGACATCCAGCGGCCGCTGAGCGGGACGCGAGACGCTGGGCAGCGCGCTGGCGGCGATCCGCGCCGCAACGAAATAGCCCGAGCGTGGCCGCGCCTCGACGACGCCACGCTCCTCCAGGCGCCGATAGGCCTCCTGCACCGTGGAAACGCTGACCCGGAACTCCCGACACAGCTGGCGGATAGACGGCAGCCGATCGCCGACGCGATACAGCCCCTGCTCGATGCGCTCGCCAACCGCCAGGGCCACTGTTTGATAACGATTCATGACAGATCCAAAGAAACCGACGACTGACCATACAGATAGCACGTTTCGGCCGTTACAAGCGTCGAAAACACTTATCTGTATCTAAAAAACAACTGATATCTGGATCTGTATCGAATGAAGCGCCCTCAATACCCTATCAGGGTGATCCCTTTGAGGAAGCGGCCATGCTCAGCCAATACCTGACCTCACGACTCGCTGCCTGGCGACGCCAGGCACAGCGCCACCGTACGCGGCGCCGCCTGAAGCAGCTCGATTGCCATCTACTCGAGGATATCGGTGTTGATCGCCAAACCGCTGCCCGCGAGGCGCGCAAGCCATTCTGGAAACCTTGAACCCGCTGCTCACGGCAGGAAGCCTGGGACACACAGCGCCCCTGCAGCGTTAAAGGTCGCCGAAGCGATACTGAAGCAGCGTGAGCGCCACCACCGGGGCGGTCTCGGTGCGCAGGATACGCGGGCCGAGGGTGAGGGGAGAGAAGTCGGCCTGCAGGGCGGCGTCGACTTCGGCCGCTGACAGGCCGCCTTCGGGGCCGATCAGCAGCGCCGCACGGGTCACGCCGTGGGGCTCGGCAAAGGTGCCATCGGTGGCCGGGTGCAGCACCAGGCGCAGGGTTTCGTCGCGGGCTGCCAGCCAGTCGCCGAGCGGCTGCGGGGGGTGCACCGGCGGCAGCGTGGCGCGGCCGCACTGCTCGCAGGCGCTGGCCGCCACCGCTTGCCAGTGGGCGAGCTTCTTGGCCTCGCGCTCGCCCTTGAGACGCACGTCGCCGTGCTCGGTATAGAGCGGCGTGATGGCGGCCACGCCCAGCTCCACGGCCTTCTGGATGGCGTAGTCCATGCGGTCGCCCTTGGAGATCGCCTGGCCCAGGTGCACCGCCAACGGTGACTCGCCGCGGCCGCTGTTGATGGCCTCGATGCGCACCACCACTCGTTTGCGCTCCACGTCGACCAGCACCGCATCGGCTTCCTGGCCGCGCCCATCGAACAGTGCCAGCCGCTCGCCAGGGCGCATGCGCAGCACGCGGCCGACGTGGCGCGCCGGCCCCTCGGGCAGAACGACGTCGCCGCCAACGGTGAAGTCGGCGGCGACGTGGATGCGCGGGCCGCTCATCGAGCCGCTCCGCGAGTCACGAGCAGGTGCATGGGCCCTTACTGCGTGGTTTCGCTGGCCTGCTGGGCCTCGCGCTTCTTCTTCTGGGCGTAGATCGCCTCGAAGTTGACCGGCGCCAGCATCAGCGGCGGGAAGCCACCGCGGTTGACCAGGTTGTCGATGCACTCGCGGGCATAGGGGAACAGCACGTTGGGGCAGAAGGCGCCCAGGGTGTGCTCGAGCTGCTGCCCTTCGATGCCGCCGATGCGAAACAGGCCGGCCTGCTCGATCTCGGCCAGGAACGACGTGTTGCCAGTCTCGCTGTGCTTGACCTCGGCGGTGACCTTGACCACCACCTCATACAGGTCCTCGCTGACCTGGCTGCTCGAGGTGTTGAGATCGAGGCCAACCTTGGGCTTGAACGGCTGCTGAAACACCGCTGGCGCGTTGGGCGACTCGAAGGAGATATCCTTGACGTAGATGCGCTGCAGAGAGAATTTCAGCTGCGGCTTTTCCTGATCACCGGCAGCGCCCTGGGGATTGCTGGCTGCGGGCTGATTGTTGTCTTCCGCCATGAGAAGGGTCCTTGACGTCTGTTGCGTGTGATAAGTGAGTAGCGCTGGTTACTTCTTGACCACCGGCATGCCATCAGCCTGCCACTGGGTCATGCCACCCTTGAGCTTGAAGGCGCGCTCGAAGCCGGCCTTCTCCAGTTTGGCCTGGGCGGCACCGGATGACTGGCCGTGCTTGCAGACCACGATGATCGGCTTATCCTTCGACTTTTCCAACTCGCTGATGCGGTTGTCGAGCTTGCTCTGGGGAATATTGCGCGCCCCGGCGATATGGCCGACCTTGAAGTCGTTGGCCTCGCGAATATCGACTACTACGGCGTCTTCGCGGTTGATCAACTGGGTCGCCTCGCTGGCCGAGACACCGCTCTTGCTGCTGCCTCTCACCTCATACGCGATCCAGGCGGTCAGCACCAACAGGAACGCCCCCACCAGCAGCGGGTGGTTCTGCACGAATTCGAAGAGCTGGTCGATCATGGGTCCGGATAACTCTTGTTGGGTAACGGTTGCGCCGAGCGGCGCCCAGTATACACAAGCTGCGTGATCGCGTCTGCGCGCCGGCCGCCAGGCTCAGGGCTATCGCAGATTAGGCAGAAACGCTCGGAACTGATCCGTCGACAGGCCTACGAGGAGGCGCTGTAAACCCATCCCTGGGCGCTACCTTGCGCCATCCATGGCGCAAACCTCCTCTTCGGCCTGTCCCCGGCGTCCTTCGCTTAGCGGCATCATATCGCCCTGCCACCAGGCTGACGCCCGGCGCGGCTGTGCGATATGATGCCTCATGGAGCCGTGAGTCGCGACCCCGGGCCCTCCGGGCACGACGCTTATCAATGAGGCCAATTGCATGTCTGATGCCACCCCGCGCCCCGTGGCGCTGATTATCCTCGATGGCTACGGCCACAACGAGGCCCTAGAGGCCAACGCCGTCGCCGCCGCCGACACCCCGGTGATGGACCGCCTGCAGCGCGACTGCCCCAGCAGCCTGATCCACACCGACGGCAACTATGTCGGCCTGCCCGACGGCCAGATGGGCAACTCCGAGGTCGGCCACATGAACCTCGGCGCCGGACGCATCGTCTACCAGGACTTCACCCGCATCACCAAGGCCATCGAGGACGGCGACCTCGACCACAACGCCGCCCTGACCCGGCCCATCGACGACGCCGTGGAGGCACAGCGCGCGGTGCACCTGCTTGGCCTACTGTCGCCGGGCGGCGTGCACAGCCATGAGGAGCACGTCATCGCCATGGCCGAGCTGGCCGCACGCCGCGGCGCCCAGCGCATCTACGTGCACGCCTTCCTCGACGGCCGCGACATGCCGCCCAAGAGCGCCCTGGCCTCGATCGAGCGCGTCAATGAGCGACTCTCCGAGCTGGTCGGGGCCGATAACGGCTTCATCGCCTCGGTGATCGGCCGCTACTACGCCATGGACCGCGACAACCGCTGGGATCGCGTCGAGAAAGCCTATCGGCTGATCACCGAGGGCGTTGGCGAATTCGACGCGGTAAGCGCCGAGGTCGCACTGCGCGAGGCCTACCAGCGCAACGAGACCGACGAATTCGTCAGCGCCACCAGCGTGCGCCCCAACAATGCCGCGGTGGTCACCGAGGACGGTGACGCGGCGATCTTCATGAACTTCCGCGCCGATCGCGCCCGCGAGCTGACCCGCGCCTTCGTCGAGGATGGCTTCGACGGTTTCACCCGCCACACACGCCCGCGGCTGGCTGGCGACGGCCTGGTGATGCTCACCCAGTATGCCGCCGACATTCCGGCGCCGGCGGCCTTCCCGCCCGTGGCGCTGACCAACACCCTGGGCGAGGTGGTGGCCGAGCGCGGCCTGACCCAGCTGCGCATCGCCGAGACCGAGAAGTACCCCCACGTGACCTTCTTCTTCTCCGGCGGCCAGGAAGCCGAGTACCCCGGCGAGACCCGTATCCTGGTGCCCTCGCCGCGGGACGTGAAGACCTACGACGAAAAGCCCGAGATGAGCGCCTACGAGCTCACCGACAAGCTGGTGGCGGCCATCGAATCCGGCGCCCATGACCTGATCATCTGCAACTACGCCAACGGCGACATGGTCGGCCACACCGGCGACTTCGACGCCGCGGTCAAGGCCATCGAGACGGTGGATATCTGCCTGGGACGGGTGGTGGAGGCGATCCAGCGCGCCGGCGGCGCCTGCCTGGTCACCGCCGACCACGGCAACGCCGAGCAGATGGTCGATCCCCAGACCGGCAATCCGCATACCGCCCACACCACCTTCGAGGTGCCGCTGGTCTACGTCGGTGAACGCAAGGTCAGGCTGCAGGACGACGGCAGCCTCTGCGACCTGGCGCCGACGCTGCTGGCGATGATGGGCCAGGCGGTTCCCGCGGAGATGACCGGGCGCGTGCTGATCGACGCTGCGTGAGGCCCGGCATGCGGCGCAGCGCCCTGCACGGCCTGGCGACACTGGCGGCGGGGCTGCTGCTGAGTCTGCCGCTCGCGAGCGATGCCAGCGAAGGCCGCGAACGGCGCGCTCAGGAGCGCCTCGACGCCATCGGCAGCGAGATCCAGGCGGTGTCGCGGCGCCTCGAGTCAACCCGCGAGGACCGCGACGACGCCGACCGCGAGCTGCGTGAGGTCGAGACCGCCCTGGCCACGACCCACCGCCGCCTGGATACCCTGCAGGCCGAGCGCCGCGAGGTGGCCGACGAGATCGACGAGCTCGAGCGCCGGCGCGGCATCCTCGAAGCCGAGCGCGACGCCCAGCTCGAGGCCCTGGCTACCCAGCTCGAGGCGCTCTACCGGCTGGGCCATACCCCGCAGCTCAAGCTGCTGCTCAATCAGGACGACCCGGCGCGCCTCGACCGCCTGCAGACCTACCTCAACCACCTGAGTCGTGCTCGCAACGAACGCCTGGACGCCATTGCCGCCCTCGACGAACACCTCGCCGACAATCGCGCCGCCCTCGATGAACGCGACGCCGAGCTAGCCGCCCTTAGTGACGAACTGGCCGAGCGCAGCGCCGACCTGGCCACGCAGATGCAAGAGCGCGAGGCACTGGTAGCCTCGCTCGACGCACGCTACAGCAGCGAGCAGCAGCGCCTCGACGGCCTCGACCGCGATCGCGAAGACGCCGAGCGAGTGCTGCAGCGGGTGCGCGAGGAGATGGCGCGCCTCTCCGAGCCGCCGCCCTCCACCGCCATCGCCGCAACCCAGGGCGACCTGCCGTGGCCGGTGCAGGGCTCGGTGACCTCGAGCTTCGGCCGCGGCGACGGCATCAGCCGCAACGGCATGCTGATCCAGGCCAGCGAGGGCACGCCGGTTACCGCGGTGCACAGCGGCCGGGTGGTGTTCGCCGACTGGATGCGCGGCTTCGGCAACCTGCTGATCGTCGACCACGGCGACCAGGTCATGACCCTCCACGCCCACCTGCAGCATTTCAGCGCCGAGGTCGGCAGCGCCGTATCCCGCGGCGACGAGCTCGGCGCCGTGGGCAACAGCGGTGGCCAGGGCCGCGCCGCGCTGTACTTCGAGGTGCGCCGCAACGGCGAGCCGATCGATCCTCAGGGCTGGATCGCACAACGCTGAGCCGCTGTGGTCATAGGGGAACTATGGATTCACCGACGGCGCAGCGGCTATGCTGGGCATCACCGACGGCGTGCGCTGGTGCCGTCTCTTACCTGCGGATCGGAGTCATCATGCTCGACACTGCTAGCAAACACCTGATCGCCTGGGCCGCCGCGCTGGCGCTGCTGGCGATGCCCCTGCACGCCACGGCGGCCAACAGCACCCCGGGCAACGAGCTGCCGGTCGAGGACGTCCAGACCTTCGCCGAGATCTTCGAGCGCATCAAGCGCGCCTACGTCGACGAGGTCGACGACAGCACCCTGCTACGCAACGCCATGCGCGGCATGCTCAGCGAGCTCGACCCGCACTCTGCCTACCTCGACCAGGAGGAATTCCGCAGCCTGCGCGAGTCGACCCAGGGCGAGTTCGGTGGCATCGGCATCGAGGTCGGCATGGAGGATGGTCAGCTGACGGTGATCACCCCCATCGACGACACCCCGGCGTCGCGCGCCGGCCTGCAGTCCCGCGACCTGATCATGCGCGTCGAGGGCCAGGCCACCGACCGCATGTCGCTGCAAGAGGCGGTCAACCTGATGCGCGGCGAGCCCGGCACCGAGCTCGAGATCACCATCCAGCGGCGCGGCGAAGACAGCCCCCGCGAGTTCAGCCTGACCCGCGAGGTCATCCGCAGCGAGAGCGTGCGCAGTGAGCTGCTCGAGCCCGGCTACGGCTACCTGCGCGTCAGCCAGTTCCAGAACCGTACCGGCGAGCAGGTGCGCCAGGCGCTGGCGCGCATGGAGGCCGACGCTCCCCTCGACGGCCTGGTGCTCGACCTGCGCAACAACCCCGGCGGCGTGCTGCAGGCCGCCGTGGCGGTCTCCGATGCCTTCCTCGACAGCGGGCTCATCGTCTACACCGAGGGCCGCCTGGCCGACAGCGAGCTGAGCTTCTCGGCCAACCGCGACACCGCCGCCCCGGACGTACCGCTGGTCGTACTGATCAACGGTGGCAGCGCCTCGGCGGCGGAGATCGTCGCCGGCGCGCTACAGGACCAGCGCCGCGGCGTGGTGATGGGCACCGAGAGCTTCGGCAAGGGCTCGGTGCAGCAGGTCATGCCGCTGGGTAACGGCGACGGCCTCAAGCTGACCACCGCGCTCTACTACACCCCCAACGGCCGCTCGATCCAGGCCCAGGGCATCGTCCCCGACGTGGAGGTGGTGCGTGGCCGGCTGGAAGTCACCGAGAGCAGCCGCCAGCTGCGCGAAGCCGACCTCGAGGGCCACCTGCGCTCGCGGGAAGAGACCCGCGAGCGCAGCGCCGCCAGCGAGCGCCTGCGCGACGACTACCAGCTCACCGAGGCGCTCAACCTGCTCAAGGCCCTCAACGTGGTCAACCGGCGGCCGTCCGCCGCCGGCTGAGCCACCGGCCCTTACCCACCAACGACATCAGGGCTTGGCGGTCACCCGCCAAGCCCTGATCGTTTGCTAGACGCAAGCAATGATCAGCCAGCGCTCTCCTTGCCATCCAACCACTCGCGAATGATCTGGCGATGCCGCTCGCGGCCATAGCTGGGGAAGTGGCCGCCGTGGACCACGCTCACCGGCAGCTCAAGAAGGCGGCGCATCGAGCGCTCGTAGTCGGCGGCGTTGGCGTGGTAGGTGTCCTCGATCAACGGCCCGTCGTAGACAATGTCGCCGGAAAACAGGATGCCGCTGCGCGCCTCCCAGAGTGCGATGCCCCCGGGGGAGTGCCCCGGGGTATGGATCACCTCGAAGACGCGGTCGCCGAGGTCGATGACGTCGCCTCCCTCCACCAGCCGGGTGGCGGGGGCTGCCTTGACGGTGTAGGTGGTGGCGGCGAAGGGCTCGGGAGGCACCCGCTCGAAGATATCATCGCTGACGTAGGGATCGGCCAGGGTGGCGCGGCGCCCCGGTTGGGCCAGGATCTCCGCCTCGTCGCGATGCACCACGCGCTGGTCGAACTCGTGATGGCAGCCGATATGATCGAAGTGGGTATGGCTGGCCACCGCGGTCAGCGACCGCTCGGTGACCAGCGGCACCCACTCGCGCAGCGACACCACGCCCATGCCGCTGTCCACCAGCATGTCGCGATCGCGGCCGCGCACATGCCAGATATTGCAGCGGTAGAAGGCCTGGATGAAGGGCTCTTCGATATGCGTGACGCCATCTGCCAGGGTCCGCGTGGCGTACCACTCCGCGGCGCTAGCACGTGTACTCATGAAATGCTCTCCTCAGCCGCGAAGACACTCAGCCGCGCCGGGTCCACCGACAGCGTCAGACGCGCCCCGGGCTGCGGCTGCACCTCGGGCGGCAGGTGGGCGATCAGCGTCGTCTCGGCGTCATCATCGCAGTGTAGGTGACAGCGGAAGTGGGTGCCGAAGAAGGCGCTATCGCCGACCCGCGCACTGCCCAGCGACCAGCCCTCGCTGCCACTGCGGATCTGCTCGGGGCGCAGGCAGACGGTAAAGGGCCCGTCGCCGACCAGCGCCTGCGGCGGCGCGAGGTGGCCAAACGGCGTTTCCAGTCCCTGGGACCCTCGCGTGGCCGGGAGGCGGTTGGTCTCACCCATGAAGTTGGCGGCAAACAGGCTGGCGGGTTGCTGATAAACCCGCTCCGGCGGCCCCACGTCCTCGATACGGCCACGATTCATCACCACGATGCGGTCGGCAATGGCCATCGCCTCCTCCTGGTCGTGGGTAACGTGAATGAAGGTGGTGCCGAACTCGCGCTGCAGGCTCTTGAGTTCATCCTGCATGGTGCGGCGCAGCTTGAGATCCAGCGCCCCCAGCGGCTCGTCCAGCAGCAGCACATCCGGCTCCACCGCCAGCGCCCGGGCCAGCGCCACCCGCTGGCGCTGGCCGCCGGACAGCTCATGGGGCCGCTTGCCGGCATCGCCGTGCAAGCCGACCAGCTCGAGCAGCCGCTCGGCGCGGGCATAGCGCTCGCGCCTGGCCATGCCACGCATGCGTAGCCCGAAGGCGACGTTGTCGCGCAGGGTCATGTGCGGGAACAGCGCATAGTCCTGGAACATGGTGGTGGTGGGTCGCTTGGCCGGCGCCACGCCGGTCATGTCGCGCCCGCCGATCTTCACCGCGCCCCGGGTGGGGACGATGAAGCCGCCCAGGATCGACAGCAGGGTGGTCTTGCCGCAGCCCGACGGGCCGAGCAGCACGATGTACTCCCCCGCGTCGATCTCCAGCGCGATATCGCTCAGGGCACGAAAATCTACGAAATCGTGGCACAGCGACTCGATGGTAATGGGAGCAGTCATGGGCGACGCCTTCCGAAGATGAACAGTTCAAGTAGCAGCACGATGGCGGCGGAGCCGAGAAATACCAGGCTGCCGATGGCGTTGGTCTTCGACGAGAGGCCCGAACGCAGCAGGCTCCAGATCTCGACCGGCAGGGTCACCTCGAAGCGCGTGAGCAGAAAGGCGATGACGAACTCGTCCCAGCTCAGGGTCATGGCCAGGAAGAACGCCGCCAGGATCGCCGGCGCCAGCATCGGCACCGTGACCTGGGTAATCACCCGCACCTCGCCGGCGCCGAGATCGCGGGCGGCGCGCTCGATATTCTGCTGCTGGGCGCCCATAGAGGCGTAGATGATGGCAAAGCACAGCGGCAGGTTGATCACCACGTGGCCGATGCCCGCCGCCCACAGCGACAGGCCGATGCCGAGCTGATTGAATACGATCAGCAGGCCCAGGCCAACGATCAAGTAGCTGACGGTCATTGGCGCAATCAGCAGGCCGCGCAGCCAGACTGATCCCGGCAGCACGTGGCGGGCCAGGCCGTAGGCGGCCAGAAAGCCCAGCACGCAGGCGGTCAGCGACGAGCCCACCGCCACCATCAGCGAATGCCCCAGCGCCGCCATCAGGCGCCGGTCGCCAAGCACCTCGCCGTACCAGCGTAGCGTCGGCCCCTCGAAGGGCGGCAGCGGCAAGCTGCCGTCCTTGAACGAGAACAGCACCAGCGACGCCACCGGCAGATAGATGAAGGCGAAGGCCAGCAACAGATATCCCCACTGCAGTCCGCGCATGTTCATACCCTATCCAGTCGTAGCCAGCGCGCCGACGCCAGGTAGGCCAGCGTCACCAGGCCCATCAGCACGATCGACAGCGCCGCGGCCAGCGGGAAGTCGCCGCGCCGCCCCAGCTGCACCATGATCACCTGGGGCACGGTCAGCTCGTTGTTGCCGCCGAGAATCTGCGGCGTGATGTAGTCGCCGATGCACAGCACGAAGGTCAAAAAGGCACCGACCATGATGCCCGGCAGGGTCAGCGGCAGAATCACATGGCGAAACGCCTGCCAGCCGTTGGCGCCGAGATCGGTGGCCGCACGCCGGTAGTTGGGCGACAGCTGCACCAGGTTGGCGAAGATGGTCAGGGTCAGCAGCATCACGAAGAAGTGCACGAAGCCGGTCACCGTGGCGAAGCGCGTGCTGGCCATCTCCAGCGGCTCGGCGATCACGCCGAGTGACATCAAGGTCTTGTTGACCACCCCTTCCCGCGACAGCACCAGCAGCCAGGAGTAGGAGCGCACCACGTAGGAGGTCCAGAACGGCAGGATCGCCAGCAGCAGCACCAGTCGCTGCCAGCGCGGCGGCACCCGGAAGGCGATGATCCAGGCCAGCGGATAGGCCAGCAGAATCGACACCAGCGTCACCGTCAGGGTGATCTGCAGTGAGACGACGATGGCATTGGCCAGGAACGACTGCCCGAACAGGCGCCGATAGTTGGCCAGATCGAAGCCCCAGATCAGTTCGCGGCCCT
The DNA here is from genome assembly GCF_031451695.1 of Franzmannia qiaohouensis. Classification (NCBI taxonomy): domain Bacteria; kingdom Pseudomonadati; phylum Pseudomonadota; class Gammaproteobacteria; order Oceanospirillales; family Halomonadaceae; genus Franzmannia; species Franzmannia qiaohouensis. The sequence continues at coordinate 242,244 of NZ_JARWAM010000001.1, forward strand.
CCAGGGTCGCCAGGCTCATTGCCACCATGATGGCGAAGGGCGCAACGAAGAAGGCCAGCGTCCAGAGCAGGGCCGGGGAGACGAATCCCCAGCCGCGTAGCGTGGTAGAGAGTGCCATGATCAGTGCTGCAGCATCTCGAGCCACAGGTCCTGCATCTGGCCGTCGAGCTGGGCGTCGGGGGCCGGATACAGCTGGGTGCGCGACAGGTAGTCGTCCTGCTCATCCCAGCGCAGCACCTGTTTCTGTTCGTCGCTGAGCACCTCAGCGGCGCGCTGGTTGGCCGGCATGCCCCAGAAGCATGACGAGGTGGCCAGCGCCGCCTGGCCTTGCGGGCTGACGATGTACTTGACGAACTCCACCGCCAGGTCGCGGTTCTGGCTCTCCTCGAGCACGGCGATGGACTGCGACCAGCGCACCGCGCCCTGCTCGGGAATCGTCCAGGTCAGCTCGGGCTGCTCCTCGGCCAGCACCGCGGTCAGCCATTCGCCACCGCCAACGATGATATCCGCCTCGCCGGTGGCCAGGGCGGTCTGGCTCGCCACCACTTCGCCCACCGAGCGCGACGCCGCCTTCATCTTGAACAGCTCTTCGCGAATCGCCGGCAGGTCATCGGCGGTAAGCGCCTGGGTATCCAGCCCCAGGCCCGCCGCCACCAGGCCGATCACCGGCAGGTAGTAATCGTATATCGCAATCCGCGAGCCACTCTCGCCGGACCAAATCGCCAGCAGATCATCGAGATCGGCGGGATCGACCCGGTCGGCGTTGTAGGAGATGGTGTTGTAGCCGAACTTCTCGGTCACCGCATAGGTGGTGCCATCGACGCTGTTGCTCGAGGCCATCACCACCTCGGGGAAAAAGTCGTCGGTGGGCAGTTCGTCATCCGGCAGCGCGGCCAGCAAGCCCGCTTCGACGGCCCGCGGCACGTCGATGGTATCGATGACCAGCACGTCCCAGTCGCCGGGCCGCGACTGCTCGAGCATGGCAAAGGCGGCCCCGGTACCCTCGTACTCGCGCAGATTGACGGTGACCCCGTGGGCCTCCTCGAAGGGCTCGATCAGCGAAGCATCGATGTGGTCGCACCATACCAGGGCATTGAGGCTGTCCTGGGCCTGGGCGGGCATTGCCGTCAGGCCGAACAGGGCACAGGCGGGCAGTCCAGCGACCTGCACAAAACGGATCTTGTTCATCTTGTTATCTCCCGGTGGTGGTAGCGGCCGGCAGCGTCAGGATGGCTACTGGCTCAAAAAAATATTGAATAGATTCAAGTTTGACGTCAATAATATTTTTAAACGCTACTCAGCTCACCAGGGAGACGGTGATTGACGGGACTTCGTACACGCCAGAAAGCCGATCGCAAACGCCGCATCCTCAAGGCGTCCATGCTGCTGTTTCGCCGCAGCGGCTACCGCCACGTGCGCATCGAGGATATCGCCGAGGTCGCCGAGGTATCGGTGGGGACGGTCTACAACTACTATGCCACCAAGGGCGATATCCTGATCGCCATCGTCGCCATGGAGGTCGAGGAGGTGCTCGCCGCCGGCGAGACGCTGCTGGCCACGCCGCCGTCGGGCATGCGCGATGCCCTGCAGGCGCTGATCAACCACTACTACGACCACTCGCTCAACTACCTGAGCAAGGAGATGTGGCGCGCCGCCATGGCGCTCTCCATCGAAGCACCGCTGACCCCCAACGGGGTGCTCTACCATCAGCTCGATGAACGCCTGCGCGCCCAGGTGCAGGCGCTGCTCGCCAGCGGCCAGGCTCAGGGGGAGATCGATCCACGGCTGGATAGCGACGCCCTGGGCGACCTGCTGTTCAACAGCCTCAACATGATGTTCGTGGAGTTCGTCAGCGACGATGCCATGACCCTAGAGGCGCTCAAGTCGCGTCTGTCGCGGCAGCTCGACGCCATGACGCGGGTCTGGACCCACGCCACGGCCTAGCTGGCCACTGCGCTGGCGGCTGCGCGCCTCAGCGGCAGGTCGCGGGCAGGCGGCCGCGCTCGCCGATGGCCTGGCGCATCAGCAGTCGCTTGAGCGGAGTCAGCCGGTCGACGCCGGAGAGGCCAACGTTGCGCGCCAGGGTCAGCGCCGGATGGCGTGCGCCGAACAGCAGCCGGAAGCCGTCCATCAGCGCCAGCATGGCGGCGTTGTCGCCGCGCCGACGGCGGGCGTAGCGCGCCAGGATGCGCGGATCGCCAAGCGGCGCACCGCGGCGCTGCGCCGCGATGAGTTCCTCGGCCAGCACCGCGGCGTCCATCAGCCCCAGGTTGACGCCCTGGCCGGCCAGCGGGTGGATGCTGTGCGCGGCATCACCGACCAGTGCCAGGCCAGGCAGCACGTAGTCGCGGGCGTGGCGCTGCACCAGCGGAATGCCAATGGCGTCATCGACGACCTCGACGTGCCCCAGGCGCCCCTCGAAGGCCTCCTGCAGCGCAGCCGCCAAGGCGGGACGCGGCAGGCCGGCCAGCCGCTCGGCCTCGACCGGCGACGTCGACCAGACGATCGAGCAGTAGTGTGGCTCGCCGTCGAGCGTCAGCGGTAGAAAGGCCAGCGGTCCGCTGGCGAGGAATACCTGGCGAGCGACCCCGGCGTGGCGTTGCGCCACGCGCACCGTGGTGACCAGCGCATGCTGGCCGGTCGGCGCCTCGCGGGTCTCGATGCCGGCCAGCTCGCGCAGCGGCGAGCGCGCGCCGTCGGCGGCGACCACCAGCGGTGCGTCTAGCGTCTCGCCATCCTCGAGCGTCAGGCGACTGCCGGCGGCGCCGTGGGCAAGCCCCGCGGCCCGGGCGGCATAGCGCTGGGTGACGCTGGGTAGTTCGGCCAGGCGCGCCTCGAGTGCCGCCAGCAGCACCTCGTTCTCGACGATATGGCCGAGTTCGGGCACGCCGGCCTGATCGGCGCTGAAGTGAATCTCACCGCTGCCTTCGCCGTCCCACACCTGCATGCCGGTATAGGGCGTGATGCGCACTAACCGCGGCCATACCCCAAGCCCCGCGAGCAGGCGCTGCGACACCGGGGTCAAGGCACTGACCCGCGGCGAGGGCGTGGAGCCCGGCGCATAGGGCTGGGGCAGCGGTGCGGGCCGCCCGTCGACGACCGTCACCGCCATTCCGGCCTGGCCCAGCAGCACCGCCAAGCTGGCGCCCACCATTCCGCCACCGACGATGATCACTTGCGCCTGCATGGGCGTCTCCTCAACCACTGAGCGATGCCGACGAGTATCTCATGGCGGCGCGGCGCACTCGAGTCAGCATCGCGCGATACACAAAACCGGTGGAAATGTTTTTCATAGCCGTCTATTTTGTGTACACAACTGCCGGATATAGTGTGTCTACAAGACCTATTATCGGTATACAAAAAAAGTGCACAGTAGAGGCTAACCCATGAGCAACTCCCCACAGGGCCAGCGGCCCTCGCGCACCGTCAATCAGGATCCCGATGCCATGCCGCCGCTCGGCAAGGCCATCCCGCTGGGCCTGCAGCACATCATGGCGATGTTCGCCGGGAACGTGACCCCGCCGATCATCATCGCCGGGGTGATCGGCGCCGCCACCGGTGAACAGATCTTCCTGATTCAGGTAGCGCTGTTCGTGGCCGGCATCTCGACGCTGATCCAGACCATCGGCATGGGGCCGATCGGCGCCCGCCTGCCTATCGTCCAGGGCACCAGCTTCGGTTTCCTGCCGGTGGCCCTGCCGCTGGCCAACGCCTTCGGGCTCGCCGCGGTGCTGGGCGCCTCCTTGATCGCCGGCCTGCTGCAGATCGTGCTGGGGGCCTTTCTCAAGAAGATTCGCCACTGGTTCTCGCCGGTGGTCACCGGCATCGTGGTGCTGTTGATCGGCATCACCCTGATGCCGGTGGGTCTCAACTATGCCGCCGGCGGGGTGGGGGCCGATGACTTTGCCTCGCCCACCAACCTAGGCCTGGCGCTGTTCGTACTGGTGGTGACCATCGTCGCCCACCAGTTCGGCCGCGGCTTTCTCAAGGCCGCCTCGGTGCTGGTGGGGCTGACCAGCGGCTACCTGGTGGCCATCGCCCTGGGCATGGTCGATTTCTCAAGCGTCACCGATGCCGCCTGGTTCGCCATTCCCCAGCCACTGCAGTACGGATTGGAGTTCCATCTGACCGCCATCGTCGGCATGACGCTTATCATGTTCGTGGTCGGCCTCGAGACCATCGGCAACATCTCCGCCATCACCATCGGCGGTGCCGGCCGTCAGGCCAAGGATCGCGAACTCTCCGGCGGCGTGATGGCCGACGGCGTGGCCACCTCCTTCGCCGCCTTCTTCAACACCCTGCCCAACACCGCTTATGCCCAGAACGTCGGCCTGATCACCCTGACCGGCGTGGTCAGTCGCCACGTGGTGACCATCGGCGGCATCTTGCTGATCTGCATGGGCCTGTTCCCCAAGCTGGGCGGCCTGGTGGCGGCCATGCCGCATGCGGTGCTGGGCGGCGCCGGTGTGGTGATGTTCGGCATGATCGCCTCGGCGGGGCTCAAGATCATCCAGGAGTGCGAGCTCAATCAGCGCGCCATGCTGATCATCGCCGTCGCCATGAGCCTGGGTATCGGCCTGCCAGCGGTGGAGGCCATCGCCGACACCATGCCCGGTCAGGCCGGCCTGTTGCTCAAATCGGGCCTGGTGCCAGCGGCATTCGCTGCCCTGCTGCTAGACGCCATCCTGCCCGGCAAGCCCGGGCGCCAGCAGCCCGCCGCCGATGACGCCGTGGCCAGCAAGAGCGAAAGCGCCCAGTCCAATATCTGATCAGCGCTCCAGCCCCATCGCGCGCCGCGCCAAGCCGCGGCGCAGCGGCCCGACCAGGTTGAGCCCCACCAGGCCCGCCGCACGGGCGTGGGAGAGCCAGCCGTTGTCGATGCCGAAGAGCCGGATCAGACCGTCGCTGAAGCGAATCACGTTATGCCGGTCGACACCGCGGCGGCGCTCGAGATCGGCCAGCGTCTCGGCACTGCCCGGCCCCAGGCCGCGCTGCCGAGAAGCCTCTAGCGCCGCGACCAGATCCATCACCCCACGCAGTGCCAGGTTGAAGCCCTGACCGGCCACCGGGTGCAGCGCATGGGCAGCATTGCCCAGCACTACCAGCCCTGGGCGGGTCGGCTCCTCGGCGGTGACCAGCGACAGCGGGTAGCAGTGACGCGTGCCGACGCGGCGGAAGCGGCCGGCGCGATCGCCGAACGCCGCTTGCAGCCGGGCCAGGAAGTCACTGTCGGAAAGCGCCAGGGTGGCCTGCTCGACCCCCGCGCGGTGGGTCCAGATCAGTTCCATGCGCTGCCCCGAGAGCGGCAGCAGCGCCAGCGGGCCTTCCGCGGTGAAACGCTCGAAGGCCATGCCGCGGTGCGGCTTGCTGACCTCGAGGTTGGCGATCAATGCCACCTGATCGTAGGGCGTGGCCTGGCTGACGATGCCCAGCTGCTCCTTGAGCCCCGAGCGTCCACCGTCGGCCAGCACCGTCAGCTCGGCGTCGAGGGTCGCGCCATCCGACAGCCGCAGGCGATGCCCCCCGGGCTGGGGGACGATCGTCTCGACCCGCGCCGGGCAGTGCCATTCGAGGTCGAGCGTCGCCAGACGCTGGTGCAGCACCCGTCCCAGCCAGGCATTGGGGATCACATGGCCCAGCGCCGCCACGCCCAGCTCTGCGGCATTCAGGCGGGTCACCCCGAGGCGGCCGCGCTCGCTGATGTGGATGTCACGGATCGGCTCGGCCTGCTCGGCAAGGCTCGACCACAGTCCCAGCCGGGCGAAATGCTCGCAGGAGCCCTGGGCGATGGCGCTGGCACGCGCATCGAAGCTGGGTTGCGGTTCCGGCTCAACGTCTATACTCGAAGGCAGCGTAGCCGGTTCGATCACCGCCACCTTGAGCGCGTCACGCTCGATCAGCGGCGCCAGCGCCGCCGCCAGGCTGGCACCGACCAGCCCGCCACCTACGATGGCGATATCCACTCGACTGACTGGCTGCTTCATGCGTAGCGCCTCTCGCTGCTATTACGTAATTTACGTAATGTAGATTTCAACCACTCCGCACACTGATCACGACGTGACCATCAGCGCCTCGATATCCTCGACCCGCTTGGGCACCGCCGCGGTCAACACCTCGTGGCCGTTTACCGTCACCGCCACATCGTCCTCGATGCGTATGCCGATCCCGCGATACTCAGCGGGAATGTCCTCGGCATCAGGTACGTAGAGGCCCGGCTCCACGGTAAGCACCATGCCCGGCAGCAGCCCTCGTGGCTCGCCGTCGAGGCGATAGTCGCCGACGTCGTGGACATCCAGCCCCAGCCAGTGCGAGGTGGAGTGCAGATAAAAGCGGCGGTAGGCGTCGCTGTCGATGTTGGCCTCGAGCTCACCCTCGAGCAGGCCCAGCGCCAGCAGCCCCTGGGTCAGGTCGCGTACCACGCCATCGTGGATCGCCTTGAGCGTCACCCCCGGCGCCACCGCTGCCACGGCGCGCTCCTGGGCCGCCAGCACTACCTCGTAGAGCGCGCGCTGCGCCGCGTTGAAACGGCCGCTGACCGGGAAGGTGCGGGTGATGTCGCCGGCATAGAGGTCGAACTCGGCACCGGCGTCGATCAGCACCAGTTCGCCGTCACGTAGCGCATCGCGGTTGGAGATGTAGTGGAGTACGCAGGCGTTGGCGCCGCCGCCGACGATGCTGGCATAGGCCGGGCCGCTGGCGCCGTGCCACATGAATTCGTGCTCCAGCTCGGCCTGCAGCTGATACTCATGCAGGCCCGGCGCTGCGGTGCGCATGGCGCGCAGGTGGGCACGCGCCGAGATCTCGCCGGCGTGGCGCAGCAGCGCAAGCTCCGCCGCGCTCTTGACCAGGCGCTGTTCGTGAATCAGTGCCGCCACGTCGCTGAATCGACTCGGCGCCACGGCGCCTTGCCGGCGTCGCCCCTGCAGCTCGCCGCGCACGGCCTCGGCCAGGGCCATGGCCTCGGCGTCATCGAACGGCACGTAAAGCGTCTCGCGGCCATCGAGCAACTCTGCCAACCGCGCCTCGCGCTCGGCGTTCTCGAACGCCTGGTCGATGCCAAACTCGGCCTCGGCACCGGCCGCGCCGAGGCGTACGCCGGTCCAGGCTTCGAGGGTGGCGTCCTTGTCCTGGCAGAACAGCACGCACTCGCCGGCCTCGCGGCCGGGCAATAGCAGCAGCAGGGCGTCCGGTTCGGGAAAGCCGCTCAGGTAGTGGAAGTCGCTGTTCTGGCGGAAGGCGAACTCGCTGTCCCGCGAGCGGGTCACCAGGGTCGCCGCCGGCAGCAGCACGGCACTATTGGGCGCCAGCGAGGCCATCAGTGTGAGGCGACGGTCGCGATATTCGGCCAGGCCGATCGGCGCCGGTCGTGGCAGGGCGGGGGGCAGCAGCATGGCATCTCGAGACGACATTCAGTGGGGCTCCTCGACCTGTTCGACCTGAGGCTTGCCGGGGTGCTGCTCGGTGTACAGCAGCATCGCCGCCATGCGGACGTGCTCGGTCAGCGCGAACAGATCGTTCTCGTTTTCGCTGCTCTCCTCGAGCTCGGTGTCGATGGCGGCCAGCCCCTCGAGATCGTCCAGCGCTTCGCGCAGCGGCGCCGACCAGCCCTGGCGCCGCTCGGGATCGACATCGTTGAGTACCTCGAGAAAGCCCAGCGTCCACTCCTGCAGGCCGCGGGCGCGCTCGGCCAGCGAGAACATCTCGTCGGGGAGCAGCGGCTCGTAGTTGAGCGCTTCGCCAGCCAGCGCCTCGAGACTCTGGCGACGCCAGGCCAGCAACACCTCGGCGCTTTCCTGGTCGTGGGGCTGGTCGACGCCCAGCGCATCGCAGAGCTCATTGAGCCAGGCGTCGGCGGCCAGGTCGTGGAGGGCCAGGCTGGCGGCCAGCCGGCCATCGAGAAAGGCTGGCGACTGCAGGCTGCCGTGAACGAGGAAGGCATCGGCGACGTCGGAGAAGCTGAGCTGGTGGTTGATCACTGACATGACAAAACATCCGCGGGAGTAGGGGGCGAGCCACAGCGGCGCGTTGACCGTCTGCAAGCGGCTCTCTTATGATGATCGAATAGCCATAGCCTAACGCATCTGCCCCACTATTGGCCCACCCTCATCCCTTGCCCGGGAGCGCACCATGACCGATGACAGCCGGCCGACCACCGAGATCACGCTGCTGGGGCGCAGCTACGTGATCGCCTGCCCGCCGGAGGAGCAGGCGCAGCTCAACCGTGCGTCTCGCTACTTGGATCGCGCCATGCACGGCATCCATGCCCGAGGCAAGGTGCTCGGCGCCGAGAAGATCGCCCTTATGGCGGCCCTCAATATCACCCACGAGCTACTCCAGGCCCTCGACGAGCGCAAAGACAGCGAGGCCGCCCTGGAGCGGCTAGGCCAGCGCCTCGAACAGGCCGTGGCCGATGTCACGCCACGCTGAATGGCGGCGATAATTCACGCCTTCGCTTTGGCGCACCCGCCGCCTCTGTTAGGATGAAGGCGTTCTCTGGGGTGTGCGCCAGTCGTTATAGTCCCTCGAGCCTATGCGCAGTACCCAGGGGGCCAAATGCTAGACAGACCCGTGTGCATGTCCGTGCGACGGAAAGCCTGACGGTCTGTCTGCGGCCACCCACCTTGAACCAATGGGTTCAAGGGCCAGAACGACAGCGGCACTCCGGGGAACTCTTCATACCTTATTGCGCGACTTAGCTCCGTGACACACGCCACCTCGACACTTGCCGAGCAGCGCCGCCAGCTGCGTCGTGACCTGCGTCGCCGACGCCGTGCGCTGAGCGCCAGCCAGCAGCGCGATGCCTCACGCCGTCTCTGCCATCAGCTGCGCCAGCTGCCCGAACTGCAGCGCACGCGACGCGTTGCCCTGTACCTGCCCAACGACGGCGAAATCGATCCCACGCCGCTACTCGACTGGCTCGAACGGCGCGGCGCCAGGGCCTATCTGCCGGTACTGATGCCACTGGCCGACAACCGCCTGTGGTTCGTCCACTATCATGCCGAGACGCCAATGGTGCGCAACCGCTTCGGCATCCTCGAACCCAGCACGCGTCACGCCGCACACCGCGCGCGACGCCTGCCAGCCTGGGCGCTGGATCTGGTGCTGCTGCCGCTGGTGGGCTTCGACGCCCACGGCCAGCGCATGGGCATGGGCGGCGGCTTCTACGACCGCAGCTTCGCTTTTACCCGCCGCGGCGGCCCGCGACCGCGCCTGCTCGGCATAGCCCACGCCTGCCAGCAGGTTGCGGCGCTGCCCAGCGCCGGCTGGGACATCCCGCTGGACGCCATCGTCAGCGATACCGGGGTGATACGCCCGCCGCGTGCTACCTGAGCCACCCACGAAAAAGCCGATGCAGGTTACCCCGCATCGGCTCGGTCGTTCTCTGGTCATGGCACTGCCGTGCCAGGGATGTCCACTCAGCTGCCGGCGAGTGCCTGGGCGTAGCCGGTCGCCACGACACCGATGACAAACAGCAGCGCCAATGCCATGACCAGATCGGGCTTGCGCTTCATGAATAGCTCCGTGAAATCGTTACATTCGGAAACATTAATGTCGCCCCTGACGACAGGCTGACTATAGGCCCCAAGGACGACAAAAACAACCGTCTCAATCCCACGATTAGACCATCAAACCCCTACCATATCCGCAGCAGCGAGTGAGTTGGCACTTACTACGGTATGCCGTTATGGATCACGCCATAAACAGCCGATAGGCGGCGTTATCGGTCTCCTTCCAGTAGCGATAGCCGATCTCGTCGAAGTGCTCCTCGACGTGGCTACGATCGCCGTTGGGGATCTGCATGCCCACCAGTACCCGCCCATAGGCGGCACCATGGTTGCGATAGTGAAACAGTGAAATGTTCCAGTCGTGGGGCAGGTGGGTGAGGAAATTCATCAGCGCACCAGGGCGCTCGGGAAACTCGAAGCGGTAGACCTCCTCCTCGAAATGCTGCTTGGGCCGGCCGCCGCCGAGGTGTCGAATATGCAGCTTGGCCAGCTCGTTGTCGGTGAGATCCTCCACCGGGTAGCCCGCCTCAATCAGCCGGTCGATGACCGCCTGGCGGTCCTCTCCGCCCGGCTTGACCTGCACCCCGACGAAGATATGCGCGCTCTCCGGGTCCGCATAGCGATAGTTGAACTCGGTGACCATGCGCTTGCCGATGGTCTTGCAGAACTTCTTGAAGCTGCCCGGCCGTTCGGGAATGGTGACCGCCAGGATCGCCTCGCGCTGCTCGCCAAGCTCGGTGCGCTCGGCGATGTGCTGCAGGCGATCGAAGTTGGTATTGGCCCCGGAGTTGATGCACAGCAGGGTCTGGCCCTCGACCCCGGTCTGCTGGATATACTTCTTGAGTCCCGCCAGCGACAGCGCCCCGGAGGTTTCCGCCACCGCCCGGGTATCATCGAAGATGTCCTTGACCGCGGCACACATCTCGTCGGTATTGACGGTGATCACCTCATCGACGAGGTCGCGCATGATCTTGAACGGCATCTCGCCGATCTGCGCCACCGCCACGCCTTCGGCGAACACGCCAACCTGGTCCAGGGTCACCCGTTTGCCGGCGTCCAGCGCCGCCTTGAGGCAGGCGCTGTCCTCGGCCTCGACGCCGATCACCTTGATGTCGGGACGCAGGTATTTGAGGTAGGCCGCCACCCCGGCAATCAGGCCGCCGCCGCCGACCGGCACGAACACCGCGTCGAGGCGGCCGCCGTGCTGGCGCAGGATCTCCACGCCGATGGTGCCTTGGCCGGCGATCACATCGATATCGTCGAACGGCGGGATGTAGGTATAGCCGTGCTCGGCGACCAGCTCGCGGGCGTGCTCGGCGGCCGCCGAGAAGGCGTCGCCCTTGAGGATCACCTTGGCGCCCCGGGCGCGCACCGCCTGGACCTTGATGTCGGGGGTAATCCGCGGCATCACGATCACCGCCTTGACCCCCATCAGCTTGGCGGCCATGGCCAGGCCCTGGGCGTGGTTGCCCGCCGAGGCGGCAATCACGCCCTTGGCTTTCTGCGCCTCGCTGAGCTGGGTCATCTTGTTGTAGGCGCCGCGAATCTTGAACGAGTAGACCGGCTGCAGGTCCTCGCGCTTGATCAGAATGGTGTTGTTGAAGCGACGGGAAAGGAAGGGTGCCGGTGAGATCGGCGTTTCGCGGGCGGCATCGTAGACCCGGGCCTGGAGAATCTTCTTGACGGTAGCTTCGAGCATCCTGATGTCCTGATGGGGGAAGGCAGCGAGAAAAGCGCCTGCCGTAAACGGCAGAGAAAACCCCTATTGGTAGCATTGCCGCGGCCCCGGCGTCCAGCGCGCCATCCATGGGCAGCACTATCCTAGATCACTGCAGTATCTTGGGACTGATCCGTCGGCAGGGCTACGAGGAGGCGCTGTGAACCCGTCCCTGGGCGCTACCTGCGCCATCCATGGCGCAGAACCTCCTCTTCGGTCTGCCACCGGCGTCCCTCTCTAAAGGCGCAGCCGTGATTACCTTGATCCACAGTGGCAGGTGGCTGACGTATACTGGCGGCGCCCACATTCACCAGCCGCGATCAACTCCCATGACCCAAGACGAACTCAAGGACGCCGTGGCCGCCGCCGCCATCGATGAAATCCGTCCGCATCTCGCCCGCAATACCGTGCTCGGCATCGGCACCGGCTCCACCGCCAACCTTTTCATCGACCGCCTGGCCGGGCTGCGCGACGACTTCAAGGGCGCCGTGGCCAGCTCCGAGGCCAGCGCCGAGCGCCTGCGGCGCCACGACATCGAGGTCTTCGAGCTCAACGAGGTCGGCAGCGTGCCTTTCTATATCGACGGGGCAGACGAAGTGAACGCTCACTTACATATGATCAAGGGCGGTGGCGCGGCTCTGACCCGCGAGAAGATCGTCGCCGCCTGCAGCGAGCGCTTCATCTGCATTGCCGACGCCTCCAAGCGGGTGGCGCGCCTCGGTGCCTTCCCGCTGCCGGTGGAGGTGATCCCCATGGCGCGCTCCTATGTGGCCCGCGAACTGGTCAAGCTCGGCGCAGACCCGGTCTATCGCCAGGGGGTAGTGACCGACAACGGCAACCAGATCATCGACTGCTTCGACTTCATGATCGACGACCCGCTGGCCATGGAGGCGCGCCTCAACGCCATCGTCGGGGTGGTCACCAACGGTTTGTTCGCCGCTCGCGGTGCCGACGTGCTGCTGCTCGGCGATACGAACGGTGTCGAGCGGCTGACGCCCATCGAGTGAGCGAGCACTCACTCACCCTGCAGCAGTTGCGCCAGTCCTTGCCGGGTACGCGCCAGGGCGCCGCGATTGGCCGCCACCACCCGCTGACCGGCTACGCCCTGGCGTAGCCGCTCGGCGTCGTCATCGAACAGCGTGGCGAGCGCAGTCGCCAGGTCACCGGCGTCGGCGACGCGCACCAGCGCACCAACCTCATCCAGCGTCTCGGCGATGTCCGCAAAGTTGGCCAGCTGCTCGCCGCTCAGCAGCGGGGTGCCCATCGCCGCCGGCTCGAGCAGGTTGTGGCCGCCCACCGGCACCAGGCTACCGCCGACGAAGGCCAGGTCGGCTGCGCCATACAGCAGGGTGAGCTCACCCAGGGTATCGCCCAGGTAGACGGCATCATCGTGGCTCGGCAGCTGCCCCTGGGCGCGGCGCGGCGCCGCCATGCCGTGCGCCGCGCACAGCGCTGCCACCGCCGCGAAGCGCTGCGGATGGCGGGGCACCAGGATCAGCAGGGCGTCCGGATGAGAGCGCCGCAGCAGCGCATGGGCCTCGAGCAGCTGCTCGTCCTCTCCTGGGTGGGTGGAGCCAGCGATCCATACCGGCCGGTTGCCGAACTCGGTACGCAGCGCCTCTGCCGCGCTGCGCAGCTCAGGCGCCACGCTGATATCGAACTTCAGCGAGCCGACCGCCTGGCTGCGGTCGGCGGCCATGCCCAGCGCCCGGAAGCGGGCAAGATCCTCCGCCGACTTGGCGGCCAGCCAGTCGACCCCGCACAGTGCGTCCTGAATCAGCGGCCGGATCCACCGGTAGCGCGCGAAGGCCTGCGGCGAGAGGCGGCCGTTGACCACCGCCAGCGGTATGCCCCGCCGGCGGCAGGCGGCCAGCAGGTTGGGCCACAGCTCGGTTTCGAAGATGATCGCCATCTGCGGCGCCAGCCGCGCCAGAAAGCGCCGCGTCGCCCCGGGGTAGTCCAGGGGCAGGAAGCGGTGGTGAAGCCGCGCCGCCAGGCCCGCTTCACGGCGCAGCGCCTCGACGCGTTCGGCGCCGGTGGCGGTCATGGTAGTGACCGTGAGGTGATGGTCGGGGTAGTCGTCGAGCAGCGCCTCGATCAGCGGCCGGGCGGCGATCACCTCGCCCAGCGAGGCGCAGTGCAGCCACAGGCCGGGGCCGGGCGGCGCCTCGATCAGCCCCAGCCGCTCGCGGCGCGGCCGAGCAGGGCGCTGCTCGCGCCACACCCGGCGCCACACCAGCGGCGTCAGCAGCGCCAGTGCCAGCGAATAGAGCCACCGCGCCCAGGGCTTGCCCGCCGCCGCCATCAGCGCTCGCGGTCGAGGATGGTGGAGATCATGGCGGTGGTCGAGACGCCATCCTCGAAGCCCAGCACGCGCACCTCGCCGCCGGCGTCACGCACCGCCTGGCCACCGGCGATATCCTCGGGCCGGTAGTCGCCGCCCTTGACCAGGATATCCGGCAATACCGCCTCGATCAGGCGCTGCGGGGTGTCCTCGCCGAAGGGCACCACCCAGTCCACGGCGCCGAGGCCGGAGAGTACCTGCATGCGCCGCGCCAGCGGGTTGATGGGGCGCTTGGGGCCCTTGAGGCGTCCGATGGAGGCGTCGTCGTTGACCGCCACGATCAGACGGTCGCCGAGCTGGCGGGCGTGCTCCAGGTAGGCAACGTGGCCGGCGTGGAGGATGTCGAAGCAGCCGTTGGTCATCACTACCCGCTCGCCGCGGGCCTGGGCGGCGCGCACCGCCTCGATAAGCGGGGCCTCGTCGATCACCCCGAACTCGGCGAGCTTGTCGCCATGCACGGCGGTGTAGAGTTCGGCGATCGACAGTGTCGCGGTACCCGGCTTGGCCACTACCAGGCCGGCGGCCAGGTTGGCCAGGGTCATGGCCTCGGCGAAGCCGTGGTCGGCGGCCAGCGCCAGGCCGAGCACGCCGATCACGGTATCGCCGGCGCCGGTGACGTCGAACACCTCGCGGGCGCGGGTCGGCAGGTGCAGCGGCACGTGATCGCCACGAATCAGCGTCATGCCCTTTTCGCTGCGGGTGATCAACAGCGCCTCCAGCTCGAGCTCGGCGCGCAGCGCTTCGCCTTTGGCCGCCAGCTCTTCATCGCTGCGGCAGGCGCCAACCACCGTCTCGAACTCGGTGAGGTTGGGGGTGATCACGCTGGCCCCGCGGTAGCGGCGGAAGTCGCTGCCCTTGGGGTCGACCAGTACGCGCTTGCCGGCACCGCGCACCAGCGCGATCAGTTCCTCGATGCGATTGAGCGTGCCCTTGCCGTAGTCGGAGAGGATCACCAGGTCGACGCCGTCCAGCGCCGCCTCGACCTGGGCCAGCAGCGCCGAGGTATCCACTTCGCCGAGCCCCTGCTCGAAATCGAGACGAATCAGCTGCTGGTTGCGGCTCATCACGCGCAGTTTGGTGATGGTGGGAATCTCGCTGCTGCGCTGGAAGTGAGTGCTCACTCCAGCATCCTCAAGGCTAGCAGTGAGCAGGTCGGCGTTGGCGTCGTCGCCGACCAGGCCGGCGAGTCCGGCATGGCCACCCAACGAGGCGATATTGAGCGCTACGTTGGCGGCGCCGCCGGGGCGGTCGTCGGCCTCTTCGACGCGCACCACCGGCACCGGCGCCTCGGGGGAGATCCGCGAGGTGCCGCCGTGCCAGTAGCGGTCGAGCATGGCATCGCCGACCACCAGCACGCGGGCATGTTCCAGGGCGGTGAGGTCAAGTTTCATCACGGGGCTCCGAGAGCAGGGTGTCCAAACGGTCGATGACGTCGTCGGCGGCGATCAGCGACATGGCGTCGGGGTGGCGCACCCGCTCGCCCCAGCCGAGCGCCTCGACGTCCTTGTGCAGAAAGTGCGCCACCGCCTGGGGGTAGCGGTCCACCGCCAGGTGGCGCCAGTGATAGGGTCCGGTACGCTGCAGGTTGGAGGTGGCGTAGAGGCCGATCACCGGCGTATGCAAGGCATTGGCCATATGCACCGGGCCGGAGTCCGGGGCGATCACCGCCTGGGCCTCGTCGATCAGCGCCAGCAACCCCTTCAGCGACAGCTGGCCGACAGCGTCGACCAGCGCTTCGCGGTCCGGCACCTGGGCGGCGATGCGCTCACACATCTCGCGCTCCTTGGCAGTGCCGCTGCCGGTGAGCAGGGTGACCAGGCCGTACTGCTGCCAGGCGTGCTCGATCACTGCGGCAAAGCCCTCCGCCGACCAGTTACGGAAGTTGCGCACCCGCACGCTGCTGCACGGGCTGACCACCAGGTAGCGACGCCCGGCGCTCAGCCGTCGGGCTTCGTCGAAAGCGGCATCCGGCACGCTGAGCTGCCACTCGAGGCGGGTATCCTCGACGCCGAGCAAGCGCGCGAAGTCCATGAACGAATCGACCACGTGGGCGCGCGGGTGCGGCGGCAGCTGGCGATGGGTGAACCAGTGCTGGGCATCCTTGGAACGCGCCCTGTCGTAGCCCACGCGCATGTCGGTCTTGAGCCCCAGCCCCAGCAGGCTGGCGCGGATCGCCTGCTGCATGTGCAGCAGCACGTCGAAGCGCGTCTCGGCGAGCTGGCGCCACAGCGCGCGCATGCCGGCCAGGCCGGAGGACTTGTCGTAGACCACGAACTCGACCCCGGACAGGCCCGCCAGTAGACTGTGCTCGCCCTTGCCGATGATCCAGGTGATGCGCGCCTCGGGCCACTGGCGCTGCAAGGCACGCACGGTGGGTACCAGATTACACACATCGCCCAGCGCCGACAGGCGCAGGATGCCGATATGGCGGGGCTGGGCGGGTAGAGGACGCTTCATGCAGTTGGCAAGGTTCCAGGCGGCGAAAACATTCATTCTATATGATGCGCACAGTGTATGTGACGCCTTGCCTGCCTCACAAATCGACCCCGCGCTGTTCTCCCCCGCCTATTGGCGCCAGCACGGCGGCGTGGTCGGCGAGGCACCCGGACGCGGCACCAGCCTGTTCGTGCAGGCCGGTTCACAGCAGTGGGTGCTGCGTCACTATCGCCGTGGCGGCCTAATCGGCCGCGTCATCCGTGATCGTTACCTGTGGACCGGCCTGGAACGAACCCGCGCCTTCCGCGAGCTGCGCCTCACCGCCGAGCTCCACGCCCGCGGCCTGCCGGTGCCGCCGCCGGTGGCGGCCTGCGTCTGGCGGCACGGCCTGAGCTACCGGGCAGCGCTGATCACCGTGCGGCTGGCGGGCACACGGGCGCTGGCCGAGCGGCTGGCTGACGCCGACGCCACTCTGCTGGAGCGGGTCGGCGCCAGCATTGCACGCTTCCATGCCGCCGGCCTCGACCACGTCGACCTCAATGCCCGCAACCTGCTGGTCGACGCGGCAGACCAGGTATGGCTGATCGATCTCGACCGCTGCCGGCTGCGCCCGCCCGGCGCCTGGCAGGCCGCCAACCTCGACCGCCTGGCGCGCTCGCTGGCCAAGTTCGACGCCCCGCCGGGTGCCATGGAGACCATTCGCCGCGCTTATCAGGCTTGTTCAGAAGAGACGACTCGCGCCGGATAAAGCCGCGCCAGCAGCGCCACGAGGCCGGCGATGATATCCATCCGGCCGGGGACCTGGCCATCGCGGTGAAACACCGCCTCGTGGCAGTCCTCGTAGCGCGGCCAGTAGCGAAACGGCACCGTCATGAAGAAGATCCCTAGCGTCGGCGTATGCGTCGCCAGGGCCAAGTTGCGCACCCCGGTATCCCCAGACACCAGCACGCTGGATTCGGCCATATAAGGCCCTAAGGCGTCGAGGCCGAGGCGTGGCTGCACACTCACATTGCCATGCTGGGTGAGCACCTCGCCCAGAAAGGCGCCGCTCTCCTCCGCCTTGTGGCCCTCGAGCAATACGTGCTCAAACTGCGGCAAGCGCTGTGCTGCCTGCTCGATCACCTCGCACCACGACTCCGGCGATAGCGACTTTTCTGCCACCGCCGCGAACGGAAAATAGACGATACGCAGGCGCGCCGACTCACGACGATGGCGAGGCATGGCGAATTCCAGCGGATACTGAGGCTTATGGCCCATGATCTTGAGGAAGTCGAGCAGCACCTCTGCCTCGTAGTGAAAGTCCGAACGCAGAATGCCGATATCGAACAGCAGGCGGTTGAAGCTACGCCGATAGGGAAAACCGAGCTTTACGCGAGCCGGGGTCAGCAGCGTCAACAGCCGCGAGCGGGCGGTATCGGCGAGATCGAACAGCACGTCGGGCTCACCAAGCGCCTTTAGCTGCGACCAGCGGCCTTTCAGAGAGCGCTCTTCGGTGTCGAGGACATGCACGGCATCGACCAGGTCATGCGGTAGCGCGTACTGGTAGCGGCTGATGGTACTCAGGGTGATATGCGCTTCGGGAAAGAATCGCCGCAGCTCGACCAGAAAAGGCCGCGTGGCCATCATGTCGCCGAAAGCGCACTGACGAATCACGACGATGCGCCGCACGTTATCGACATGCAGACACGACAACCAGCGGCGCCCGGTATGATTAAGATAACCGCCTTTTTCCACCCAGGCCTTCATGCTGCCTCCTTGCCGGTGTCGGCTGCCACATAGGCATCACATAGCGCCGCAACATGCGCGCTCAACGAGAAGTCCCGGCGTACCCGCTCCTCAGCCGCCCCGCCCAGCTGCTGGCGCAGCGCGGGGTCGTCGGCCAGGGCCTCCAGCTGCTGCGCCCAGGCGTCGGGGTCGTCGGGTGCGGCCAGGCGCCCGACCGCACCGTCGAGCAGCTCGGGAATCGCGCCGCTGTCGGCGCCGATCACCGGACGGCCGGCGGCCATCGCCTCGATCACCGTCAGCCCGAAAGCCTCGTTGGTGGAGGGTATGCAGACGATATCCAGCGCCCTCAGCAAGCGCGGCAGGTCGCCACGAAAGCCGCTGAAGGCGACCCGCTCACCGAGCCCCAGCGCGGCCACCTTGGCCTCGAGCTCGGCGACATAGGGCTCGTCGCTGCCTTCGCTGGCGTGCAAGCCGCCGATTATCACGGCGTGCCAGTGCAGGGCCGGTGCGCGTACGGCGAGTCGCACCAGCGCCTCCAGCCAGATATCCTGGCCCTTGCCCGGCGTCAACCGCCCGGGCAGGCCGATCAACAGTGCCCCGGGCGGTGCGCCGAGCTCGCTACGCAGCGCATCAATGTCGCCGTGGACGGCATAGGGCGTCGGGTCGATACCCAGGTAGAGCCGCTGAATGCGCTCGGGCGGCAGCGCGAAGGCCTTGAGGTTGCGCGCCCGGGTGGCCTCGCTGATCGAGAACAGCCGGCTAAGTTTACCGTAGGCCCAGCGATGGTAGAGTCCCTTCTTGGGTCGGGTCACGCCCATGTGCTCGGTGAAGAACAGCCGCAGGCTGGGCCGCAGCGTCTTGAGCAGGGCGACCAGGCGCAGATCGGAGGACTTGTGGCAGTGCAGCACCTGGATGCGATGAC
This sequence comes from Franzmannia qiaohouensis, assembly GCF_031451695.1. Taxonomy (NCBI): domain Bacteria; kingdom Pseudomonadati; phylum Pseudomonadota; class Gammaproteobacteria; order Oceanospirillales; family Halomonadaceae; genus Franzmannia; species Franzmannia qiaohouensis. The sequence goes on from NZ_JARWAM010000001.1 coordinate 260,894, forward strand.
GCCGCAGATAGCCCAGGATGCGCGCCACGGCCAGCAGTGCGCCGCCGCGTGACGCCACGCTCAGCGGCGTCACACCCGCCGCCGCGAGGCTATCGGCGACCCGTGAGCCGGCCAGCGCCAGGCCGTGTACCTCCCAGCCCTGGCGCTGCAGCTCGGGTATAATCCGCGAGGGATACATTTCCAGACCACCCCAGCCGCTCGAGAGGCAGATGTGCATGACCTTGTGCGACAAGACGACTCTCCCATGACCGCGCCCCAGGCAGCGCCGCGGCGCATTCTGGTGGTGCGTAACGATAAACTCGGCGACTTCATGCTCGCTTGGCCGGCGCTGGCCTGCCTCAAGCAGGCCGACGCCGCGCTGCATGTCACCGCCCTGGTGCCGGCCTACACCGCTCCCCTGGCCGAGGCCTGCCCGTGGATCGACGCGGTGCTACTCGACCCCGGTGATGACGCCCCGCGCCAGGCCCAGCGCGAGCTGCTCGAACAGCTGCGCGCGGCGCGCTTCGACGCGCTGCTGACGCTGTTCTCGACGCCGCGTATCGCCTGGCTGGGCTTTCGCGCCGGCATTCCCCTACGGCTGGCGCCGGCCACCAAGTGGGCGCAGCTATTCTACAATCATCGCCTGACCCAACGCAGGTCGCGCTCGCTCCAGCCCGAGTATGCCTACAACCTCGAGCTCGCCGAAGCGCTACTGACGCGACTGGGCATTGCCCCACCCCAGGTGGCCCCGCCCTACTGGCCGCTCGAGGCGGCGACTCGCGACGACGAGCGGCGGCGCCTGGCGCAGACCCTCGACCTCGATCTCGCCCGCCCCTGGGTCTTCCTGCATCCGGGCAGCGGCGGCTCGGCGGTCAACCTGGACCTCGAGCAGTACGCCCACCTGGCCAGCGCCATCGCACGTCACGCCCAGGCCTCGCCGCACTGGCTGCTGACCTTCGGCCCCGGCGAGCAACAGGCCGCCGAGACGCTGTGTGCTGCGCTCGGTGAGCATGGCCTGGACGCCCAGCTGGTACCGCCGCGTGATTCGCTGCGCGACTTTGCCCAGGGCCTGGCCGCCGCCGACCTGCTGATCGCCGGCTCCACCGGCCCGCTCCACGTGGCCGGCTGCCTGAACCTGGCCACCGCCGGCTTCTATCCGGCCAAACGCTCATCGACGCCGCTGCGCTGGCAGACCTGCAACGCCGCCGAACGCCGCCTGGCCTTCAGCCCACCGCCCGGTAAAGATAGCGAAAGCGACATGTCGCGTATCGACCTCAACGATGCCGCCCTGCGCATCAGCGCGCTGCTGGATCGTCAGGCGGCGCGGTCCGGGTCCTGACCCACAGGTCGGCGTACTTGGCGAAAGTCGAGTGCGCCGACAGCAGCGCCAGCAGCAGCCCGGCGCGACCGTCGAGAAACCCCGCCTTGAGTAGATACATGCGCAGAAAGCAGCCCAGGCCGTGGCCGATGCCCGCCGCCAGGCTGCCGCGCTTGCCGCGCGCGGCGCGCTGTTCGGCCCAGGCCTGGGCGTAGTGGGCCGACTTCTCCAGGTAGTGACGCAGGTCGCGGTAAGTGAAGTGCAGCAGGTCGCCCTCGAGGTCGCGCACCGTCAGCCCCTCGGGGTTGGTAAGCTTCTCGTGGACCAGGGCACTATCGTAGCCGGCACGCCCGCGCGGGTAGAGCCGTGCGACCCGGTCGGGGTACCAGCCGGCGTGACGTATATAAGCGCCGAAGCACCATGACAGGCGCGCCACGCGATAGATCGCTGGCGCTCCGGCCAGCGCCTCCTCGATGCTGGCGCGCAGTGCGGGGGTGACACGCTCGTCGGCATCGACCATCAGGATCCAGTCGCTCTCGACCAGCGCCTCGGCGCGCTGGCGCTGGATCCCGAAACCCTGCCAGTCGGCGTTGACCTCGACCTTGTCGGCATTCTTGTCGGCGTAGCGCCGGGCGATCTCGACGCTGCCATCCTGGCTGCCGGCATCCAGCACCACCAGCTCATCGGTCCAGCGCAGGGTCTCCAGACAGGCGGCCAGGTTGTCGGCTTCATTCTTGACGATCACTACCGCGGCCAGCGACATGGGGCATCCTCGAGGGTCGGCAAACCGCCAAGTGTAGAGCGGCTCGTCGAGCCCGGCAAACGCCTGGCCTCTGGCGTATGAGCGGGCGGCCAGCCTTGCTAAGCTAGAGGCACTCCAAACCTGCCGAGCGCTTGCCATGTTTCAAGCCGTATTTCGTGACGCCAGGCTGCGCCAGCCACGCTGGTGGGCACTGCTCTTCCTGGGTGGCTGTCTGGCCTATGCCACCGCTTCGCTGCTACCGCTGGGCCTCTGGCCGTTCTTCCTGGTCGCCACGCTATGGCTGCTCGCCGCCTATCTGTTCCGCTGGGGCGCGCCGCGCCGGCCACGTCCCCCCAAGGCGGTGATTCCCTGGTCGCTGGCTCCCCTGCTGCTGTGGTGGCTGTATGTCTATCTGGCGGCCAGCTTCGGCATCGTCGACCTCGGCGCCATCTACTTTCACCTCCAGGCAGGCATGACCGACCACGGTGGTGCCAGCCGTGTGGTGGCCGCCATCCTCTCCACGCTGTGCGCGGTGCTGATCATCGTGGCGTTCACCTGGCTGGTGCGCCACGACCACCGCTGGCGGCTGTTCGAGCGCATCCTGGCGCTGCTGCTGCTGGCCAGCAACCCGCTGCTTTACGGCATCACCCAGCGCAGCGCCGCCATCATTGCCGAGGATGGCGCCTGGCTCGACCGGCGCTACGTGGAACCGGTCATTCACAGCGCGCCGGATACCCCGCCCAATCTGCTGCTGATCTACCTCGAGAGTATCGAGCGCACCTATGCCGACCGCGAGCGCTTCGGCGATGCCTACGCCGATCTCGACGCCATCGGCGAGGACGCCAAGGTCTTCGAGGGCGTGCGCCAGCTCGACAACACCGGCTGGACCATGGCCGGCATGATCGCCAGCCAGTGCGGCTCTCCGCTGATGCCGGCGGGCCTGCTCCACGACCGCCAGTTCGAGCCGCTCGACGAGGTGGTACCCGGGGTGACCTGCCTCGGCGACCTGCTCAGTGAGCAGGGCTACCAGCAAACCTACCTGGGCGGGGCCAGCAAGGCCTTCGCCGGCAAGGGGCTGTTCTACTACGGCCACGGCTACGACAGCGTGCTGGGTCGTGAGGAGCTGACTCCGCGCATGGAGGACCCGGAGTACCTCAACAGCTGGGGGCTCTATGACGACACCCTGTTCGATTTCGTCATCGAGGAGGTGCGTGAACTGGCCTCCGGCGACGCGCCCTGGAATCTCACCACCCTGACCATCGGCGGTCATGCGCCCTACGGTCATCCGGCCCAGCGCTGCCTCGACCGCCAGGGCGAGTTCGACGGCGTCGACATTCTCTACTCGGTGGAGTGCAACGCCTGGCTGACCCGCGAGCTGCTCGACGATCTGGCCGCCGAGGGGCTGCTCGATAACACCCTGGTGGTCATCGCCAGCGACCACCTGACCATGCGCGTCTCGGCCTGGGACGAGCTGATCGCCAGCCCCCGCGCCAATACCTTCATGCTGATGGGCAACGACCTGGAGCCACAGCGCATCGAGCGCGAGTCATCGATGGTCGACGTCTTCCCGACCATCCTCGAGGCCATGGGGTTCGAGATTCACCAGCACCGCGCCGGCCTCGGCGCCTCGCTGCTGTCGCCAGTGCAGACGCTGCTCGAGCGCCATCAGCTGGAATTGATCAACGCCAAGCTGCGCGAGGAGCGCGAGCTGCAGCTGCGGCTGTGGGACGGCCTAGCCCCGACGCAACGCGAGCAGGACGAAGGCCTGAGTGAGGAGGAGGAGGAGCTGCCGCCGGTGCTCTAGGCTGGCTCGTGCCCCTCGGAGGGCGCTGTCAGTGCAGCGAAGATGCGCTGCGGCGTCAGCTGGTTGAGGCAGTTGGTATGCCCCAGCGGACAGACCCGCGCGAAACACGGTGAGCACGACAGGCCCAGGCGGTGGATATGCGCCCGTGCGGTCAGCGGCGGCGTGAAATCCGGCGACGACGAGCCATAGAGCGCATGCACCCGGGTGCCCACCGCGGCGGCGACGTGCATCAGCCCCGAGTCATTGGTCACCACCTGCTGGCAGTCGGCGAGCAGATCCACGGCATCGGCCAGACGCGTCTTGCCACACAGGTTGTGCACGTGCTCCAGGCCAGCGGCGATATGCTCGCCGTCCTCGACATCCTTGGGACCACCCAGCACCCGCACTTCGAAGCCGGCCTCCACCAGCCAGGTCGCCAGCTGCCGAAAGTAAGCCGGAGGCCACTGCTTGGCCGGACCATATTCGGCCCCCGGCATCATGCCGATCGCCGGGCGCGACGATAATCCCAGGGCCAGACGCAGTTCGACAAGGTTGTCAGGGTCCACCGCCAGTCGCGGACGAGGAATCGCGAAGTCGCCGCTGGCCGCCTCTGCGACCGGCAAGCCCAGCGAGACGAAGCGCTTGACGGTCTGGTCGAGCGCGCCCTTGTCGAGCGGCCGGCGTCGATTGAGCAGCACCAGCCGCTGTTCGCCGGTGAAGCCAAGCCGCACCGGCACCCGTGCCAGAAACGGTACTAGCGCCGACTTCCACGAACGCGGCAGCACGATGGCGCGATCGAAGCGTCCGCGCAGCGATGTCGCCACCTCGCGCCGCACCCGCCAGCCGAACTCGCCGTGGCCGACGTCCAGCGCGATGGCATCATCCACCTCGGCCATGCGCGACAGCATCGGCAGCGACCACGCCGGCGCCACCACCCCGATGCGGCAACCGGGGTGGCGCGCCTTGAGGGTCATCAGCAGGCTCTGGGCCATCACCATGTCGCCGACCCAGGAGGGACCCACGACCAGGATCCGCTCGCCGGCATCAGCCATTCAACCACTCCAGATAGGCCCGTACGCCCTCGGCAACGGTCTTGAAGTCGTAGGAGTAGCCGGCTGCGCGCAGGCGTGAGATATCGGCGCGGGTATAGCTCTGGTAGCGCCCCTTGAGCTCATCGGGAAAGTCGATGAAATCGATCTGCCCACGCCCGTAGTAGTCGATTACGCTCTCGGCGATGGCCTTGAACGGTTCGGCGCGGCCGCTGCCGAGGTTGAAGATGCCCGACTGCTCGGGGTGATCGAGGAACCACAGGTTGACGTCGACCACGTCGCCGACATACACGAAGTCGCGGCTCTGCATGCCGGCGTCATAGCCGTCCCAGGCACCGAACAGCTTGGGGTTCTCGCCGGCCCGGACCTGGGTATGGTGGTGATAGGCGACGCTGGCCATCTTGCCCTTGTGCTGTTCGCGAGGGCCGTAGACATTGAAATAGCGAAAGCCTACTACCTGGCTCGAGAACTGCTCCCAGCGCGCCCGCACGTACTGGTCGAAGAGCAGCTTGGAGTAGCCATAGACGTTGAGCGGCCGCTCGTGCTCGGGGGCTTCGACGAACACTTCGCTGCCGCCATAGGTGGCGGCCGAGGAAGCGTACAGGAAGGGAATACCCTTGCGCTGGCAGTAGTGCAGCAGCACCTTGGAGTACTCGAAGTTGTTGTCGAGCATGAAACGCCCATCCCACTCGGTGGTATCCGAACAGGCGCCCTCGTGGAAAATGGCCTCGATGCTGGGCAAGCCGGCATCCTCACCGCGCAGCTCGGCCTCGACGCGCATCAGGAAGTCGTCCTTGTCGAGGTAATCGCCCAGCGTGCAGTCGGCCAGGTTGACGAATTTGGTGCCATCGCTCAGGTCGTCGACCACCAGCACATCGCTGCGGCCGCGCGCGTTCAGCGCCTTGACCAGATTGGCGCCAATGAACCCGGCGCCGCCCGTCACTACGATCATGTGTCTATCCTCTTGGTTGCCGCGCCTGCCGGAGGCAGGCCACGGACCGATGGCCAGGCCGACATTCCTGCAGCGTGCCTATAACCGATTCGCTGGTAATTGTATACTTGGCGGTTCTTGAATTCATGGGCCAACGGTGCATCAGCAATGACACAGTCGACGCCAGACGTGACAACCTTCCAGGGCCTGATCCTTGCCCTGCAGCAATACTGGGCCGAACACGGCTGCGTGATCATGCAGCCGCTGGACATGGAAGTCGGTGCCGGCACGTTTCACCCGGCCACCTTCCTGCGCGCCATTGGTCCCGAGACCTGGAACGCCGCCTACGTGCAGCCTTCACGCCGCCCCACCGACGGCCGCTACGGCGAGAACCCCAACCGCCTGCAGCACTATTACCAGTTCCAGGTGGTCATGAAGCCCTCTCCTTCCGCGCTTCAGGACCTCTACCTCGGCTCCCTGGCGCGCCTCGGCATCGACCCGCTGGTGCACGACATCCGCTTCGTCGAGGATAACTGGGAGTCGCCTACGCTCGGTGCCTGGGGCCTGGGCTGGGAGGTCTGGCTCAACGGCATGGAAGTCACCCAGTTCACCTACTTCCAGCAGGCCGGCGGCATCGAGTGCTATCCGGTCACCGGCGAGCTGACCTACGGCCTGGAACGCATCGCCATGTACCTGCAGGACGTCGACAGCGTCTACGACCTGATCTGGACCCACGCCCCCGATGGCAGCAAGGTCACCTATGGCGACGTCTACCTGCAGAACGAGCGCGAGCAGTCGGCCTATAACTTCGAGCATGCCGACGTGCCGGCGCTGTTCGACGCCTTCGACCATCAGGAGCGCGAGTGCAGCAAGCTGCTCGACGCCGGCCTACCACTGCCCGCCTACGAGATGGTGCTCAAGGCCTCGCACACCTTCAACCTGCTCGACGCGCGACATGCCATCTCGGTGACCGAACGCCAGCGCTTCATCCTGCGCGTACGCACCATGGCCCGCGACGTGGCCCACGCCTACTACGAATCACGCAAGGCCGCCGGCTTCCCCATGGCCCCGGAAGCCCTGCGCCGCGAGCTGCTAGAAGCAGCCGCCGATACACAGGGAGACGCATGAGTATGGCTTTTCACCCCCTTCTGGTCGAACTCGGCGTCGAAGAACTGCCCCCCGCGGCCATCGACCGACTCTCCGATGCACTCGCCGAGGGCATCCGCCAGGGCTTGAGCGAGGCCGAGGTAAGCTTCGCCAACGTCACCGCCTATGCCTCACCGCGCCGCCTGGCGGTGCACGTCAGCGAGCTTGCCGACAAGCAGCCCGACCGCGAGATCGAGCGCCGCGGCCCGGCACTCGCCGCGGCCTTCAAGGATGGTCAGCCAACCAAGGCTGCCGAAGGCTTTGCCCGCTCCTGCGGCGTCGAGGTTAGTGAACTGATCCACCTCGAGACCGACAAGGGTACCTGGCTCGGCTATCGCGAACGCCAGCAGGGCGAGCGCATCGAGCGGCTGCTGCCGGGTATCGTCGACAAGGCCGTGACTGGCCTGCCGGTACCCAAGAACATGCGCTGGGGCGCATCCCGCATCGAATTTTCACGCCCGGTGCACTGGCTAGTGATGCTCTACGGCGAGCAGATCATCGAGGCCGAGACCCTCGGCCTGAGCGCCGACCGCCTCACCTATGGACATCGCTTCCATGCCCCCGGGGCGATCACCCTGGCCCACGCCGATGCCTACCTCGACGCACTGGAAAATGCCTTTGTGCTGGCCGACCGCCAGCGGCGCCGCGAGCGCATTCGAGAGCAGGTGCTCGCCGAGGCCGAGGTGCAGGATGCCCAGGCGGTCATCGACGAAACCCTGCTCACCGAGGTCAGCGGGCTGGTGGAGTGGCCAGTGGCACTCACCGGCAGCTTCGACGAACGCTTCCTCGAGGTACCGCCGGAGTGCCTGATTTCGTCCATGAAGGCCAACCAGAAGTACTTCCACCTGCTCGATGAGCACGGCAAGCTCAAGCCTCTGTTCATCACCATCGCCAATATCGAGAGCCACGACCCGGAGCAGGTAATCGACGGCAACGAGAAGGTGATCCGCCCGCGCCTGGCCGACGCCGCCTTCTTCTACGACGTCGATCGCAAGACGCCACTGGCCGAGCGCCAGGCCGGCCTCGCCAGCGTGGTGTTCCAGCAGCAACTCGGCTCGCTGGCCGACAAGGCCCGGCGCAGTGCCGTGGTCGCCCGTGCCATTGCCGAACGTATTGATGGCGACGGCGCCCATGCCGAGCGCGCCGCCCTGCTCGCCAAGTGCGACCTGGTGACCGAGATGGTGCTCGAGTTCCCGGAACTCCAGGGCATCATGGGCTGCTATTACGCGCGCCAGGACGGCGAGGCCGAGGAGGTCGCCCAGGCACTTCATGAGCAATACCTGCCGCGTTTTGCCACTGACGAGATCCCCCAGACGCGTACCGGCTTGGCGCTGGCGCTGGCCGACCGCCTCGACACCTTGACCGGCATCTTCGGTATCGGCCAACGGCCCACCGGCGCCAAGGATCCCTTTGCCTTGCGTCGCGCCGCCATTGGCGTCCTCAATATCATGGTCAAGGCCGAACTCGACCTCGACCTGCGTGAGCTACTCTCGCTGGCGGTTGCGCAGCACCAGCAGCTGCCCAAGGCCGAGGGGCTGGTGGATGACGTGCTCGACTACATGCTGGATCGCTTCCGTGCCTGGGCACAGGATGAAGGCATGGCGGTCGAGAGCTATCTGGCAGTCCGCGCTCGCCCTGTCACCAAACCCCTCGACTTTGCCCGCCGCATGCGTGCCGTCCACGCCTTCGCCGCTCGCGATGAGGCCGCAGCCCTGGCAGCCGCCAACAAGCGAGTCTCTAACATTCTCGCCAAACAGGACCATGACGGCAGCACGACCGTGGCCCCCCAGCTACTGCACGAGGGCGCCGAGCAGGCCCTGCATCAGGCGCTGTCAGCGCGCCGTGAAGAGGTCGCCCCGCTGTTCCAGGCCGGCGACTACAGCGCCGCTCTTGACCGCCTGGCTACACTGAGGGGGCCGGTGGATGCCTTTTTCGATGAGGTAATGGTGATGGCCGAGGACCCGGCGGTGCGCAACAACCGCCTGGCACTGCTGGCCAATCTTCAGGCGCTGTTTCTTGAAGTGGCGGATATTGCCGAACTCCAGCAGTAGCCACCTTCTCCTTCAAACCCCAAGGGCCGGCGAGGTTCACTCGCCGGCCCTTTTCTATCCCCCCCTTCGCTCAAGCCTGATGTTTCACGTGGAACATGCACTGCCCTGGTCGGCAGCGGGATCACGCTTGCCGCGGGTAAATGTTCGGCGGACTTGGCAGCTGATGTTCCACGTGAAACACTCTGCATTCACTCCCTAGCCATGCACAGCAGATCCCTCATGCCGAGAGCAGACCGCCTGATAATTCTTGATCGCGACGGCGTGATCAACCAGGACTCCGACGACTATGTGAAATCTCTGGAGGAGTTCCACCCCTACCCCAGCGCTATCCATGCGATCGGCCGCCTTTGTCAGGCTGGATGGACCGTCGCAGTCGCCACCAACCAGTCGGGTATTGCGCGTGGCTACTATGACGAAGCCACGCTGGCCAGTATGCACGAGCACTTGCAAGCCATGGTGGCCGACGCCGGAGGTAGGCTGGCGCATATCGCCTACTGCCCCCACTCCCCCGAGGATGACTGCGACTGCCGCAAGCCGCGACCGGGCCTACTCGATCAGATTGGTCGCGCGCTGGGTATGCCGTCACTCAGCGGCAGCTGGATGGTTGGCGATAAGAACGTCGATCTTCAAGTTGGAGAAGCAAGAGGATGCCAGCCAGTGCTGGTACGCAGTGGCAAGGGCGAGCGAACCTTGACCAAGCACCCAGAGCTGGCAGCACCTGGTAGCCGGGCAAGAGTCTTCGATGACCTGGCCAGCTTCGTTGATTGGCTGCTCGAGGAACAACAAGAGCCATAGAATAGTGCGCCACAAAAGCAAAAACCCCGAGATATAGCATCTCGGGGCTTTTTTGCTTGGCGCTCAACCAGCGTGTTTCACGTGAAACATCGCCCTAGACGTCGAGGTTAGCCACCAGCGCGAAGCGTTCGATAAAGTCACGACGCGGCTCGACCTCATCACCCATCAGGGTATTGAACATCATGTCGGCCGCCACCGCGTCTTCAATCGACACCCGCAGCATACGCCGCGTCTCCGGATTCATGGTGGTATCCCACAGCTGATCGGGGTTCATCTCACCCAACCCCTTGTAGCGCTGGATTGAGAAACCGCGCTGCGCCTCTTTCATCAGCCACTCGAGGGCCTCATAGAAAGTTTCCACGGGCTGTTGGCGCTCGCCGCGTGCCACGTAGGAGCCTTCATCGAGCAGGCCATTCAAGGTTTCACCCAGCTTGGCCAAGGCACGATAGTCGGCGCTGCGGAAGAAATCCACGCCCCAGACATAGTCGGTGGTTACGCCGTGAGCCGCCAACGAGACCGCAGGTAAAAAGAAGCCGCGCTCGGGATCTTCCTGCAGCTCGAAGGTGTAGCGCGGTCCGCCCTGGTAGGCCACCACGTTATCCATCTCTTGCTGAAGAAAATCGATCCAGTGCTGCATGGTGACGCGATCCTTGAGGCTATCCTCGGCCTCCAGGGTTGCAGCATGGACGATCTTGCGTAGCACTTCACTGGGATAGACCCGCGACAAACGATCGATACGCTTCATCACGTCGCGATACTGATTGACCAGCGTCTCTAGCTGCTCACCGGCGATACCCGGCGCATCGGGATTGACGTAGAGGCGAGCGCCATCCAGCGCGGTCGTGGTCAGATAGTCGATCAGCGCCTGCTCGTCCTTTAGGTAGCTCTCCTGCTTGCCACGCTTGATCTTGTAGAGCGGCGGCTGGGCAATGAAGACGTGACCACGCTCGATCAACTGCGACATCTGACGGAAGAAGAAAGTCAGCAGCAGGGTACGAATATGCGAGCCGTCGACATCGGCATCGGTCATGATGATGATCGAGTGATAGCGCAGCTTGTCAGGATTGAACTCCTCGCGCCCGATGCCGCAGCCGAGCGCAGTGATCAAGGTACCGACTTCGGCCGACGACAGCATCTTGTCGAAGCGCGCCTTTTCGACGTTGAGAATCTTGCCCTTGAGCGGCAGGATCGCCTGGGTGCGCCGATCTCGGCCCTGCTTGGCACTACCACCCGCCGAGTCACCCTCGACCAGGTAGAGCTCTGAGAGGCTCGGATCCTTCTCCTGGCAGTCGGCAAGCTTGCCCGGCAAACCGGCAATATCCAGCGCGCCCTTGCGGCGCGTCATGTCACGCGCTTTGCGCGCCGCTTCGCGAGCACGCGCCGCCTCGAGCATCTTGTTGACGATCGCCTTGGCCTCATTGGGCTTTTCGACCAGGTATTCGGAAAACAGCCGCCCCATCTCCTGCTCGACCGCGGTCTTGACCTCGGAAGAAACCAGCTTTTCCTTGGTTTGCGAAGAGAATTTCGGGTCGGGCACCTTGACCGAAATAATTGCCGTCAGGCCCTCGCGGGCATCGTCACCGGAGGTATTGACCTTGGCCTTCTTAAGCAGGCCCTCGGCTTCGATGTAATTGTTCAATGTGCGCGTCAGCGAGGCGCGAAAACCTGCCAGGTGCGTGCCGCCGTCGCGCTGTGGAATATTATTGGTGTAGCAGAAGATATTCTCGGCAAAGGTGTCGTTCCACTGCATCGCCACTTCGATACCCACACCATCTTCACGCTCCGCGTTGAAATGGAACACCGGATTGAGCGTGGTCTTGTTGGTGTTGAGGTGGTTGACGAAGGCGCGCAACCCGCCCTCATAGTGGAACAACTCCTCCTTGCCGCTGCGCTCATCCAGCAGCCGGATAGCCACGCCGGAGTTCAGAAAAGAGAGCTCTCTCAAGCGTTTGGCGAGAATGTCGTAGTGAAACTCGATATTACCAAAGGTTTCCGGAGAGGGCCGGAAATGCACTCGCGTTCCCGATTTCTCCGTCTTGCCGACGACGCCCAGCGGCGCCTCGGGTACGCCATGATGGTAAATCTGTTCGAATACCTGTCCCGCCCGCCAGATCGTCAACTTGAGCTCTTCTGACAGGGCATTGACTACCGACACCCCGACGCCGTGCAGGCCACCGGAAACCTTGTAGGAGTTGTCATCGAACTTGCCGCCGGCGTGGAGCACCGTCATGATGACCTCAGCGGCCGAAACCCCCTCCTCCTCGTGGATATCGGTCGGTACGCCACGCCCGTTATCGCTGACGGTAATCGATTCGTCAGGGTGAATGACGACTCGGATTTCGCTGCAGTGCCCCGCTAGAGCTTCATCGATGGAGTTGTCCACCAGCTCAAACACCATGTGGTGCAGCCCCGTGCCATCATCGGTGTCACCGATATACATGCCGGGACGCTTGCGTACTGCATCCAGGCCCTTGAGGACCTTTATGCTCGATGAGTCGTAAGCTTGTTCGCTCATTGACTACTCCGTCGTGAAATCTTTCGTTCCGTGAGTCAGTGCCACCGAATCGTCCGGGGCGACCTCGCCATGTTTCACGTGAAACACGCTGAACTGGGTGTTCGGCTGCCAGGTGTCGCGAAGCGCCTGCGGCTCGACGCTGGTAATAAATGCCTGACAGCGCATCGTTTCCAACCATTGGCAAAACACTTGCTGATGCCGCGCATCGAGTTCTGCGGGGAGGTCATCGATCAGGTACAGGCAGCGCCGACCCGTCTGACGCTCGAGCAAGCGGCCTTGGGCAAGCTTGAGCGCACTGACAACCAACTTCTGCTGGCCACGTGAGAGCACCTCCACTGCTGGCCTGCGTTCGATGCGAAGGCGTAGATCGGCTCGCTGAGGTCCCTGCTGGGTAAAACCCATCTGCCGGTCGGTGTCTCTGCCCTGCTTGAGCACCTCCATCAGCGAGCGTTGCCTGTCCCACCCCCGCGAGTAGCGCAGCGTCAGGTCAGGCAACGGCAGCAGGGCCGCCAGGGTCTCTTCGAATACAGGAACGAAGGCGGTCATGTAGTCGCTGCGCAGGACGTCTAGACGCTCGCCCCATTGTGCCAATTCGTGCTCCCAAACAGCCAGGGAGCGGCCATCCATTCTACCATGCCTTAATAACGCGTTCCGATGTTTCAATGCCCGCCGCACCCCCTTCCATACCTCAAAGAAGTCATGTTTCACGTGAAACACGCCCCAGTCGAGAAACTCTCGACGCGACGAAGGAGAGCCCTCCAGAAGGCGGAAAGCGTCAGGATTGATCAGCTGCAGAGGCAGTGCCTCGACCAGCTGCGCGACTCTAGCGACACGTTCCCCCGCCATGCGCATCTCGAGCTCACTGCCGCTGCGTTGACGACGAACGCCAATCGGTAGCGGCGGATCGCCGCCAATACGCGCGTGCAGGGAGAGCGCATCCGCGTCGTGAGAGATGGCATGCTTGAGCTGTTGGGTACGGAAGGAGCGACCCATGGCAAGGATATGGATACCCTCGAGCAGGCTGGTCTTGCCGCTGCCGTTGGCACCGAGAAGTAGATTGATACCCGGCTGGGGGCGCAGGTCCAGGGGCGCCAGGTTACGCAACCCCTGGAAGGCGAGACGCTCTATTGGCATGCGATCGGCATCAATGCCTGGCTTAGAGGCGCATGGGCATGACAACGTACATGGCATCGCCGCCGCCCGGCTCCTCCATCAGCGCGCTGCTGTTAGGGTCGGCCAGCGTCATCTGTACGCGATCCTCGTCAAGCACGCCAAGTACATCGATCAGATAGCCAACGTTGAAACCAATCTCCATGGCCGCGCCGCTGTATTCCACAGCCACGTTCTCCTCGGCCTCTTCCTGTTCCGGGTTATTGGCCATCACCCGCAGGTTGCCCTCTTCCAGGTGGAGCCTGACCCCACGATACTTCTCGTTGGAGAGGATCGAGGTACGTGAAAACACCTGGCGAAGCTGCGCCCGCTCGGCGATAAACACCTTGTCGCCACCGCGGGGCACCACTCGCTCATAGTCAGGGAACTTGCCGTCGACCAGCTTCGAGGTGAAGGTGAAGTCACCGGTGTGGGCGCGTACATGGCTGGCCCCCAGCGTCAGGCTCACCGGCTCATCGCTGTCATCCAGCAGGCGCACGAGTTCGAGTATCCCCTTACGCGGCACGATCAGCTTCTGGGCCGGTTCCACGCTGATATCCACTGGACGCGAGCACACCGCCAGACGATGGCCATCGGTGGCCACGGTACGCACCAGGTTGGAGCGCAGCTCTAGCAGCATGCCATTCAGGTAGTAGCGCACGTCCTGCTGCGCCATGGCAAAGGAGGTGGCGTCGATCAAGTGCTTGAGCGTTCCACGCGGCAGGCTGAGTTCGACGCTACCCTGGCCCTCTTCGATATTGGGGAATTCCGCTACCGGCAGGGTCGACAGGGTGAAACGCGAACGACCGCTGCGCAGCACCGCACGCCCCTCTTCGAGGGCAAGGCTGATCTCGGCCTGCTCCGGCAGTGACTTGCAGATATCCATCAGCTTGCGGGCCGGAACGGTAGCCGATCCGGGCTGCTCGACCTGGCTCGGCGCCGTGCGACCGATCAGCTCGACTTCGAGGTCGGTGCCGGTCAGCGACAGCTCATCGGCACTGACCTGGATCAATACGTTGGAAAGTACCGGCAGCGTCTGGCGCCGTTCGACCACGCCGGCGACCAGCGTCAAAGGGCGCAGCAAGGCTTCGCGGGAGATGGAAAATTTCATGGAGGCTCCACTCTTGTCCTGAGTTTCGATGGCTTTGCATTGCCGCGATCAGCTGGTCAGCAACCGCAGCAGGTTCTTGTAGTCCTCGCGGATATCCGCGCTCTCTTCCTTGAGCGATTGCACCTTGCGACAGGCGTGCAATACGGTGGTGTGATCGCGTCCGCCGAAAGCGTCACCGATTTCCGGCAGACTGTGGTTGGTCAGCTCCTTTGCCAGCGCCATGGCCACTTGGCGCGGCCGCGCTACCGAGCGCGAACGGCGCTTGGAGAGCAGATCAGACAGCTTGATCTTGTAGTACTCGGCCACCGTGCGCTGAATATTGTCGACGCCGACCTGCTTGTCCTGCAGTGCCAGCAGATCCTTCAGCGACTCGCGAATGAAATCCTGGGTGATCGTCTTGCCCATGAAGTGGGAGTCGGCGATCACCTTCTTCAACGCTCCTTCCAGCTCGCGCACGTTGGAGCGAATCTTCTGGGCGATGAAGAAGGCAGCATCGTGAGGCAGATCGACCTTGGCCTGATCTGCCTTCTTCATCAGAATCGCCACTCGCGTCTCAAGCTCCGGTGGCTCGATGGCAACGGTTAGCCCCCATCCGAAGCGAGACTTGAGCCTCTCTTCTACACCATTGATTTCTTTGGGATACCTGTCGGACGTCAGGATCATCTGCTGACCGCCCTCGAGCAACGCATTGAAGGTGTGGAAAAACTCTTCCTGGGAACGCTCCTTACCGGCGAAGAACTGGATATCGTCGATCAGCAGCGCGTCGACGCTGCGATAGAAGCGCTTGAAGTCGTTGATGGCATTGAGCTGCAGCGCCTTGACCATGTCGGCCACGAAGCGCTCGGAGTGCAGGTACACCACGGTGGCATTCTCGCGGCGGGTGGCCAGCGCATTGCCCACGGCGTGCATCAGGTGAGTCTTACCCAGGCCAACCCCGCCGTACAGGAACAGCGGGTTATAGGCACCACCAGGGTTTTCCGAGACTTGCCGCGAGGCGGCGCGGGCCAGCTGGTTCGACTTGCCCTCGACGAAGGTTTCGAAGGTGAAATTGGGGTTGAGGCCACTCTGGTGCTTGAGGCTGCCCTCAACCTGTACCTGGCGCTCGCCACCACCGCGCGATGCGCCTCCCCCGCGGGACCCGCCGCGTGGCGACGGTGTATCGCTGGGCGCCTCGATCTCGCGCTCGTCGGCGAGGTCGCCACGCGGCGGCGTGTGTACCGCCGGCGATGCAGGCTGGCGCGGCGCAGCAGACACCGGATTGCCCAGGTCGCGTGGCTGCGGGCTTGGCACGGCCCGGCGACTGCCGACTGCCAGCGTTACCTTGGGCGGCTTGGTGGGTGCCAGCTCACGCAGCAACTCGTTGATTCGCTTGATGTACTTGTCGCTTACCCAGTCACGCACGAAGCGATTGGGCGCCAACAGGCAGAGTTCGTTGGACTCCCCCTGTTCCGCCTGGAGGGGGCGAATCCAGGTGTTGTACTGCTGCGAGCTGAGCTCGTCCTGCAGGAAATCCAGACATTGTTGCCAAAGAGCGACCGACACTCGACCTCACCATCCCGTTGATGCATGACCGGCCATTGTATCGCCCAAGCAGCGAGTTATCCACACGCACCGACCATGCCTCATCGCTGTGGAAAACTCGCCGGCGCCGCACTCCATCGAGCCCCGCCGAAGCGTTACCCAGGCGCCACCGCGCAACCCACCGAGACGCGGGTCGCCGTCAGTTATCAAAGTGTTCCCCACACCCATCGAAGAGTGCTATCTAACTGTAATACATGATGAAAAATGGCTTATCCACATATACCATCCCCAATTTTAATAACAAGATGTTCTAATCACTGGCAAGCCTAGCCGCGGCGCTGTCTAGAACGCGTGCTGGACGACGGCCAAGGCCCTAGGCGATGACGGTGAGGAAAAATTGCACCCGTGGCCCGAATTCACTAAAATGCCCGGTCTTGAGCCGAATTACCCCGGGTTCCCCGCCGGAGCCAGGGCGCCTCACCATTGACGTTCCGTCCAATTAACCACGTGGGAATCGATAGTTATGAAACGCACTTTTCAACCCAGCGTTCTCAAGCGCAAGCGCGTGCACGGTTTCCGTGCCCGCATGGCTACCAAGAATGGCCGCGCCGTGCTGGCGCGTCGTCGCGCCAAGGGCCGCAAGCGTCTGAGCGCCTGAACTCGGCTTGCGTGTGTCCTGTCATGGTTTCCCCCGGCATCTGCGACTGCTGAATGCCGGGGAGTACCGACACGTCTTCGATCACGCGGCGTTCAAGATTCACGGCAAAGGATTGCTGGCACTGGCAAGCCCCAACGCACTGGGTCACCCCCGCGTCGGCTTGGTCTTCAGCAAGAAGAACGTGCGCCGGGCCGTGGATCGCAATCGTTTGAAACGACTGGTTCGCGAATCCATCCGCCTTCAGCAGCACCAACTTCCCGCTGTCGACATCGTGGTACTCTCCCGGCGAGGCGTACACGAGCTGGACAACGACACCCTGCACCGCCAGCTTTACGGCATGTGGCGGCGTCTGGAGAAGGATGTACGCAAGCAGTCGACGGCCGCTGTCAGCCAGGACACTTCCTCGCCGTCTTCGCGGTGACGCTTCGAGCCTGCCTCTGGCAGGCTTTCGTGTGTATCGGCACCGCTGATATCGATGTTGCCGTCAGAATGTTCATTACCCATCGGGCAGGACCCTCATGGACGTAAAACGACTACTTCTGCTGGTTCCGCTGGCCGTGCTGGCATATCTGCTGGTCGTGCAGTGGAACCAGGACTACGGCCAGGCAGCGCCTGAGCCGGACGCGCCCTCCTTTACCAACGGCGGGGCCCCGCAGGTCGACAGTGCTGAGACCGACGACGATGGCGGCCTGAGCGTTCCCAGCGCCGATCAGCAGGCGGCGGTGGAGAGCGATCTGCCCTCAGCCGCCGAGACCGAAACGCGGAGCCGCGACCTGGTCGCGGTGACCACTGACGTCCTCGACGTGCGTATCGACCCTCAGGGCGGTGACATCGTCTACGCTGCCCTGCCCCAGCACAAGTTGACGCTCGACTCCGATCGCCCCTTCGTACTGCTCTCCGACAGCGAGACACGCAGCTACGTGGCCAAGTCCGGGCTGCAGCTCGACGGCCACTCGGGCCGCATCGGCTTTGATGCCGAACAGACCGAGTACCGCCTCGAAGAAGGTGCCAACAGCCTGACCGTTGACCTGACGGCAGAGGTAAACGGCGTTGAGGTGATCAAGCGCTATACCTTCGAGCGCGACAACTATGCGGTCGACGTCGGCTACTACCTGGCCAACAACACCGAGGAGCCGGTAACAGCCCGCTTTATCGGCCAGCTGGCACGCGATGACAGCCCCGACCCCACCAGCGGTGTGGCACTGGGCATGAGCTCCTACCTCGGGGCGGCCTTCTCCTCGCCGGACAACCGCTACGAAAAGGTCGACTTCGACGATATCCGTAGAGGCAACTTCGACAACCGTGACGTCGAAGGCGGCTGGGTAGCGATCATCCAGCACTACTTCACCAGTGCCTGGGCGCCGGCGCAGAACCAGCAGAACCTCTATTACGGCACCACCGACAGCCGTAATCGCACCGTCGCGGCATTCGCCGGCCCGACCACGCAGATCGCCGCCGAAGGCGAGAGTCGCCTGGGTGCGACCCTGTACATGGGGCCCAAGGTTCAGGAGCGCCTCGAGCAGGTAGCGCCCAACCTGCGTCTGACCGTCGACTTCGGTTGGCTGTGGTTCATCGCCAACCCGCTGTTCTGGCTGCTCGATCAGATCCATAGCCTGCTCGGCAATTGGGGCTGGTCGATTGTCTTCCTGACCATTCTGGTCAAGCTGGCGATGTGGCCGCTGTCGGCCAAGGCCTACAAATCGATGGCGCGCATGCGCAAGCTGGGCCCTGAGATGCAGCGCCTCAAGGAGCAGTACGGCGACGACCGCCAGAAAATGTCCCAGGAAATGATGAAGTTCTACCAGAAGGAGAAGATCAATCCCCTGGGTGGCTGTCTGCCGATCCTGGTGCAGATGCCGGTGTTCATTGCGCTGTACTGGATGCTGCTCGAGTCGGTGGAACTACGCCACGCACCGTTCATGTTCTGGATTCAGGATCTGTCGGTGAAGGATCCGTTCTTCATCCTGCCGATCCTCATGGGTGCCTCGATGTTCGTCCAGCAGTTGCTCAACCCGACACCGCCGGACCCCATGCAGGCGAAGATCATGAAGATGCTGCCGATCGTCTTCACCTTCTTCTTCCTGTGGTTCCCGGCAGGCCTGGTGATCTACTGGGTTGTCAACAACTGCATCTCGATCGCCCAGCAGTACGCGATCACACGCAAGATCGAGAACGACCCAAGCATTGGCAAGGGCATGAAGACCAAGTAACACGACGCCCACGCCGCTTTCAGACCCCCGCCACGTGCGGGGGTCTGGCGTTTATGGGCCACGCCCGAGACAATGCCCGCACGCCACGACGAGGAATTCCCGATGCCCGAGCGCCTCTATACTCAGGACACCATTGCCGCCCTGGCCACGCCCCCCGGACGCGGCGGCGTGGGCATCATTCGCATATCGGGGCCGCTAAGCAGCGCTATCGCCAACGCCATGGTAGGCCACTGCCCCACGCCGCGCCGCGCTCACTACGGCCCCTTCCAGGGCGCTGAAGGCAACATCGACGAAGGCATCGCGCTTTATTTTGCCGGCCCTCACTCGTTCACCGGCGAAGACGTGCTGGAACTCCAGGGCCACGGTGGCCCGGTAATCATGGACCTGCTGCTCGAGCGCTGCGTTGCCTTGGGTGCCCGCCTGGCAAAGCCTGGCGAATTCTCCGAGCGCGCCTTTCTCAACGACAAGCTCGACCTGGCCCAGGCCGAGGCCATCGCCGATCTGATCGAGGCAAGCTCCCGGGCCGCCGCCGAGAACGCACTGCGCTCGCTGCAGGGAGCTTTCTCGCAGCGGGTCGAGGCGCTGGTCCAACGGCTGATCGAACTGCGCATGTACGTCGAGGCGGCGATCGATTTTCCCGAGGAGGAGATCGATTTCCTGGCCGATGGCAAGGTCGCGACGATGCTGGCAGGGGTCAAGGACGAGCTGGCCGAGGTACGCGCCGCCGCCAATCAGGGAGCCCTGATGCGCGAGGGCATGAGCGTGGTGATCGCCGGGCGTCCCAATGCCGGCAAGTCGAGCCTGCTCAACGCCTTGACCGAACAGGACACGGCGATCGTCACCGAGATAGAGGGCACCACCCGCGACGTGCTGCGCGAGCATATCCATCTCGACGGCATGCCGCTGCATATCATCGATACGGCGGGACTGCGCGACACCCCCGATGCAGTGGAGAAGATCGGCGTGGCTCGTGCCTGGGAGGAGATTGCCAAGGCCGACCGGGTACTGCTGCTGGTCGACGCCACTACCACCGCCGCCACCGACCCGATGGAGATCTGGCCCGAATTCGTCGCTCGCTTGGCCGACCCTGGCCGCTTGACGCTGGTGCGTAACAAGGTCGACACCAGCGATGAGCCGGCCGGTCTCGACGACGCCAATGCCACCCCGGTACTGCGCATGTCGGCCAAGACCGGCGCGGGCATCACGTCGCTCAAGGAGCACCTCAAGACGGTGATGGGTTTCACTGCCACCACCGAGGGGCGCTTTTCGGCGCGACGTCGCCATCTCGACGCCCTGGATCGCGCCAAGCAGGCGCTGATCAACGGCGAAACCCAGCTGGCCGGCTACGGCGCCGGCGAACTGCTCGCCGAAGACCTGCGCGACGCCCAGCAGTCGCTGGGCGAGATCACCGGTGAATTCAGCGCCGACGATCTGCTCGGCGAGATCTTCGGCAGCTTCTGTATCGGCAAATAAACGCCCTTCCCCTTTTCTCGTAGCGGGCTACGCTGATAGTGCGGCTGAAGAGAAAGGGAGTTTCTCATGACCATGAGCGTGGGCCAGCTGTTCGTTGCCCTGCTGTTGATCGGCCTGATCCTGCTGTTCAGCACGGTACTGCGTGCCAAGGTAGGCTGGATGCGTCGGCTGTTCCTGCCCAGTTCGGTGGTCGGCGGCCTGATCGTGCTGCTGCTCGGCCCGGAAGTGCTCGGTGCTGTAGCCGGCAGCCCCTTCACCGATGGCGCCGGCCTCTTCCCCGACTACGTGATGGAGAGCTGGGCGGAACTTCCTGGCCTGCTGATCAACGTGGTGTTCGCCGCACTGTTCCTCGGCAAGCCGATCCCCGGCCTGCGCACCATCTGGCTGCGTGCCGGCCCACAGGTAGTAGTCGGCCAGACCATGGCCTGGGGCCAGTACGTGGTGGGTCTTAGCCTGGCGCTGCTGGTACTGGCGCCACTGTTCGGCATGAACCCCATGGCCGGGGCGCTGATCGAGATCGGTTTCGAGGGCGGACACGGCACCGCTGCCGGCATGGCCGACACCTTCGCCGAGCTAGGTTTCGAAGAGGGCGCCGACCTGGCACTCGGCCTGGCCACCATCGGCATCGTCTCGGGGGTGCTGGTGGGTACCCTGCTGATCAATATTGCCGCACGCCGCCGGATCGTCTCGCCAACACCCGATCAGGGCGATCCCGATGCGCTGATGCAGGAAGACAGCGCGCCCTCGCGGGAGGAGATTCACGAATTTCAGAAAGACCTCGAACAGGAAGCCGGTACCACCGATCCGCTGAGCATCCACCTGGGTCTGGTAGGTATCGCCATCGTCATCGGCTGGCTGATCCTGCAGGGGCTGCAAGCAATTGAGCAGTTTACCTGGGCACGTAATGGCGGCCTTGAAATCATGGCCCATGTGCCCCTGTTTCCCATGGCCATGATCGGTGGAGTCATCGTCCAGCTGTGCGTGATCAAGCGCGGCTGGGAGCGCCACGTCTCGGCACGCACCATGTCGCGTATCGCCGGCACCGCACTCGACTACACCATCGTCGCGGCCCTGGCTACGCTGTCGCTGACCACCCTCGGCGACTTCCTGGTCCCCTTCCTGCTGCTGGCCACGGCAGGCATCGGCTGGTCGCTGTTCGTGCTGCTGGTCATTGCCCCGCGGGTGATACCCGAAAACTGGTTCGAGCGGGGTATCGGCGACTTTGGTCAGTCGATGGGCGTCACGGTGACCGGCCTGCTGCTGATGCGCATTGCCGACCCCAAGAACAAGTCAGGGGCACTGGAGAGCTTCGGCTACAAGCAGCTGATGTTCGAGCCAGTAGTCGGCGGCGGCCTGTTCACCGCTGCAGCACTGCCGCTGATCGCCCAATTTGGCGCCGGGGCGATTCTGATCCTGACCAGCCTGCTGACCCTTGGCTGGCTGGCCTTCGGACTACTCTACTTCGGCCGCATGGTGCCCGAGCGCGGCCGCGGCCGGCTCGCACCGCAGCGCCACTGATCACTCCTCGACCCACCACTCGCCGTGGTGTCGAGCCTGGTCGCCAAGCAGCGGCAGTGCCGCGTCAAGGGCCTCGCCAAGCGCAGCATCGAGCCCCCACGGTGGGTTGAGCAACAGCATGCCGCTGCCATACATGCCGTGGCGGCTATCGCCGGGGGCCTGACGCACCAGCTCGCTGCGCCACAGCTTGCGCAGCCCCGCCTCACGCAGACTATCGAGCATCGCCTGATGGCGTGCCGCCGGCAGCAGCGGATACCACACCATGACCAGCGCATGGCGCGCCTTGCGTGCCACCTCGATCAGCGTAGCGGCCACCTCGAGATACTCCGGCTTGCGCTCATAGCTGGGGTCGATCAGGACACACAGCCGCGGGGTCGTCACCGGCAGGCGCTTGAGCAGCCCCGCCAGTCCATCGCCATAGGTACGGCTGGCATTGGCCGGCAGCGTCTGTTGCTCGAGCTCGGCATGCTCCCCGGGGTGCAGTTCGAACAGCTGCAGTCGGTCATGAGCACGCAGCCCTCGGGCCAGCCACCATGGTGACCCGGGATAGCGATCGAGATGCTGCTTGCCTTGCTGCGCCTCACCCAAGGCGTCGAGCCAGGCATCGAGCAGTGGACTTGCGCCCTGCAGACGCGTTCGGGCCTCCCACAGCGGCGCCACACCGTGACGGTACTCCTGCAACTTGCGCGTCTCGGCAGCGTCCAGAGAGTAGACTCCCCGTCCCGCGTGGGTGTCGATATACGTAACAGGCGACGCTTTACGTAATAGATGCCGAGTCACCGCATGCAGCGTCAGATGCTTGTGAACGTCGGCGAAATTACCTGCATGGTAGGCGTGCTGGTAGGCAAGCATGGGGGATCCATGAAGAAGCCCGCAGACAGCGCCTGCGGGCCGTTGTGAAACACTAGGGTCAGATCTGCTGCTGGATCGGCGTCAGGGTGATTTCCACGCGCCGGTTCTGGGCCCGGCCGGACTCGGTATCGTTGCTTGCCACCGGCTGAGTCAGGCCATAGCCACGCATGCTGAGACGCGAGCGGTCGACGCCGCTCTGGCCAAGATAGTTGCCTACCGATTCTGCACGACGCTCGGAGAGGCGCTGGTTGTAATCGGCGGAGCCGGTGCTGTCGGTGTGCCCGGCAATATTGATGCGCGTCTCCGGGTACTCACGCAGCACATTGGACACATCGTTGAGGGCACTGCGCGCCGAGCTGGTCAGCTCGCTCGAATCAAAGCCGAAGGTTACGCTGCTGGGCATATTGAGCACGATATCATCGCCTTGACGCTCGACCTCGATTCCGGTGCCCTGCATGCTTTCGCGCAGCTGCGCTTCCTGACGATCCATGTAGGCGCCGATACCACCGCCGGCGGCGGCCCCAACCGCGGCACCGATTAGCGCACGATCACGGCGGCTGGTGCTGCCACTGCCGCTGAGTGCGCCGGCAGCAGCACCCACGGCGGCACCGATACCGGCACCAGTGACGGTACTACTGCGCTGGGTCTGTCCACCGTAGGGGTCGTTGGTGGCACAGCCAACTACCAGCAGGGCAGCAGCCAAAGAGGGAGCGAGACGAAGTGTCTTGCGCATGGCGTAGTGACTCCTTGTACGTCGAGGTAAGAACCGCTGATCAGATCTCAATCGAGGCCAGCAGTTCATTCAAGAATAATAGACCCTGAGTGGAAGCTTGCAGGCGCTGGTCATCTTCCACAACAAGTCCTTTTTTGCGCGCCGCAGCTAGCCGCAACGACAGCATCGACAGTGGCTGGCCGGTACGCTCCTGCCATAACGGCAGCGGCACGCCATCGACCAGTCGCAGGGCATTCATGCTGAACTCGAGCGGCAGCTCGTCAACCGTCAGCAAGCGCTGCCCGGCAACGAAGCCGCGCGGATCGTGGCGCCTGCGCAGATAGGCCTCAGGCTGACGCGACTTCCAGCGCCGCTGGATCACCCAGCTTCCGCTTTCGTCGATTCGGCTCAGCTTGCCATGGGCGCCGGCCCCGATCCCAAGATAGTCGCCAAACCGCCAGTAGTTGAGATTATGCTGGGAACGCAGGCCGGGTCGCGCATAGGCCGATATCTCGTACTGCTGGAACCCGGCGCCGACGAGTCGCGCATGGCCGGCATCCTGAATATCCCAAAGCTGCTCTTCCTCAGGCAGCGGCGGCGGATGAGAGTAAAACTCGGTATTGGGCTCCAGCGTGAGTTGGTACCAGGAGAGATGGCTAGGCGCCAGCGACAACGCCGTGTCCAGATCGGCCAGGGCCCCGGCGGTGTCCTGGCCGGGCAGGCCATGCATCAAGTCTATATTCAAGTTATCGAAGCCCGCCGCGCGAGCGCTGCGCACGGCGTGGCTGGCATCGTCACCGCTATGGATACGGCCCAGCGCCGCCAGCTGCGCCGGTTGAAAGCTCTGTATTCCAAGCGAAAGGCGGTTGATGCCGGCCTCGCGATAACCGGCGAATCGCGCCTGCTCGAAGGTGCCGGGATTGGCCTCGAGCGTTATCTCACAGCTCTCAGCCAGCATCAGTCTAGCGCGCAGCGCGGTAAACAGATGGTGATAGAAACGTGACGACATCAGGCTCGGCGTGCCCCCGCCGATGAATACGCTGACCACTTGTCGACCCGCCACCAGCGGTAGCTCGGCATCGAGATCCTCGAGCAGGGCAGCCAGGTAAGCCTCTTCAGGCAAGTCAGCGCCATGCCCGACGCCATGGGAATTGAAATCACAGTAGGGACACTTGCGCACGCACCAGGGCACGTGCACATAGAGCGATAGCGGTGGAAGCGGCATCAGTGACTCGAGAGCTGGGCTAACAGTGCCTGCATCGCGCGGCCACGATGACTGAGGCGATTCTTTTCCTCGGCGGAGAGCTCGGCAACGCTCATCCTGACCTCGGGGATCCAGAACAGAGGGTCGTAGCCAAACCCGCCCTCTCCGCGCGGGTGCGCCAGAATTTCGCCTTGCCAGTGCTGCTGTACGATCAGCGGCACCGGATCATCTGCATGACGCAGATAGACCAGCACACACCAGTAACGTGCCGAGCGTTCGCCTTCCGGCACCTCGAGCAGTTGATCCAGCAACTTGCGATTGTTTGCCTCGTCGCTCTTGGGCTCACCGGCATAGCGTGCCGAATAGATCCCCGGCGCCCCCTGCAAGGCATCCACCACAAGGCCAGAATCATCCGCCAGCGCCGGCAGGCCACTGACGCGACTGGCTTCGCGAGCCTTGAGCAGTGCATTCTCGATGAAGGTCAGCCCCGTTTCTTCGACCTCGGCGACACCGTAGTCCGCCTGAGCCTTCACCTCATAGCCGAGCGGCGACAGTAATTGATTGAATTCCCTTATTTTTCCAGCATTTCCGCTGGCCAGGACAATGTCGAATGCTCGCGACATGCGGATCTCCTTGATAGTACGGCGTAAATCATTCTACGCCGTCGCGCTAGGCAGGCGAACCGTCATTGCTCAGAAATGACCGAAGGATGAGGGACCTCAGCTTCACAGGATCAGGAAAAACAAAAAGAAACATGAAAAAAGATCATTTTTATCAGCCCCAGCAGGAATAAAAAATGAGATGGCTTCGTATCGTGTTGATATACAAGATAATTAATTTTATCTAAAAAAGAATGACAGAGAATATCAAAGCACAAAACATTGCTAAAGTTACTATAGTTTACAAAACTGGTGAGATGTCGCATACTACAAGCTCTGCTGCCGCCAGTACGAGCACCCGCGTAACGACGTATTTTTTCAGGGGAAAGTATCATGGATTCCGAACACACCATGGTAATACTTATCACCGACGCCAACCCGCAGTCGCAGCTGTTCGTCGACTATATCAATAATGAAGTAGAGTGCAGTGTCAGCACACTACCGCCCGATGCACACAATCAAGAACTTTCTCATGAAAGAGTCGTATTATTGGTTGATGCAGATCATGTCCACGAAAGCGACATGCATGAATGGCACCTGGCTTGTATGGAAAGCCCGACCAAAATCATGTCGGTCTTCAACCTCAAGGACGAAGAACATGCCATGGATATCATGCGCATGCTGCATATTCATGGCGTTTTCTACCGCAACGATCCAATCACCCTGATCTGCAAAGGCATAGGTGCCTTGATTGCCGGTGACTTCTGGATGTCACGCTCGTTGATGACACGTCTTATCGACTTTTATCGACATCAGCAGCTCAGCATTTTCCGTCCAGCATGTGGTCTGACTCAGCGTGAGATGGAAATTATCAGCTTACTGGCATCGGGGGATTCCAACCTTGAAATTGCCGAGAAGCTGTTCGTCAGCGAACACACCGTAAAATCGCACATTTACAATATATTCAGGAAAATCAAGGTTCATAACAGAATACAAGCCATGAACTGGGCGAAAAAGAACCTGATGACAACACCTAGACTGCCGATATCGAGCAATAAGGGAGGGGATAGCCGGCGAAATCATCATTGAACCGTCGATAGCATATGGAGAAGGCGACAATGGTGAACAATCGATCACTGGCCACTCTTGGGCAGGGCGTAGGCTTTAGTGAGATCATAAAAAAATTATCCTTCAATCACGGCTGGGCGCCATATCCATATGGTGCTGTTGAAAAAAATAAGAGTGTTGAAAATAAACCTATACGAGTCGGTCTAGTCCTGATCGATCAGCAGACTGTTTACAAGCAACAAAAAACCATAGAGTTAAGGCATATACTATCTGGATCGTCTCTATACTGGTTGGCAATATTAGATGGTGTAGAGCTCAAGACCAATACCACTATTAACTGTATATTGGATCAATTTTGCCACGGCTATGCCACCTTGCCATGCACCACCGAAAAAGTTCATAACCTGCTTGTCAATCTCGACAAATTACATGAATGGCAAGATAGCAAACCGCTCAGCGCCAAGGTAGATGTCGGCAGGGCCAGGATGATCGGCAGCCCACGGACGACCGGAAAGCTTTTCGAAAGAATAGCGCGCTTTGCCAATGTCGACGCACCAGTACTGGTTCATGGTGAAACGGGTACTGGTAAGGAGCTGGCGGCAAGAGCGATACATGAATCCTCAGCGCGATCTCATGCTCCCTTCGTGGCGGTAAACTGCGGTGCCTTACCCGAGGGACTTGCGCAATCAGAGCTATATGGCTGTGAAAAGGGTGCCTTCACAGGCGCCCACCAGCAGCGCAAGGGATATATCGAAACAGCCTCGGGCGGTACGCTGTTCCTTGATGAAATCGGGGATCTTCCACTTGCCGTACAAGCCAACCTGTTGCGATTCCTCGAAAACAAGCGAATGATGCGAGTAGGTGGTCGAAAAGAATTTTTCGTAGACGTCAGGATTATAGCAGCTACCCATGTCAATTTGCGTCAAGCCGTTGCTGCCAGGACGTTTCGCGATGACCTCTATCATCGTCTCAACGTGCTTGAAATTTCTCTGCCCCCACTTCGCGAGCGAGTAGCGGATATCGCCCCCTTGGCGGAATTCTTTTACAGCAAGTACCGCAAGGAAGGCTCTTGTAAGCTTCAGGGAATTAGTCAAGAAACTTTCGATATTATGCGCTCTCATACCTGGCCCGGCAATATTCGTGAGCTTAGCAACCGTATACGACAAGCCATGCTATACAGTGACTCCCCGCTACTGAGACCTACTGATATGGGGCTCGATCGGCGTCATTGGGGGCGATATATTACCTCATTGGAGCTGGTCAGAAACCAAGCGGAGTATCTGGCTCTGCGAGAGTCCCTGGCTAATCACTCTTATGACTTGGTCCGCGTTGCCAGTGAGCTGATGATATCCAAGGTTACACTACATCGCCTAATGGAAAAGCATGGTTTGAAATACTCCCGACTGCCATACATACATTATTTAAATAATCACATTTCCTAGCCAGCGACCCGTTTCATTGGAATCACTTTGTCGTCAAGTAAAGCATGTTACACGAGAACTCTAATCCCCATAACACGATGGACTTCTTACAATAATACTGGTTATATTTCCTAGCCCTTTCTCGTGGTAAAAAACATCGACAACACAGCATCACATAACTTTACAAAAGCCGGATCTGCATCCAATCTAACAGAAGTTAAACCTCTGGGCGTTTCCCTCTTTTCGTCCATACGCATAGTAGCGACCAAAGGAGTTATGGATGCCTCTCCCCAGGCGTGTAGTAATAATAAGTAGCGATACAACACGCCGGGCCATGCTGATCGATAGCATAGCATCGCAAGGCTGGGCAACCGAGTGCTATGAGTCCATCTATACAGCCGATAATGTCATGCTGTTCTCGAAGCTCGACAGTATCGGTATCCTTTGTATCCAGGAACTGCAAGATATTCCACTTAAGGATGTTGAAAATTTCATCTGTGGTAATGGCATAATATGGCTGGGCGTGGTTATTGATATACAAGCAGAGCAGCCGAGAGGCGCCCATATCGTCAGGCTGCTCGATGGTGTATTTTCACTTCCTATAGACGGCTCATTGCTAGGGGAATTACTTGCCAACGCGTATCGAAAGGCTTTGATAAAAAACGTTACCCATAACATTGATTCAATTCATGTAGATGGCATCATACTCAAGAGTTACATGCCGGAACTCAAACGCATTTTTCGCCTTATTCATAGAGTTTCCGATAGCAAGGCGCCCGTCATGATATTGGGCGAGTCGGGCACTGGCAAGGAGCTGATTGCCCGAGCGATACATGATCAATCGACTCGCTGCGCGGGGCCATTCATCGCCGTCAACTGTGGTGGTTTTTCCAACGACTTGATCCAGTCTGAACTTTTCGGACACGAAAAGGGGGCGTTTACTGGGGCAACAAGTCAGCAAGTCGGGCATATTGAGGCTGCATCTGGTGGAACGCTATTCCTTGATGAAATTGGCGACTTGGACTTACACCTCCAGGTCAATCTTCTGCGTTTTCTCGAGTCGAATAGTATTCAGCGTTTAAGCAGCAGTCAGGAAATCGCCGTCGATGTACGGATAGTTTCCGCCACCCACGTCGATCTTGATACAGCGGTCGAGCGCGGATCTTTCCGTCTCGACCTGCTGCATCGCCTCAACACCGTTGTCATTCACCTTCCTCCGCTGAGGCATCGTAGGGCCGATATTGAATTGCTGGCCAATCAAGTATTCGAACGTTTTTCATCCCGCTATCCATGCCGCGCCAGAGGTTTCCACCGCGATACCATTGCACTCATGAAATCCTATCATTGGCCGGGCAATGTTAGAGAGATGTTGAACAGGATAAAGAGCGCCATCGTGCTTTCAGACAGTGATCTGATAATGCCCGATGCCCTGGGTATCCATAATACGACAGAGAACATCTCGCCACCATCCCTTAATGAAGTTAGAGGTGCTGCTGAACGACAGCTGATCACCAACATACTCATCAAGAATGATAATAATATAGCGCGTTCCGCCAAGGAGATGGGTGTTTCGAGAGTGACATTTTATCGCCTTGCAAAAAAACACAACATAATTAAAGGAGAGTAACAACAAAATAATAATCTTCAACCACGTGCTATGCCCGATCATCGAAATATGGGGGAACTAAATAATGAAAACAAGCGTATTGAAGTACATCACTCCGCTACCCTTGGCGGTGTCGCTGCTAAGCGCACAGCTGGTTCACGCCCAGCAGGAGCCAGTGGGACAAGCGCCTCCCGATGCCATCAACCAGCCTGATGTGCAGGCCATCACCGAGTACGCTGGAGTACTCACTCCGCGTGGGCACCTGGTCATAGAGCCATCGCTGCAGTACTCGCATGCCGGGGTCAATCGCCTGACCTTTCAAGGCATCGAAATTCTCAGCACGCTGCTGATCGGCGTGTTCACTGCCGAGGAGGCGAATCGCGACACCTGGACCGCAGCGGTAACCGGTCGACTGGGCGTGACGGATCGCCTGGAGCTGGAAGCCAAGGTGCCCTACGTCTATCGAAGCGATACCCTCTTCGCCACCGTACCAACGGTGGAGGGGAGTGAAGCCGGCCAGTTTGACATCGACCGGGACTTATCGGGCAACGGACTAGGCGATATCGAGCTGGCGGCACGCTATCAGCTCAACCGCGGACAAAACAACTGGCCATACCTGATTGCCAATCTACGCTACAAGACGACCACCGGCGAAGGCCCCTTCGATATTCGCCGTGATAGTGATGGGATAGAAAGAGAATTGGCGACTGGTTCAGGATTCCACTCGCTGGAGCCAAGTATTACAGCCCTCTATCCTTCCGACCCGGCCGTATTCTTTGCCAACCTCGGCTATATGTACACAAAAAAAGAGAGCATCAACAAGCGAATCAATGACGATATCACTATCGGCGACGTGGACCCCGGTGATGCGATTAGGGTCAGCTTCGGCATGGGGTACGCCATCAATGAGCGCGCATCATTCAGTCTTGGCTATAAGCATGACTTCATCGACAAGACCAGAACGGAATTTCTCGGCGCCAATGGCAACTCCAGCACCCAGAGTTCACGTAGCCTCAACATTGGATCGCTGCTACTGGGCTGGTCGTACCAGCTCAAGCCAGACGTGTCCGTCAACCTGGGGCTCGAGCTCGGCGTGACAGACGATGCACCGGATACCGTGATAACGCTGCGCGTGCCATTCGGGATGGGAATGTATTGATTAAGGCTGGGATAACGAGAGGTTAGCGATGACCATGCTAACCTCTCGACAGCATCAACGTGCCAGCGAGTTGAGTATTGCCTGGCGCTGCGATGCCGCTTGAAGCGCCGGCATGTTGTTGACGTTGATATTGATATCGATGGTCTGTTGGACGTTACGCTGGGAGGCATCGCTGACCACGGCGCTGACGATAGCCTGCTTGGTGATATTGTGAAGCGCGGCAGTAAACCCCTGGGTGTCATGCAACGCCAGTCCCGAGTACTCCTTCAGACCGCTCAGGTTGAGCGAGCCGGGCGCCATGTCGTTGATCGCACCACCGCCATTCACCACCATTGCCTGAAACTCAGCCGGCAAGGCACCCACCTCCATGCCATTCAGTCGCTGAGAGGTCAGCTGCGTACCAAATCGATCAATCCTGACCGTCGATTCGAGCTGCATGCTATCGATCCGCGTCTTGAGTATGGCGCCGAAGTTGAGATCCATCCCCGACACGGTAAAACCACCGCGCAGCATATCCAGGCTTTCGTCATCGATCACTGCAGTCTCGGCGAAGAACCGCGAATCTCCAGTCATCGCTGCTTCTCGCTGCATCGACACGCTCGCGCCAGCACCGCTGGCAGCATAAAAATCCGTCGACTGCACAGCGCCTGCCGGAAGCAGCCAGCATCCCATCAGTAGCGCCTTCAACCAGCGCCAAGGTGTGGTGCGATATATGGACAGAGTGGCATCGGTCATGGTCATCGCCCCATCTCATTGTGGGCTGGAAGATTGAGGATCAGGCTGGACATCGGCATGCGCCTGATTGCCTGCTGCTTGGGCGCCCTGGCTCTGAGCCGCCAGTCACGCTCATGGTTGAAGTTCTGCTGGGCCAACAACATGTCGGCGCGTGCTCCAAGCACCGTGCCACTCCACAGATTGGCGAAGTGAGCGGTCGGTACGATTACCGTGCCTACCGCGGGATCCGCCACGACGATATTGTTTTCGTCGATGCCCTTGATCACCACGAAGTGGCGATAGCCACCGGTGTTGATCAAGGTGATCGCCGGCACGCCGATTCGCGCCAGATCCTCGAGCGATACCCTGAATCCATCCGCGTTTAGGCCCTGACCATCGAGGTAGCGCTTCATGTCGAGCATGGAGAACCCCTGAGCCTGGATCTGCTCGACGTCACCCGTGGCGATCATGTGCTCGAACACCTCAGCCTCCGTCGTCGGGCGCTGGTAGTGGAAGGTCAGCAGGGTGGCCACGGCGGCGGCGCCGCAGCTGTAGTCGTACTGCTGGGGTATCACACGATCCCAGCGCATCGCCTCCAGGCTGCGTGCGGGCACATTGACGCTGCCGAATGGGCCCTGAATATGCACACTGCCGGCCATGGCCATCATTCCGGGCCACAAGCACAGCAGCAGCAGGGCAAACTGGCGAAGCATGGTTCGCTGCATGACGCACTCCCCGCTCTGCGAGTTACTGTGTCGGGGCGTAGACGCTGATATTGACGCCCGTGCTCACGGCGTTGCTGTGGCCGGTCATGATATTGAATAGCCCGATACCGGAAAAATTGTCCAGCGCCCGGTTTTCGATCACGACATTGCCGCTAACGATGGTGCCGGCGGTAAACGAGGCTCCGGTCACCGCCGCATCAAGGTGCTGAATGCTCTGTACATTGACCAGATTGAAGCCGCCTTCACGCCCGTAGAGATGGCCCAGCTCCTGCTCCTCGAGGGTCTCGAGTGCCGCAAAGCCGTCGCTTGACGGTGCGATGACTGGCGTACCATCCGCCAGTGCCCAGCCCCCTGTCACAAGCAGGGCAGTCCCCAGGCAGGGTGCTAACAGTGAGCGGTAGTAGTTCATGACGCCCCTCCAATGCATGGCAGCGAGAAGGGGCTGGCGACGAATAGCCGCCAGCCCATCGGACGCGCTCAGTTGCCGATATTCACGTTGCTGTGAGCTGCAACGTTGGTGGCTGCCAGCTGGGAGTTGTAGATCCCAGTCGACAGGTTCATGTTGGCGATCCCGCCAAAGGTGCCAGCGCCTGCCGCCATGCTCGCAGTGCCGGTAACCAGGCTGGCCGCACCGCCATTGCCGCCGTTGCCGCCATTGCCGCCGCTGCCGGCCTGGGCCATGGCATCGCCGCTGGTGGAGGTTGCACCGCCACCGCCGCCACCGTTGCCATTGCCACCCGCACCGCCCTGGGCCAAGGCGTCGCCACCGCTGCCCCCTGCACCACCGGTACCGCTGCCGCTGCCGCTGCCGCTGCCACTACCCGACCCTGCGCCACCGGTGCCGCCATTAACCGCAGCACTGGCCGTGGCGTCACCGTTGCTGGTGTCTCCATTGGTTGCGGTGTTGGTATTGTCGTCCTCGAAATCGTCGGCAATATTGGCCGCGAGTCCGAGTGCAGTGCCGCCGGCTGCCGCAGTATCGTCATTATTGGCGTTGCCGTTTCCACCCTGCCCGGCGCCGAGGCCGAGGCCGAGACCGAGGCCGATACCGTCGCCGCCATCATCGCCGTTACCGGCATTGGCATCGGCTTCGCCACCGTCACCGCCGTAGCCACTACCACCACTGCCGCCTTGACTCAGTGCAGCGGTTACCGCAAGGGCATCGCCACCGTCACCGCCTACCGCACCCACTGCCCCATCACCCGCATTGATATAAATACGTGAGCCGGTAACGGTCGACTGCAGTTCCTGCAGTGCGATCACGCTGGTCGAGGTGTTGTAGGACTCGCTCATCGCCCAGGCATCGCCACCGGCGCCAGAGGTACCGCCCGCACCGCCCATGCCGCCCGCACCGCCGGTACCCGCACCGCTGGTAGCCGAGCTGTTGGCGCTAAAGCCATTATCCTCGTCATCAATCTCTTCGAAGGCGTTCAGCGCGGTGGAATTCGCGGTACTGCTGCCGCTCCCCCCTGAACCACCGTTACCGCCATTGGCCGTGCCGCTACTCCCGCCGATGGCCATCGCCGTGGAGGTGACCTCCTGATCGACTTCGTCAGCCACGCCGGCGCTAGGGTTGGCATGTGCAGTGGAAATTGCCATCGCCAATGCCAGCATTGATGTTCCCGCAATCACGTAATATTTCATGATCCTTCTCCATACCATGCATGATTTTTGTTTGCTCTGATCACGCGGCCGGGTGGATAGGAGCCTCACAGGACATACCATCACACGTCGAACCTGGCGATCGATGAACAAACTGCACGATACGTGCCACATAAATTTACAAACTGAAATGTGCTTTTATATCAATGCTATAGCGAGGTAATCGAGGCGAGTCGTGGGAATAATATAGGGACGTTGAGGGCTATGTCGGCGGTAAAATGCGCAACAGGTTTACACTTAATCACCGAACATATAGAACAAGAATAAAAGCGCTTTTATCACAGAGTGTTAGCGCAGTTGACAGCGTATCAGAGTTGATACACATCGGCATAATTGCCGCAAGGCAGACGTCCAACGATGCAACATCGTCAGCCTTCCAGCACACCAACCTTGGCCTGGATCAGACTCACCAGGGTCTCGGTAGCATCGTCGGCGGTGGTATCGAGATGAATCAGGTGACGGCGCTCGTCGTCACCAAATGGTTCCAGGCTGGCCAGCTGGCGTTCTAGCACGGCAAGGCTCGCTTCTGACGGATCGCCACCGCGCCGAGCACGCTTTTCAATACGCCGCCGCAGCGTCGCCTCGTCGGCCTCGAAGCTCACCGTCAACAGCGGCAGGCCGCGGCCTTCCGCTTCCCAGCCGAGCATATCGCGCTGCCAGCGTCTCAGGCAGGTGGCATCGATGCACACCGGAAGCCCCGACTCCAGCAGCAGGCCGACGAGCTTGGCAAGTCGCTGATAGGTTCGCTGAGTGGCTGCTGGAGTATAGATATCCACACCCTGTTGCCGGCTATCCGCCTGTGGATGAAATCCGAACAGGCGCTTGCGCTCGACGTCGGATCGCAGCCGTACGCCGCCCAGCCGGCGAATGACCTCGCCGGTGAAGCGACTCTTGCCGCTCCCCGACACCCCGACGCCAATCAGCAGATAAGGAAAGCAAAAGCGGGCATAGCCGTCGGCCAGACGCAGATAGCGGCGACACTCCAGCAGTGCCAGCTGCTGCTCATCCGGATCGCCTGACTGGCGATAGCGAATCGCCGCCACCTTGGCCATGACCAGCGCACGGTAGAGTTTGTAGTAGGCAAGCACCCGTGCCAGTCCGTAGTCGCCCGAGAGTTCCAGGTAGCGATTCAGCGCATGCCGGGCGAGGGACTCTTCACCGCGCGCCTCGAGATCCATCAGCAGGAATGCCAGGTCGCAGGCCACGTCGTTCCAGCGCAGTTCGTCATTGAACTCGATGCCGTCGAACAGTAGCGCGCGGCCCTCGTGATGGACCGCATTGCCCAGGTGGATATCGCCATGGGTCTCGCGCACGAAGCCGTCGCGGTGGCGTGCCGTGAATACCTCCTGCAGCCGGCCGAAGGCCTCATTGGCCAACGTCTCGAGAGCGGCCAGATACGCCAGGTCGTGGTCGTCGTCGAGGCGCTCGCGAATCAGCTCGAATTCCCGCGACATGATCGAGGCGGTCGACGCGGCGCTGCCAAGCAGGCTATCCGCGGCCACCGGGGCGGCCCGTTCGTGAAAATCGACCAGTTGATCGATGAGGTCGTCGATCAGCTCCTGGGAGAGCTCGCCGCTGGCCTGCAGATGGCTGAACAGCTGACGATTGCTGAACTGGCGCATCTTTACGGCGTACTCGAAGGGCGCGCTCTGATCATTGATGCGTGGGGCCTCGGGAGACCCGGAGATCGGCACCGCGGCAACGTAGAGGTTGGGCGCCAGACGACGATTGAGACGCACCTCCTGTTCGCACAGTGCGCGCCGCTTGGCCAGCGTGGAGAAGTCCAGGAAGCTGCCGAAATCGAGCGGCTTCTTGATCTTGTAGGCAAACTCGCCGGTCAGCAGAATCCACGAGATATGCGTCTCGTGGACCTCCACCGACGCCACGGGGTGGTCATAACCACTCGGCGACCTGAGCGCCTCGATCAGCGTTTTACTCACCCTGGATCCCCTCGGTACAAGACCTCAAGTGTCAGGTGGCCCGCGCCATGAGCGCAAACGCCCGCTCGGCGGCATCCAGCGTTGCCTGGATGTCCTCCGCAGTATGCGCACTCGACATGAAACCGGCTTCGTACGCGGATGGCGCCAGATAAACGCCCTCATCGAGCATCGCCGAGAAGAAGCGGCGGAAGGCATCGGCATCGCAGGCTGTCGCCTGGGCGAAGTTATCGACCCGGGACTGGCCGGTGAAGAAGACCCCGAACATGCCCCCGGCACGCTGGGTAATCATCGCTACGCCAGCGGCCTCGGCGCGGGCCTCGAGCCCGCTGCACAGGGTCTCGACACGCTGCGCCAGGGCGTCGTGAAAGCCCGGCTCACGCAGCTTGGTGAGTAGCGCGATGCCGGCGGCCATGGCCAGCGGATTGCCGGCCAGGGTGCCGGCCTGATAGACCGGTCCCAGCGGTGAAATATGCGACATGATCTCGCGCTTGCCGCCGAAGGCACCCACCGGCATGCCACCGCCGACGATCTTGCCCAGGCAGGTCAGGTCGGGGGTCACCCCGTAGTGGGCCTGGGCGCCGCCCAGCGCCACGCGAAACCCGGTCATCACTTCATCGAAGATCAGTACGCTAGCGTGCTGGTCGCAGACCCGACGCAGTCCCTCGAGGAACCCAGGCTGCGGCGGTATGCAGTTCATGTTGCCGGCCACCGGCTCGACGATGATGCAGGCTACCTGGTCGCCGATCTCCTCGAAGCAGGCCTCCAGCGCATCGAGGTCGTTGTGGGGCAGGGTCACGGTATGTTCGGCCAGCGCCGCCGGTACCCCGGGGGAGCTCGGTTCGCCGTGGGTCAACGCGCCGGAGCCGGCCTTGACCAGCAGCGAGTCGGAGTGGCCGTGATAGTTACCTTCGAACTTGACGATCTTGTCGCGGCCGGTGAAGCCGCGTGCCAGGCGAATCGCCGACATGGTGGCCTCGGTGCCCGAGTTGACCATGCGCACCAGCTCGATGCTGGGAATGATCTCGCAGATCAGCTCCGCCATGCTGGTCTCGATGGCGGTGGGCGTGCCGAAGGAGAGGCCGTGGTCGAGTTTGTCACGCACCGCGCCGAGCACCTCCGGGTCGGCGTGGCCGGTGATCATCGGCCCCCAGGAGCCGACATAGTCGACGTAGCGCTGGCCTTCGACGTCGAACAGGTAGGCGCCCTGAGCGCGCTCGATGAACACCGGCGGCCGATGCAGCCCCTTGAAGGCACGCACCGGTGAATTGACGCCACCGGGGATATGGCGACAGGCCCGTTCGAAGAGCTCGGCAGAAGTGGTCATGGCAATCTCTCGGCAGTCAAAAGTGTCTGTGGATAACTCTCTGGACAGTGCGGATAACTCTCTCTGCACTACCTGTGGATAATATTACGGCGATAGCGCGGCGAGCTGCCGGTTCAGCCGACGCACCCTGGCCTCGACGTCGCTGCCGCCGAACACCGCCTCGACGCTGGCGAGCAGATCGGCGCCGGCGCGCCGCGCGCTGGCGGCGGAGTGTTCGTTGATGCCGCCGATCGCCACCCGCGGCAGCCCCAGGTGGGCCGCCTGGGCCAGCAGTGCCAGCGGCGCCGGCGGCGCATCGGGCTTGGTGCGCGAGGCAAAAAAACGCCCGAAAGCGACATAACTGACACCCTCGACCCTGGCCCGCTCGGCAAGTTCAAGGCTCGCATGGCAGGTGGCGCCGATCAGCGCTTCGCCACCCAGCCGCTGTCTGGCCTCGGCCAGCTCGCCGTCGCTCTGTCCCAGGTGCAAACCCACGCCCGCGAAGCCAGCATCGCGCAGCCTCAGGGCCAAGCCAGTGTCATCGTTGATGATCAACGGCACCGCATGTTCCTGGCACAGGCTGGCCAGCGCCGCGGCCTGGCGCCAGCGACGCGCATCATCGCCGGACTTGTCTCGATACTGCAACAGCGCCAGCCCACCGCGCAAGGCGGCATCGCAGGCGTTCAGCAGGGTGCGGTCATCGGGCAGCAGGGTAGCGTCGGTGATCGCATAGAGGCCGCGCTGCCAGGCCATCGAGTCAGTCGTCATATCGATCGCTC
Source organism: Franzmannia qiaohouensis (assembly GCF_031451695.1). Classification (NCBI taxonomy): domain Bacteria; kingdom Pseudomonadati; phylum Pseudomonadota; class Gammaproteobacteria; order Oceanospirillales; family Halomonadaceae; genus Franzmannia; species Franzmannia qiaohouensis. The sequence continues at coordinate 298,587 of NZ_JARWAM010000001.1, forward strand.
CAGGCTGGATGGCGCCATAACCGCCGCGGCAGCGCCTGGCCCTCAGGGCGCTGTGGGGCGGGCAACCAGCCGTGTTCGAGGCTCTCCCAGGTATAGCGCTGGGCCTGCTCGCAGGCCGGCATCAGCCGCTCGCCGCAGGCCAGTCGCGCCGCCAGCGCCGCCGCCAGGGTACAGCCGGAACCGTGGAAGCGTCCCGGCAATCGTGGCCAGTGCCACTGACGCCCCTCGTCCGGGGTATGCAGGGTGTGGATAACCTGGCGCCGGTCGCTGCCAGGCAGCGGATCGTCGGTGGCGGTGACCAGCACCGCCTGGCAGCCCAGCGACAGCAGCTCGATGGCACGATCGGTATCGCTGAGCAAGTCGCCACTGGCCAGGCGCGCGAGTTCGGAGCGATTGGGGGTAATGATATCCACCAGCGGCAGTAGCCGCTCGCGGAACGCATCGCGCAGTTCCAGGCTGGATAGCTCGCGACCGCCGCCGGCCTTGAGCACCGGGTCCATCACCAGCGGCACGCCGGGGTAACGACGCACGATATCCACCACCGCATCGAGGCTCTCGAGGCTCGCCACCAGACCGACCTTGATCGCCGCCACCGAGAATTCATCGAGTGCCGCAGCCATGTTGCGCATGGCATCCGGGTCGCAGGGCATCACCGTCGTAACATCGGCACTGCTCTGCACCGTCAACGCAGTGGCAATCGTCAGCGGCCAGGCGCCACAGGCGCCGATCGCTTCGGCATCGGCAACCAGCCCGGCTCCACCGGTAGGATCATGACCGGCCATTACCAGCACTGCCGGCAGCTGGCGGTTGGCTACTCGCGGCGCATGAGTGGCATCCATCAAAACGGCTTGACCACGGCCAGTACCACGATGATCAGCAGCGCGATCACCGGCGCCTCATTGAACCAGCGGAAGAACACATGGGACTTTTCGCAGCGCGCCGCGGCAAGCTGCTTCATATACATCAGGCACACATGGTGATAACCGACCAGCAGTACCACCAGCAGCAGCTTGACGTGCATCCATCCCTGGCCCATCCACGCTGGTACCAGTGCCAGCAGCCAGATACCGAACCCCAGCACGGCGATCATCGACGGCAGCATGATGCCACGGTAGAGCTTGCGCTCCATGACCAGGAAATAGTCGATGGCCTGCTGGTCGCCGTTGTCCCGCGCCGTGGCGTGATAGACGAACAGCCGCGGCAGATAGAACATCGCCGCAAACCAGGTGACGATGGCGATCAGGTGCAGCGCCTTGATCCACAAATACATGCAGGCTCCTTGGACAGGACCGCCTCGCCGCAACGCTCAGCGACGATAGCGATAGTAGGTTTCGATGGCGTCGCGGGTGATGATACCGGAAATTCGCGGGCCCTTCGGCCGTCGGTTGCTCTCGACATAGAGGGCATCCACCGAGTGGTCGTTGAGCAGGTCGAAGGCCTCGCTGAGCGTGGCCTGGAGATGAATCGCCGCCATTTCCAGGCGCTGGCCCGGTACTTCGAGCAGATCGAGCCGCTGCTCGGCGTTCCACAGCGTATCGTCATTCATCGCCCGGGCCAGATCGGCGGCCTTGAGTGCCAGGGTCGGCTTGTCGTCGCTGGAGCGCAGGATTACCAGCCATAGCGGCTTGCCGGCGAGCAGCATGCGCGCCTCGTCGCGCCCGACCCAGCGCAGCGTGGTGGCCACGTTGCGCTCCATCACCGCCGGTACCGAGACCCGCGACAGCGCCTGCATCAACGGCTGCTGCAGCGGATGCAGGCCGTGGCGAGTCACGGCGATGAAGAAGCCGTCGCAGCGACACAGCTGGCGGGCGGTCAGCCCCGACACGACTACCACCAGCATACCTGGCAGGATGATATTAGGGTTGTGGGTCAGCTCGAGCAGGGCCATCAGCGCCGCCAGCGGCGCCTGCAGCACGGCACCCATCATTGCCGCCATGCCCAGCATGGCATACAGCGCCGGGTCGGCGGAGGTACCGGGCCACAGCCAGTGGCCGAGCATACCGCTCAAGGCACCCGCGGCAGCGCCCACCACCAGCACCGGTCCGATGATACCAATCGGCACGCCGCAGGCCACGGTGAAAGCCGTCAATATCAGCTTGGCCAGTACCAGCGCCAGCAGCACGTCCACCGTCAGGTTGCCGTTGAGTGCGGCCTCGAGGCTGTCATAGCCGATACCCTGCACCTCCGGGTACCACAGGGCCACGGCCCCGGTCACCATGCCAACCGCCGTCAGCCGCTGCCACCAGGGCCAGCGGGTAAGGAACTCTCCGCTGCGCGCAACGTGGATGAACAGCCCGGCCAGCAGCCCGATGCCCACCGCCGTGACCACGATCCAGGGCAGATTGAACAGCGAGTCAAGGGTGACGCTGGGCACCTGGAAGGCCGGCTCCGAGCCATACACCAGCTGCGCAATCAGCGCGCCCATGGTCGAAGCCAGGATCACCGGCATGAAGCCGGCAATGGTGTACTCCATCATCACCACTTCCATGGCGAAGATGACCCCGGCAATCGGGGTATTGAAGGAGGCGGAGATACCCGCCGCGGTTCCGCAGGCGACCAACACCCGCAGGCTGTTGTGCGGCAGACGCAGCTGCTGGCCGATGCCGCTGGAGGCCGCCGCACCGAGATGAATGGCCGGGCCCTCACGGCCGGCGGAGAGCCCACCGAGCACCGCGACGATTCCCACCCACCACTGATTCAGCCAGTTGCGCAGCGGAAAGCGCCCCTGGTGGTAGGTGAGGCGCTCGATCACGTGGCCGACGCCAAGCTTGCGGGCCGTCAGTGGCTGACGGCCCAGCCACAGGCCGATCAGCGTCACCGCCAGCAGCGGCAGTAGCCCCCGCGCCCAGGGCGGCAGCGCCTCGAAGGCTTCATGGTCGCCGCCGGGCATCAAGACCAGCCCGCCCAGGTCGAGCAGCAAGCGAAAGCCGACCATCAGCGCACCGGTGACCACCCCAGAAACCAGCCCCAGCACGCATAGCTGGGGCAGCGCGTCGACATTGGCCAATTGACGTCGGAAACGCTCGAGGCTCAGATCGGGCAAACGCAGGCGCGGCAAAGGCTGACTCCTGTCGGCGGGTCGAGTAGCCCATCACTGCGGCCACTGACATCTGGTGGATGCCTTCAGCATACAATAGCCAGGCGTCGCGCCAACCCACGCGGCGATCACGAAAAGTTGACCCTTTTGCTAGGGATTGCCGATAATAGGTGGTTGTCTGGTAATTTTATCCACCCATGGCTCAGGAGCTCATCCATGAGCAGTGCCGAATCCTTCGTTCCGCGCCCGATGTTTCTCAGCGACAGCGCCCAGGCACGCCTGCGTGAGCTGATTAGCGAAGAGGGCAACCCGACGCTCAAGCTGCGCGTCTACGTGACGGGCGGTGGCTGCTCGGGTTTCCAGTACGGTTTCGATTTCGCCGATAACGTCGCCGACGACGATACCCTGATCGACTACGACGACGTGGCAATGATCGTCGACCCGCTCTCCTACCAGTATCTGGTCGGCTCCACCGTCGACTTCGAACGCGGCCTGGCCGGTGCCCGCTTTGTGATTCAGAACCCCAATGCCACCACGACCTGCGGCTGCGGTGCCTCCTTCATGGTCTGAGCAGCCGCTCAGCACGATCTACTGTTGCTTGACGCTTCCCCATTATCTCGCCATGGTTTAACGGCGTGTTCCATAAATAATCGTTCTACAATGGGGAACCCTATGCATCGTAATTCGCTAGATCGCTACCTCTCCCGAACCGCGCTGAGCGCAGCCGTTGCCTTGGGTCTCGGTGTTTCCGGCGCCGCCTTCGCCGACCTGCCAAGCGTCAACGTGGTGACCGACCCAAGCTTCGTGCCCTTCGAAATGATGGATCCGGATACCGGCGAGATGGTCGGCTTCGACATGGACATCATCAACGAGGTCGCCGAACGCGCCGGATTCGAGGTCAACCTCACCACCATGGAGTTTGCCGGCATCATCCCCGCCGTGCAGACCGGTAACCAGGAGATCGCCATCGCCGGGGTGACGATCACCGAAGAGCGCGCCGAGATCGTCGATTTCTCCGATCCCTACTACGATAGCGGCCTGCAGATCATCGTCCGCGCCGACAACGATGACGTCGAGACCATCGAGGATCTCGAAGGCATGAGCATCGCCACCCGGATCGGCTCCACCAGCTACGACTATCTGCAGGAAACCCTCGGCGACAGTGCCGATATCACGCCCTACCCAGGCAACAGCGACATGTACATGGCACTGCTCGGCGGCAACGTCGATGCCGCCTTCTACGATGCGCCCAACGTCGCCTACTTCTCCCAGACCCGCGGCGAAGGGCGTACCAAGGTGGTAGGTCCGCTCTACGAAGGCCAGCAGTACGGCATCGTCTTCCACAAGGGCAGCGAGTGGGTCGAACCCGCCAACCAGGCGCTGGCCGAGATGCGCGAAGACGGCACCTACGACGCCATCTATCAAGAGTGGTTCGGCGAATCCCCCGACGCCGACTGATTCTCCCACCAGCCTGACGGGGCCGGGACCACCCGGCCCCGTCGACGTTCTACTGCCTGTCCTCAACGGGAGACCCTGACGTGGACCTGACCTTTCAATTCAACTGGTCGGCGGCGTTCGCCTCGATTCCCTATCTGCTGCCGGGGATCCCCTATACGCTGCTGATCTCCTTCGGCGGACTGGCCATCGGCTTCTTCATCGGCATCTTCTTCGGCCTGCTGCGCATCAGCCCGCTGCGCTGGCTGCGCTGGCCGGCGATCTTCTATATCGAGGTGTTTCGCGGCACCCCGATCCTGGTGCAGGTGCTATTCATCTTCTACGGCCTGCCGCAGCTGCTCGGCGGCCCGATCAACGCCTTGGTCGCCGGCATTGCCGCCATCGCCATCAACTCCGGCGCCTATATATCGGAGATCGTCCGCGGCGGCGTACAGTCCATCGAACGCGGCCAGCGCGAGGCCTCGCTGTCGCTGGGCCTGTCGCGCACCCAGTCATTCCGCTACATCATCTGGCCCCAGGCGTTTCGGCGCATGATTCCCCCGCTCGGCAACCAGGGCATCATCAGCATCAAGGACACCTCGCTATTCTCGGTGATCGGTGTCGGTGAGCTGGTACGCCAGGGACAGATCTACATCGCCACCACCTTCACCGCTCTGGAGGTCTACTTCATGGTCGCGCTGATGTACCTGGCGATTACCTGGACGCTATCGCTGATCCTGCGCCAGCTGGAGCGCCGTGGCCTGGTTGGACAATAAGGAGCTACCCATGACAACCCAAACCCCCGCCGACCAGCCCATCGTCCATATGCAGCAGGTCAACAAGCACTTCGGTAGCCTGCACGTGCTCAAGGACATCGAACTCAGCGTCGCCCCCGGTGAAGTGGTGGTGATCATCGGTGCCAGCGGCTCCGGCAAGTCGACGCTGATCCGCTGCATCAATGGCCTCGAGGAATTTCAGGCCGGTCATATCGAGGTCGACGGCAACGCCTTGACCCCGCACGGCAAGAGCAGCAAGGCGCTGCAGACCATCCGCACCGAAGTCGGCATGGTCTTCCAGCAGTTCAACCTGTTTCCGCACCTCAGCGTGCGCGACAACATCACCCTGGCACCGCTCAAGGTTCGCGGCGTCAGCCGGCAGCAAGCAGCAAGCACCGCCGAGCGTCTGCTCGAGCGAGTCGGCATCAGCGATCAGGCCGACAAGTACCCCAGCCAGCTCTCCGGCGGCCAGCAGCAGCGTGTGGCACTGGCCCGGGCGCTGGCCATGGAACCGCGGCTGATGCTGTTCGACGAGCCGACATCGGCGCTGGATCCGGAAATGATCGGCGAAGTGCTCGATGCCATGCGCGAGCTGGCCAGGGAGGGCATGACGATGATGATCGTCACCCACGAGATGGGCTTCGCCCGCGAAGTCGCCGATCGTGTGGTCTACATCCACGGCGGTGAAATCGTCGAACAGGGGCCTCCCGCAACCCTATTCGATAGCCCTCAGCATGATCGCACCCAAAGCTTCCTGGCGCGGGTTCTCAAGCACTGACACTGCGTCAAGCGGGATGCTGATAAAGGCCAGTCGCACAGCGACTGGCCTTTTTTTGGCATTTTTTTGCCTGTGGACAAAAAAAATCCAACCGCCATCGAATCGCGCTACACCCCCCGTCACCATGGTGCTGGTGATTTTTTCACCGCCTGTGGGCGGTCGCGGTGACAAGCATCACCAAGCTCGGTGGATAAACGGTGGGCGATTGTGGCTGTGCACAAAGCGGCTTTTCATCCACAGGCTCACGCCCATCTGTCCGCAGCCGATACGCCTCTTGTCCGTCAATTCCTCAACACTGCAATTCATTGATATTTGTTAGTAAAGTCCACTTACCCACAGAAAGTGTCCACACTAGTAGTCACTACAACAACAGAACTTCTTTCTTACTCTACTTATTTTTATTCTTGTCTTAGTCAGGTGAGGCAGGACTGACCAAGACGGTGTGGAAAACCCCTGACGGTTACCCACAGGAGGTTTATACTGGGCAGCCAATTTCCAGCATTGATCATTTTTTCGGCACCACTGGTGCCATTCGAGGTGCAACGTGGATTACCCCGACCGCTTTGACGTCATCGTCATCGGCGGTGGCCATGCGGGAACCGAAGCCGCCCTGGCCTCCGCTCGCATGGGCTGTCAGACCCTGCTGCTGACCCATAACATCGAGACCCTGGGCCAGATGTCCTGCAATCCCGCCATCGGCGGGATCGGCAAGAGTCATCTGGTCAAGGAGATCGATGCGCTGGGCGGTGCCATGGCGCTGGCCACCGACCGGGGAGGGATCCAGTTCCGGGTGCTCAACGCACGCAAGGGGCCGGCGGTGCGGGCCACTCGCGCTCAGGCCGACCGGGTGCGCTACAAGGCTGCGATCCGCGGCATGCTCGAGCAGCAGCCCAACCTGACGCTGTTCCAGCAGGCCGCCGGCGACCTGATCGTCGATGGCGACAGCGTGCGCGGCGTGGTCACTGAAACCGGTATCCGCTTTCACACCGAGAGCGTGGTGCTGTGTACCGGAACCTTCCTCGGCGGGGTGATCCATATCGGCCTCGACCGCAGCCACGGGGGCCGTGCCGGCGACCCGCCGTCCAACGCCCTCGCCGAGCGGCTACGAGCGCTGCCGTTCAACGTGGCACGGCTGAAAACCGGCACACCGCCGCGGTTGGACGCCAAGAGCGTCGATTTCAGCCAGCTCGAGGAGCAGCCCGGCGACAGCCCCACCCCGGTGATGTCCTACCTCGGTGAACTCGGGATGCATCCGCGCCAGGTCAGCTGTCATATCGCCCACACCAACGCGCGAACGCACGAGATCATCCTCGCCAATCTCGATCGCTCGCCAATGTACTCCGGCGTCATCGAAGGCGTGGGGCCGCGCTACTGTCCGTCGATCGAGGACAAGGTCCATCGCTTCGCCGACAAGGCCAGCCATCAGGTGTTCGTCGAACCCGAGGGCCTGGATACCCACGAGCTCTACCCCAACGGGATCTCCACCTCGCTGCCCTTCGATGTGCAGCTGCAGGTGGTGCGTTCGATCAAGGGACTGGAGAACGCCCATGTTACCCGGCCCGGCTACGCCATCGAGTACGATTTCTTCGATCCGCGTGATCTGAAGCACTCGCTGGAGACCAAATTTATCCACAACCTGTTCTTTGCCGGGCAGATCAATGGCACAACCGGCTATGAGGAGGCTGGCGCCCAGGGGCTGCTGGCGGGTCTCAACGCCGCGCGGCGTGCCAAGGGGCTAGACAGCTGGTCGCCGCGGCGTGACGAGGCCTACCTGGGAGTGCTGGTGGACGACCTGATCACCATGGGCACCCAGGAACCCTATCGGATGTTTACCTCACGCGCCGAGTATCGCCTGCTGCTGCGCGAAGACAACGCCGACCTGCGCTTGACCGAAATCGGCCGTGGCTTGGGCCTGGTCGACGATGACCGCTGGACGGCTTTCTGCACCAAGCGTGAAGCCGTCGAACGCGAGCAGGCACGGCTCAAGGCCAGCTGGGTACAGCCGGGCACCGCCGCCGGCGATGCTATCGCCGACAAGACCGGCCAGCCGCTGGCCCATGAGTATTCGCTGCTCGACCTGCTCAAGCGACCCGAGCTCGAGTATCGCGACCTGGCATCCCTGCCCGGCATCGAGGGGCAGCCGGTCGATGACGACGCCGTCGCCGAGCAGGTCCAGATCCAGGCCAAGTATCAGGGCTACATCGCTCGCCAGCAGCACGAGATCGACAAGCTCAAGCGCCACGAGGCCACGCCACTGCCCGCCGAACTCGACTTCGAGCAGGTCGAAGGGTTATCCCACGAGATCCGCCAGAAACTCAGCGCTGCGCGGCCGGAGACCCTCGCCCAGGCCGGGCGAATCGCCGGCGTCACGCCGGCGGCGGTGTCGATCCTGCTGGTTCATCTCAAGAAGCGCCGCCTGCTCGATGACACCCGGGTGGCCAACGCATGATCGATGCTGGTATCGCTGCTCGGCTGGACGAAGGTCTCCAACGACTCCATATCACCCCCGACGACACCCAGCGCGAGCAGCTCCTCGGCCTGCTCAGCCTGTTGCACAAGTGGAACCGCGCCTATAACCTCACCGCGGTACGCTCGCTGGAGGACATGGTGCCTCGTCATCTGCTCGACAGCGCCGCGGTACTGCCCTTCGTTAGCGGCCCAAGGCTGCTCGACGTGGGCGCTGGCCCGGGGTTTCCCGGGCTGGTATTGGCGATCCTGGCGCCTCGGCTACAGGTCAGCCTGCTCGACAGCAATGGCAAGAAAGTACGCTTTCAACGCCAGGCTGTGCTGGAATTGGAACTCGACAACGTGACGCCAATACAGGCGCGGGTCGAAGCGCTCGAGGCGCAGCCCTTCGACCAGGTGATTTCGCGCGCCTTCGCCAGCCTCGACGATTTCGTGACGCTGAGCGATCATCTGCTTGCCCCTGCGGGGCAGTGGCTGGCGATGAAAGGGCCCGGTGCCGACGACGAACTGGCAGGACTGCCGTCGAACGTCATACTGCGTCGTCGCCATGCGCTGCAGGTCCCCTTCGAGAGCGCTCAGCGACAGCTGCTGGTACTCGAACGCCACGCGCTCACCTAGGCCTACCACGGCAGGCCGGCACAAGGAAGGAAGTCGCTCGTGACCAAGATCATCGCCTTGACCAATCAGAAGGGTGGCGTGGGCAAGACCACCACCGCCGTCAATCTTGCCGCCAGCTTGGCGGCGCTTGACCGACGCGTACTGCTGGTCGATCTCGATCCCCAGGGCCATGCCACCATGGGCAGCGGCATCGACAAGCATGAGCTCGACGGCAGCGTGCTCGACGTGCTGATGGGCGACAAGCGCGCCACCGAGGTGATTCTCGACTGTCCCCAGGCCGGCTATGCGCTGCTGCCCGGCAACGGCGACCTGACCGCCGCCGAGGTCGACCTGCTCGACCGCGACCAGGGACGCGAGCGCTGCCTGCTCGACGCCATACGCGAGCTGGCCGCCGAGTACGACGTGGTGCTGATCGACTGCCCGCCGTCGCTCAACATGTTGACCGTCAATGCGCTGACCGCGGCGGACGGTCTGCTGATCCCCCTGCAGTGCGAATTCTATGCCCTCGAAGGGCTTTCGGCGCTGCTCGATACCGTCGAGCAGATCAAGGACAGCGTGAACCCCGATCTCGAGATCCTGGGCATCGTGCGCACCATGTTCGACTCGCGCAACAGCTTGACCCGCGATATCAGCAAGCAGCTGCGCGACTACTTCGGTGACACCCTGCTCAAGACCACCATTCCGCGCAATGTGCGGGTCGCTGAAGCGCCAAGCCATGGCCTGCCGGTCACCAAGTACGCGCGTTTTTCGCGTGGCAGCCAGGCCCACCGGGTGCTGGCCAAGGAACTGATTCGTCGACTGTCGCTGTAAGCGATATCGCCATCTGCCAGTGAGGAAGTGCCGATGACCCGTAAACGTGCCCTGGGACGTGGCCTGGATGCTTTGATCGGTGGTGGTGCCCGACGCCGCGACGGTGAGCCGCTGGGCGAGGTCGATCTCGAGGCCGCTGGCGATTCCGCCGAGGCGGTGCCGGGTGGTGCCGACGAGCGCCTCGAGCGACTGCCGCTGGGGCAGTTGACGCGCGGCAAGTACCAGCCGCGCCGCGACATCCAGCCCGAAGCCTTGGAAGAGCTGGCCGATTCGATTCGCGCCCAGGGCGTGATGCAGCCGATCGTGGTGCGCCCCATCGGCGATGCGCGTTACGAGATCATCGCCGGCGAACGGCGCTGGCGCGCCGCCCAGCTGGCCGAGCTGGATACCATTCCGGCGGTGATTCGCGAGGTCAGCGACCAGGTTGCGCTGGCGCTGGCGCTGATCGAGAACATTCAGCGCGAAAACCTCAATCCGATGGAAGAGGCGATGGCGCTCAAGCGGCTTATGGAAGAGTTCGAGCTGACCCAGCAGCAGACTGCCGATGCGGTGGGCAAGTCGCGCGCCCAGGTGGCCAACCTGCTGCGCCTGATGGCCCTGGACCCGGAAGTGCAGACACTGCTCGAACGCGGCGACCTGGACATGGGCCACGCTCGGGCACTGCTGTCGCTGAGCGGTGCCAAGCAGCGTCGCGCCGCCCACGAAGTGGTCAACCGCGACCTTACGGTTCGCGATACCGAGGCCCTGGTCAAGCGTATCGCTGCCGGCGAACCCAAGAAGGCCGATAAACCTGCTCCGAGTCCCGACGTGGCGCGCCTCGAAACACGGCTTGGTGATCTGCTGGGGGCCCCGGTCAAGATTCAGCACGGCCGCGGCGGCAAGGGACGACTGACCATTCGCTACGCCAGCCTCGACGAGCTGGACGGCATTCTCGAGCATATCCGCTGAGCGCAAGGCGCGCTTATCAAATTAGCACGCTAATGGGTTTTGCCTGCTGAGTCTCCCCCATTGGTCCTAAGCCGGCGTCATATCGCGCAAAATCGCCGCGCTCTCGGTTGAAGGTGGTGGGGGGCTTCCCTATAATCCGCGGTTGTTTGCTTTATGGATGGGCGTAACACGCTGCCGCGCCGGTTGGTCATTGTCACTGCGCCGAGCGCCGCAACGAGGTATCCAATGCACGTAAGCGCCCGTCGTAGAGGATTGTCATGGCAGCGACTGCCGCTGGCGCAGCTGTTGTCGGCGTTAGTGCTAGGCCTGCTGGCGCTGCTGAGTGCTGGGTCAGGCGCAATGTACAGCGCGCTGCTGGGCGGCGGTGTTGCGCTGCTGCCGACGCTCTATTTCCTGTGGCGAGGGCTACAGGTGCGCGATGGGCGCCGGCCTCGCACCAGCGTGGCAAATTTCTACCAAGCAGCAGTCGGCAAGTTCGGTTTGACGGTGGCACTGTTCGTGATCGTGTTCGTGTCAGTGCCCCCTTCAAACCCGACTTTTTTCTTTATCGCCTATGTGGCGGCCCAGAGCATGCACTGGCTGACTCCCTGGCTACTGCGTGACCGGCCGACCCCCTGACCCGAGGTAAGCAGCGTATGGCAGCGGATAACGAAATGACCGCCATCTATTACATACAGCACCACCTCCAGAACCTGACCTTCGGCAAGCATCCGGAAAATGGCTGGTCGCTGGCGTCCACGTCGCAGGAAGCCGTGGAGATGGGTTTCATGGCCATTCACCTGGATACCATGGGCTGGTCGATCGCCATGGGCGCCCTGTTCATCTGGGTGTTTCGCAAGGCCGGGCGCATGGCTACCACCGGGGTGCCAGGCGGTCTGCAAAATGCTGCAGAAATGGTCATCGAGTTCATCGAGAACCTGACCCGCTCGACCTTCCATGGCAAGAACCCGATGATTGCGCCGCTGGCGCTGACGCTGTTCATGTGGATCCTGCTGATGAACAGCCTCAAGCTGATCCCGGTCGACTACGTGCCCGAGATGTTCGGACGTCTCGGCGTCGAGTACATGAAGATCGTGCCCACCACCGACGTCAACGCCACGCTGGGCATGGCACTGGGCGTATTCCTGCTGATCATCTACTCCAGCTGCCGGGTCAAAGGCGTTGCCGGATTCGGTAAAGAGCTGGCGCTCACGCCCTTCAATACCTGGCTGCTGGCCCCGTTCAACCTGATCCTCGAGATCGTCGGCCTGCTGGTCAAGCCGATCAGCCTGGGGCTGCGTCTTTTCGGCAGCATGTTCGCCGGTGAAGTGATCTTCATCCTTATCGCCCTGCTGCCGTTCTGGGCCATCTGGATGCTGGACGTGCCGTGGGCCATCTTCCACATCCTGATCGTATCGCTGCAGGCGTTCATCTTCACGACACTGTCGATCGTGTACCTGAGCGCAGCGCACGAGCATCATTAAGCATTATCAACCGAGCAACGATTGCAAACGCGGTAACTTTAAACCTGACCTCAACTTGAACTTAGGAGCACCACCATGGAAATCGTTTACCTTGCTGCGGCCATCATCATCAGCGTCAGCGCCCTGACTACCGGTTTCGGCTTCGCCATCCTTGGCGGCAAGCTGCTCGAAACCACCGCACGTCAGCCGGAACTGGGCGACCAGCTGCAGACCCGTACCTTCATCATGGCCGGCCTGCTCGACGCCGTTCCGATGATCGGCGTGGGTATCGCGATGTACCTGATCTTCGTCGTTGCCGGGTAACGAGTCACCTTGCCGAGCGCGTGATGCGCTCGGCGTGCTTGTTTCCGGTCGCCACGAAACCGTCAGAGGTATCATCCTGTGAATATCAACATGACGCTTATCGGGCAGACGATCGCCTTCGCGATCTTTGTCTGGTTTTGCACAAAGTACGTGTGGCCACCGCTCAGCCAGGCGCTCCACGAGCGTCAGAAGCGCATTGCCGATGGCCTCGATGCGGCCAGCCGCGCTTCGCGTGACCTGGAGCTTGCCCAGGAGCAGGCCGAGCAGACGCTGCGTGAAAGCAAGGAGCAGGCCTCCGAGATTCTCGAGCAGGCGCACAAGCGCTCCACGCAGATGATCGAAGAAGCGCGCGATCAGGCCCGCAGCGAGGGCGAACGCCTGGTTGCCAGCGCCCGCGCCGAAATCGATCAAGAGGTCAATCGCGTGAAGGATGAGCTGCGTGCTCAAGTCGCCACGCTGGCCCTGATTGGCGCCGAGCGTGTTCTGGAGTCCTCCATCGACGAGAAGGCGCACCGCGAGATGCTCGACAAGCTCGCTGCCGAACTGTGAGGAGGTGATCCATGGCGGAAACATCTACCGTTGCCCGGCCCTACGCCAAGGCAGCGTTCGAGTACGCACGCGATCATCAGGCGCTGACGACCTGGTCCGAGTGGCTCAATGTCCTTGGCCAGGTCGTTGCCCATAGCGAGCTCAAGAAGGTGCTGTCGAGCCCCAAGCTGACCGACGCGCGCAAGGTCGAGCTGCTTATCGAGGTGGCCGACATCAAGCTCGACGACGACGCACGGCGTTTTCTCGAGACCCTGGCCAGTCAGGATCGCCTGGCCGCGCTGACGTCCGTCGCCGCGCAGTTCGAGGCCCTGCGGGCCGATCACGAACAGCGCGTCGACGTGACGGTGGTCTCGGCCTATGCGCTCGAAGACAAGCAGCAGAAAAAGCTCGCCAGTGCGCTCAAGAAGCGCCTGAATCGCGAAATCTCCATTACCACTCAGGTAGACCCGGCGCTGCTGGGCGGTGTGATCCTGCGTGCCGGCGATACCGTCATCGACGGTTCGGTACGCGGTCGATTAAACCGCCTGCGCGAGTCGCTCTACGCCTGAGTCTGAGGGACATGGCATGCAGCAACTGAATCCTTCCGAGATCAGCGACATCATCAAGCAGCGTATCGAGAAGCTTGACGTCGCATCCGAGGCCCGTAACCAGGGCACCATCGTCAGCGTCTCCGACGGCATCGTACGTATTCACGGCCTGGCCGACGCGATGTTCGGTGAGATGATCGAATTCCCCGGCAGCATCTTCGGCATGGTGCTCAACCTCGAGCGCGACTCCGTCGGTGCCGTGGTGCTGGGCGACTACCTGCAGCTCGAAGAGGGCATGACCGCCAGCTGTACCGGTCGCATCCTCGAGGTGCCGGTGGGTCCCGAGCTGATCGGCCGCGTGGTCGATCCGCTGGGCATCCCCATCGACGGCAAGGGCGACATCGACGCCAAGCTGACCGATGCGGTGGAAAAGGTCGCCCCCGGCGTCATCACCCGTCAGTCCGTCGACGAGCCGATCCAGACCGGTCTCAAGTCGATCGACGCCATGGTGCCGATCGGCCGCGGTCAGCGTGAGCTGATCATCGGCGACCGCCAGATCGGTAAGTCGGCGATCGCCATCGACGCCATCATCAACCAGAAGGGCAAGGGCGTCACCTGCGTCTACGTGGCCATCGGCCAGAAGCAGTCGACGATTGCCAACGTGGTGCGCAAGCTCGAAGAGCACGGCGCCATGGAGCACACCATCGTGGTCGCCGCCGGCGCTGCCGACCCGGCCCCGATGCAGTTCCTGGCCGCCTACTCCGGCTGCACCATGGGTGAGTACTTCCGCGACCGCGGCGAGGACTCGCTGATCGTCTATGACGATCTCTCCAAGCAGGCCGTGGCCTATCGTCAGGTATCGCTGCTGCTGCGTCGTCCGCCGGGCCGTGAAGCCTACCCGGGTGACGTCTTCTATCTCCACTCGCGTCTGCTCGAACGCGCCGCGCGGGTCAACGCCGACTACGTCGAGAAGTTCACCAACGGTGAAGTGAAGGGCAAGACCGGTTCGCTGACCGCGCTGCCGATCATCGAGACCCAGGGTGGCGACGTCTCGGCGTTCGTGCCGACCAACGTCATCTCGATTACCGATGGTCAGATCTTCCTCGAAACCAACCTCTTCAACTCGGGCATCCGCCCGGCGATCAACGCCGGTCTCTCGGTGTCGCGGGTAGGTGGCTCGGCGCAGACCAAGATTATCAAGAAGCTCGGCGGCAGCGTACGCCTGGCGCTGGCTCAGTATCGCGAGCTGGCAGCGTTCTCGCAGTTTGCGTCTGACCTCGACGAGGCCACCCGCAAGCAGCTCGAGCACGGTCAGCGCGTCACCGAGCTGATGAAGCAGAACCAGTATTCGCCGCTGTCCGTGGCCGAGATGGCGCTGTCGCTGTACGCCGCCAACGAAGGTCACCTGGATGACGTCGAGGTCAGCAAGGTGCTGGACTTCGAGCGTGCTCTACACGAGTACATGAAGTCCGAGCACGCCGAGCTGCTCGACAAGATCAACCAGACCGGCGACTACGGCAGCGAGATCCAGGAAGGCTTGAAGGCGGGTCTCGAGAAGTTCAAGGCGACTCAGAGCTGGTAATGCCGAGGGCCCGCTCTTCGGAGTGGGCCAGCATGCTTTCTGAGAGCCACGAACGAGGGTAGATCGCTATGGCAGCTGCAAAAGAGATACGCACCCAGATCGGGAGCATCAAGAATACGCAGAAGATCACCAGCGCCATGGAAATGGTGGCTGCGTCGAAGATGCGTAAAGCCCAGGACCTGATGAAGGCCAGCCACCCCTATTCGCGGTTGATCCGCGACGTGGTGGCGCATATCGCCGATGCCGACATGGATCCCGAGGACATGCACCCGTACATGGTCGAACGCTCCGTGGAGCGGGTCGGCTATATCGTGGTGTCCACCGACCGCGGCCTGTGCGGTGGCTTGAACGTCAACCTGTTCAAAGCCGTCCTCAGGGATGCCAAGGCCTGGCGCGACCAGGGCGCAGAACTGGAGTTTTGTGCCCTGGGCACCAAGGCCAGCACGTTCTTCCGCAACTACGGGGGCAACCTCGTGGCGGCCAAGAGCGGGCTTGGCGAATCGCCGCGGGTCCAGGACCTGATCGGTAGCGTCAAGGTCATGCTGGAAGCGTATGACGAAGGGCGTCTGGATCGGCTATTCGTGGTGTACAACGAATTCGTCAACACCATGACGCAACAGCCGGTGGTCAGACAGCTCCTGCCGCTCTCTCCTGACATTGGAGAGGCGCATGATGATGAAGAACAGACTCGTCCCGGAAGCTGGGACTACCTGTATGAGCCGGATGCCAAGGTGCTGCTGGACCGGCTGCTAGAGCGCTTCATCGAGTCGCAGGTCTATCAGTCGGTGGTCGAGAACACCGCCTGTGAGCAGGCTGCGCGGATGATAGCGATGAAGAGTGCCACCGATAACGCCGGTGGTCTGATCGACGATCTGCAACTGGTGTACAACAAGGCCCGTCAGGCCGCGATTACCCAGGAAATATCGGAGATCGTCGGTGGCGCAGCCGCCGTATAGCAGCTTGGGAAGCCAGGTTTCATTTGCAGGTATTTAAGAGGAACCAAGATGAGCGGACGTATCGTACAAATCATCGGCGCGGTGATTGACGTAGAGTTTCCGCGGGACTCAGTGCCCAAGGTCTACGACGCGCTGAAGGTCGCAGAAGTCGACACCGTGCTTGAGACTCAGCAACAGCTGGGCGACGGCGTGGTGCGGACCATCGCCATGGGCTCCACCGAGGGCCTCAAACGCGGCATGGACGTCGCCAACACCGGCGCAGCCATCTCCGTACCGGTAGGCAAGGAAACGCTGGGTCGGATCATGAACGTGCTCGGCGAGCCGATCGATGAGGCTGGCGACATCGGTGAGCAGGAGCGCATGCCGATCCACCGCAAGCCCCCCACCTATGCCGAGCAGGCGGCCTCCAACGAGCTGCTCGAGACCGGCATCAAGGTCATCGACCTGGTCTGCCCGTTCGCCAAGGGCGGCAAGGTTGGCCTGTTCGGCGGCGCCGGCGTCGGCAAGACCGTCAACATGATGGAGCTGATCCGTAACATCGCCACCGAGCACAGCGGTTACTCGGTGTTCGCCGGTGTCGGTGAGCGTACCCGTGAGGGTAACGACTTCTATCATGAAATGACCGAATCCAACGTTATCGACAAGGTGGCGCTGGTCTACGGTCAGATGAACGAGCCGCCGGGCAACCGCCTGCGTGTGGCGCTGACCGGCCTGACCATCGCCGAGAAATTCCGCGATGAAGGTCGCGACGTACTGCTGTTCGTCGATAACATCTACCGCTACACCCTGGCCGGTACCGAGGTCTCGGCACTGCTGGGTCGTATGCCCTCGGCGGTAGGCTATCAGCCGACCCTGGCCGAGGAGATGGGCGTGCTGCAGGAGCGTATCACCTCGACCAAGACCGGCTCGATCACCTCCGTGCAGGCGGTCTACGTACCGGCGGATGACTTGACCGATCCGTCGCCGGCGACCACCTTCTCGCACCTCGACGCTACCGTGGTACTGGCGCGCTCCATCGCCGAGCTGGGTATCTACCCGGCCATCGATCCGCTCGACTCCACCTCGCGTCAGCTGGACCCGCTGGTGGTCGGCCAGGAGCACTACGACACCGCCCGCGGCGTGCAGAACGTGCTGCAGCGCTACAAGGAGCTCAAGGATATCATCGCCATCCTGGGCATGGACGAGCTGTCCGACGAGGACAAGCTGGCCGTGTCGCGGGCGCGTAAGATCCAGCGCTTCCTGTCGCAGCCGTTCTTCGTCGCCGAGGTGTTCACCGGGGCGCCCGGCAAGTACGTGTCGCTCAAGGACACCATCCGCGGCTTCCAGGGTATCCTCAACGGTGAGTATGACGAGCTGCCGGAACAGGCCTTCTACATGGTCGGTTCGATCGACGAAGCCGTCGAGAAAGCCAACCAAATGAAGTAAGGCCGTCCACCCAGAGGGGACAACACTATGGCGAACAGCTTCAAGTGCGAGATTGTCAGCGCAGAGGAAGCGGTGTTCTCCGGCGAGGTCGAGCAGGTGGTCGCCGCCGGGATCATGGGTGACCTGGGCATTCTGCCCGGTCACACGCCGCTGCTGACCGAGCTCCAGCCGGGGCCGGTCAGGGTAACGCTGGCGGGCGGCGCCGAGGAGAACTTCTACATCTCGGGCGGCTTCCTCGAGGTCCAGCCCAAGGTGGTGTCGATTCTTGCCGACGCGGCTACCCGCGCCGGTGACATCGATGAAGCGGCGGCCGAAGAGGCCCGCCAGCAGGCGCTCAAGTCGTTCAACGAGAAGTCCTCGGAGTTGGATTACTCGCGCGCGGCGGCGGAACTTGCCGAGGCGGTGGCTCAGCTCAGGACGATCCAGCAGCTGCGCAAGAAGGCTGGCAAGAGCTGATCGGTTCCTGCCGTGAAAAGCGCCCCCCGCGTCGTTGACCGGGGGGCGTTTTCGTGTCTGCTATGATGGTCGCCATGCCCGCCACCTAATCTGCCCGATTACGGCGTCAGGAGGATGCCTATGTCATTGAATGAATCCCTGACCGAACAGAAGAGCACGCTGCTCGAGGCGCTGCAGTCGGACGCTGCCGATCTCGACGACGTGCTGCCCGAGCTGCGTGCCGCGGATATCGCCGAAATCCTCGAGGATATTGCCGAGGAAGACGACGATACGCCCACCGTCTTTGCCCTGCTCGACCATCTCTCGGTGGAACGACGTGCCAATGTGTTTGGCTACCTGCCGAGCGACATGCAGGGCGAGTTGGCCGAAGCGATGTCCGACGAGACGCTGCTTGCGCTGTTCGAGGAGATGAGTTCGGATGAACGTGCCGACCTCTTCAACCTGCTCGACGAGGATCGTCGCGAGGGCCTGCTGCGACGCATGGCCAGGCAGGAGCGTGAGGACCTCAAGCGGCTGGCCAGCTACGAAGAGGGCACCGCCGGGGCGATCATGACCTCCGACTATGTGGCGATCCCCAGCGGCATGACGGTGTCACAGGCGCTGATGCGGGTGCGCCAGACGGCGCCGGATGCCGAGACCGTCTACCAGATCTACGTACTCGCCGAGGAGGGGCGCCTGGCCGGCACGCTATCGTTGCGCCAGCTGATGGTGGCGCGCCCGGGAGCGCTGGTCGATGACCTGATGATCAAGGACGTGATCAGTGCACGCGTCGATGATCCCCAGGAGGACGTGGCGCGGCTGGTGGCGCGTTATGACCTGCTGGCGGTGCCGGTTATCGACGCCGATGAGCGGATGGTGGGCATCGTCACCCACGATGACGCCATGGACGTCGCCGAGGAGGAGGCCACCGAGGATTTCCACAAGGGGATGTCCATCGGCGCCCTGGAAGATGGCGTCAGCCGGGTGCCGCTGTGGAGCCTCTATCGCAAGCGCGTTACCTGGCTGGTGCTGCTGGTGTTTGCCAACCTGTTCTCCGGTGCGGGTATCGCCTACTTCGAAGAGACCATCGCCGCCCAGGTGGCGCTGGTGTTCTTCCTGCCGCTGCTGATCGGCAGCGGCGGTAACGCCGGCGCCCAGGCCGCCACCCTGATGGTGCGCGGCATGGCCACTGGCGATGTCGGGGTCAAGGACTGGGGCACGTTGCTGGGACGCGAGCTGCTGGTGGCGGGCTCCCTGGGCCTGACCATGGCGCTGGCGGTGGCCCCCATCGGGGTGATGCGCGGCGGTGAGGCGGTGGCCATGGTGGTGGCCATGAGCATGGTGATCATCGTGCTGTTCGGCAGCCTGCTGGGGATGTGCCTGCCCTTCCTGCTCAACCGCCTGGGCTGGGATCCCGCCACCGCCTCGGCGCCGCTGGTGACTACGCTGATCGACGCCTCCGGGGTAGTGATCTACTTCAGCATTGCCACGGCAATCCTGACCAGCGTGTGATCAGCGCACATAAGCGTCGAGGATTATGGCGATGACCGCAACAGGCCGCTTATTTGCGTGAGGGATGTCATGCTCAGACGGCGGACAAGCTGTTACCGAGTGTGTATCCTTGTTCGCGGTCATCCTGTCCAGGAGGTGGGCAGGTAAACGCCGCGCCGTTCTAAGAGCATCATCTACAGGCCCTAAAGGATTAGCATGGATTGGCTACAGGTCGTCGTTCTCTCGCTGGTGCAGGGGCTTACCGAGTTCCTGCCCATCTCCAGCTCTGCCCACCTGATCCTGGTGCCGGTACTGACCCCATGGGAAGATCAAGGGCTGGCCTTCGACGTGGCACTGCACATCGGCAGCCTGGCGGCGGTCATCGTCTACTTCCGGCATGAACTCAGACGTATGACGCTGAGCTGGGTGGCTTCCTGTCGCGGCCAGGGTAGCGATGAAGATGGTCGCCTGGCGTGGTGGGTCATCGTGGCTACAATTCCGGTCGGGTTGATCGGTCTGGTGTTCAAGGAAACCATCGAGCTGGAGCTTCGTTCACCGCTGATTCTGGCCATTAGCCTGATCGGCTTCGGGCTCCTGCTTGGCTACGCCGACTGGCGTAAGCACGGTACGCGTAGCGAATATCAGTTGAGTCTCAAGGACGCACTGCTGATTGGCGGCGCCCAGGCGCTGGCGCTGATTCCCGGCACCTCACGCTCCGGTATCACCATCACCGCCGCGCTGCTGCTGGGCATGAACCGTGAAGCGGCGGCGCGCTTCTCGTTTCTGATGTCGATTCCGGTCATCGTGCTGGCCGGCGGCCTCGAGGTGGTTGGCCTGATTCGCGAGCCCGAGGACGTCGCCTGGACGGCGATGATCGTGGGCACCTTGCTGTCTGGCATCAGCGCCTATCTGTGCATCCACTATTTCCTGGTCTTCATCAAGCGCATCGGCATGCAGCCGTTCGTGATCTATCGGATTATATTTGGACTCTGGCTGCTGTGGTTCTTCTGGTAGCCCCTGGAGGACATCAACCATGTACGTCACCCGTTTTATTGTTCCACTACTGCTTGCCGCGCTGTTGGCCGGCTGCGGCGAGCGAGACCCCGAGCTCGACTCACCGGTGCGCCTCGAAGGCAATATCTTTGGCTCCTTCTATCAGGTCACCATCGCCGACCCGCTGACGCGCAGTCAGGCCGAAGCGCTTGAGGAGGGCTTCGTTGCCGAGCTCGATGATGTCGATGCGGCAATGTCGATCTATCGTGATGACAGTGAATTGATGGACCTCAACCGCACGCCGGAGGGTGAGTGGTTGGCGCTCTCCGATGCGCTGTTCGAGGTGCTGGCGGTGAGTCAGTCGGTAGCCGAGAAGAGTGACGGCAGCTTCGATGTCACCGTAGGGGGGCTGGTCAACCTGTGGAGCTTCGGCTCGGAAGCGCGGCCCGCGGAGGTGCCGACGTCGGAGGAGCTGGATCAGCGCCTCGACGAGGTCGGTCATGACAAGCTCGAGCTGGACGCCAGCGAGACCCGCGCCAGGCGCACTGGCGATGTGTTCATCGACCTCGGCGGGGTGGCCAAGGGGCACGGCACCGATCGGGTCGCCGCCTATCTCGATAGCCAGGGCATCGAGCACTACCTGGTCAACCTGGGGGGTGACCTGATCGTCAAGGGCTATCGCGACGAGGAGCAGAACCCATGGCGGATCGGTGTCGAGGTGCCTGACGGCAGCCGCCAGGTGGCCCACCATACGCTACCGCTGCACGATATCTCGGTGGCCACCTCCGGTGACTACCGCAACTATTTCGAGGCACAAGGGCAGCGCTATTCGCACACCATCGACCCACGCAGCGGTATGCCGATCGAACACGCGCTGGCCTCGGTGACGGTGCTACACCCCTCCAATGCCTGGGCCGATGCCTGGGCCACGGCGCTGATGACGCTGGGGCCAGATGATGGCCTGCGACTGGCCGAGCAGCACGACCTGATGGTGCTGCTGCTGGTGCGCGAGGGAGACGGCTGGGCGACGCGGGTAAGCTCGGCATTGATCGACTATTTTGGCATCGACACCCTCGCCGACATTGGCATCGACGTGGACGACTGAACAAGGAGAGACCATGACCCTCGACGTAGTGATTCTAGCCGCCGGTCAGGGCACACGGATGCGTTCGACGCGGCCCAAGGTGCTGCACAGCCTGGCCGGCAAGCCGATGGTGCGTCACGTCATCGACACTGCCGCAACGCTTGGCGCCGAGAAACTGCACGTGGTGATCGGCCACGGTGGCGACCAATTGCGCCAGGCGCTGGGCGACTGCCCGGTGAGCTTCGCCGTGCAGGCCGAGCAGAAGGGCACCGGCCATGCGGTGGCCCAGGCGCTTGATGCGCTGGGGCCCGACAAGGTGCTGGTACTGTACGGCGATGTGCCCTTGATTCGGCGCGAGACCCTGGCGGCACTGCTCGACAGCGTCAGCGAACAGCAGATGGCACTGCTCACCGTGACCCTCGACGACCCCAGCGGCTATGGGCGTATCCTGCGCGACGCCGCCGGTCAGGCGGTGGCCATCGTCGAGCACAAGGATGCCAGCGAGAGCGAGCGGGCGGTCCAGGAGTGCAATACCGGGATCATGGCGATGACCAGCGCCCAGCTGCGCCGCTGGTTGCCTCAGCTGTCGGCGGATAACGCCCAGGGCGAGTACTACCTGACCGACGTGATCGCGCTGGCCGCCGCCGAAGGAGTGAGCATCGCCACCGCCCAGCCGGCCAGCCCCATGGAAGTCGAGGGGGTCAACAACCGCGCCCAGATGGCGCGCCTCGAGCGCGCCCACCAGCAGGCCATTGCCGAGCGGCTGATGACCGAGGGCGTGGCGCTGGCCGACCCGGCACGCCTCGACGTGCGCGGCAGCCTGCGCTGCGGCCACGACGTGGAGATCGACGTCGGCTGCGTATTCGAAGGCGAGGTGGAACTGGGTGAAGGGGTGCGCATCGGTCCCTACTGCGTGATTCGCGACAGCCATATCGGCGCCGAGAGCGTGATCGAGGCACATAGCGTGATCGAGGGCGCGGTGGCCGCCGGGCGTAATCGCATCGGGCCCTTCGCGCGTCTGCGCCCCGGGTCGCGCCTGGCGGTCGGCGCCAAGGTCGGCAACTTTGTCGAGACCAAGAACGTCGAGGTCGGCGAGGGCAGCAAGATCAATCACCTGAGCTATGTCGGCGACGCCAGCCTGGGGCGCGGGGTCAACGTCGGAGCGGGTACCATCACCTGCAACTATGACGGTGCCAACAAGCATCGCACCGAGATCGGCGACGACGCCTTCATCGGTTCCAACACTGCCCTGGTGGCGCCGGTAAGCGTCGGCAAGGGCGCCACCGTGGGTGCCGGCTCGACCATCGGCAAGGACGTTGCCGACGGGGCCCTGGCAGTGTCCCGGGCGCGGCAGATCAGCAAGTCCGACTGGCCACGTCCGACCAAGGATTCCTAGCGCATCCAGCAACCCGCCATGACGCCGCTTCGGCTTGGCTGAAGCGGCTTTTTCGTGGCCGGGACTTGACGCTGCACGGCTATTGGTCTTTCATTTGGCAATTAATTTCTTTCGATTCGAAACTTTAAGATTGATATGGAATGACCAAACGAAATACGGCCCAGCGGCGGCATGCCATTCTGGCATGCGTCAACGCCGAGGGCGAAGTCAGCGTCGAGGCCCTGGCACAGCGCTTCGACTTCTCCGAGGTGACGATACGCAAGGATCTGGCCACCCTCGAGAAGAGCGGGCTGCTGCTGCGTCGCCACGGTGGCGCAGTGCCACTGCCCGTCGAGCTGCTGGACGGTGCCGTCAATATCTCGCCTGCAAAGCGGGCCATTGCCCGGGCAGCAGTTGAGCGGCTCCGAGAGCATAACCGCATCATCGTCGATAGCGGCACCACGACCTCGGCGATGATTCCAGAACTCGATGGCAAGACCGGTCTGGTGGTCATGACCAACTCCCTGGCGGTGGCCAATGCGCTTCATGCCCTGGAGCGCGAGCCCATGCTGCTGATGACGGGTGGCACCTGGGACCCGCATTCCGAATCGTTTCAGGGCCAGGTCGCCGAACAGGTGCTGAGGCACTACGACTTCGACCAGCTGTTCATCGGCGCCGATGGCATCGACCTGGCGCGAGGTACCACGACGTTCAATGAATTGCTGGGACTATCGCGGGTAATGGCCGAAGTGGCCCGCGAGGTCGTGGTACTGGTGGAGGCCGACAAGATCGGCCGACGTATTCCCAACCTCGAGTTGCCGTGGGGCTGCATCGATACATTGATCACCGATCATCGTCTCGATCCTGCCGACCGCCGAACAATCGAGGCCCATGATGTAGAGGTTGTCACCGTTACGGTGGATGACGCAGAGTCCAGGAGGTAGCGCGATGTGTGGAATCGTTGGAGCAGTAGCCGGGCGTAACGTGCAGGGTATTCTGCTCGAGGGGCTGCGGCGCCTCGAGTATCGAGGCTATGACTCGGCCGGCATGGCGGTGCTCGATGAGAGCGGAAGCCTGGAACGGCAGCGCGCGGTGGGCAAGGTCGCCGCTCTGGCCGAGCGGCTCGAGCAGTCGGCCCTGCCGGGGCGAGTAGGTATCGCCCATACCCGCTGGGCGACCCACGGCAAGCCCAGCGTGTCTAACGCTCATCCCCATCAGTCCGCGGGTCGTCTGGCGGTGGTGCACAACGGCATCATCGAGAACTTCGAGGCCCTCAAGGCTGACCTGCAGGCCAGCGGCTACGTATTCGAATCCGAGACCGATACCGAGGTCATTGCCCATCTGCTGGATCGCGAGAGCGCTGCCCAGGGCGACCTGCTGGCGGCGGTGCAGCGGGTCCTGGCTAGGCTTGCCGGGGCCTATGCGCTGGGCGTGATGCACGCCGCCGAGCCGGACGTGGTGATCGGCGCACGCAAGGGCAGCCCGCTGGTGGTGGGGGTAGGCATCGAGGAGGCCTTCCTGGCCTCTGACCCGCTGGCGCTGCTGCAGGTCACCGACCGCTTCATCTACCTCGAGGAGGGTGATGTGGTGCGCCTCTCGCGGGGCGGAGTGATCGAGATCGTCGACGCCGAGGGGCGCTCGGTCGAGCGTGAGGTGCAGACCTTCGAGCACGGCGACGGGGCCGCCAGCAAGGGCAATTACCGCCACTTCATGCTCAAGGAGATCCACGAGCAGCCGGCGGTCATTGCCCAGACCCTGGAGGGGCGCCTGAGCGAGCGTGGGGTGCTGGTCAAGAGCTTCGGGGTCGAGGCCGAGGCGCTGTTTTCGAAGGCCAAGCAGATCCATATCATCGCCTGCGGCACCAGCTACCATGCCGGCATGGTGGCGCGCTACTGGCTCGAGCGCTACGCTGGCATTCCCACTCAGGTAGAGGTCGCTTCGGAGTATCGCTACCGCCGCGTGGTGGTGCCCGAAGACACCCTGTTCGTGACCCTCTCTCAGTCCGGCGAGACTGCCGACACCCTGGCGGCGCTACGCTTTGCCAAGGACAGCGGCTATCTCGGCAGTCTGGCGATCTGCAACGTGCCGGGCAGTTCACTGGTGCGGGAGTCGGATCTCACGCTGATGACCCACGCCGGCCCCGAGATCGGCGTGGCCTCGACCAAGGCCTTCACCACCCAGCTCACTGCGCTGATGCTGTTTACCCTGGCGCTAGGCCGCCAGCGCGGCATGGACGATGACCAGCAGGGGCAGATCGTGGCGGCGCTACGTGGGTTGCCGGCGCTGGTCACCCGGGTGCTGGCGCTGGATCCCGAGATCGAACAGCTGTCGGTAGATTTTGCCGAAAAACACCACGCCCTGTTCCTGGGGCGTGGGGCGCATTTCCCGATCGCCCTGGAGGGTGCACTGAAGCTCAAGGAGATCTCTTACATTCACGCCGAGGCCTACCCGGCCGGTGAGCTCAAGCACGGGCCGCTGGCGCTGGTCGACAGCGAGATGCCGGTGATTTCGGTGGCGCCCAACGATGAGCTGCTCGACAAGCTCAAGTCGAACCTGCAGGAGGTCCGCGCCCGCGGCGGTGAGCTCTACGTATTTGCCGACGAGCAGGTGGCGATCGACGCCGGCGAGGGCATCAAGGTACTGCACCTGCCCCACGTCCACGAAGCGCTGGCACCGATCCTGTATACCCTGCCGCTGCAGCTGCTCTCCTATCACGTGGCGGTACTCAAGGGGACCGACGTCGATCAGCCGCGTAACCTGGCCAAGTCGGTAACGGTGGAGTAAAACCCCTAGCTTACTTTTCTTGTTTATTATCGTTAAACTTTACTTCGACCTAGGGCAGTAATAATAACTTATTGCTGCCCTGTTCGACGTAAATGAAAAACGAGAAAAGGATATCGGCATGGGGAAGGGACAGCAGCGTCAGGGAAGTGTATTCAAACGATCAGTGGTCATTATCCTGGGATTGGCACTTGTCGTAGGTTTGGCAGCTCCCTACTGGTTAGGTCAACGGATCGAACAGAAGTACGCGGATTATCTGCAGCAGTTACAGCGCTTCGGTTATATAGAGGTCGAAAATCTGGCCTACGAGCGTGGCTGGCTGGAGGCAAATGCCGCATACGAACTCGTACTCGAACCGGAGTTTGCGCAGTTTTATACAGGCCTTCTCGGCACTGCCATGGAGCAGGAGTTCGAAGGCGAACCATTGCGGATCCGCGTCGATGATCAGATTACCCATGGTCCCTTCATTGGCGCCTTCGCCAGTATCGAAGGACGTGCGGACGCCTCGGGTTGGCTATTCGATCAGCTGGTTCAAATGGAGGTTAACGGGAGTATCTCACGCTACGATGCCAGGGTCGGTTTCGACCAGGTCGTGGTTGGTGAGTGGGCTCCCATGCAGATGGTTTTGACAGCCGGCCCGCTGCTGAGCGACGCAGGTCTGGAACTACGCTACGACCTCGATTACCAAGGCGGTGATTTCCGCTACGATCCATCCCTTGGTGAGTATCGAAGCTCCAATCGCATGGGGCCGGCGCGATTGGAGGAGCCCAACGCTACCCATACCTTCGAAGGTTCCACCGCGGAGTTCGTGGCCTCCTTCCCCGAGGGGGTGCTGCGTGATGTCATGTTCAGCTCGCAGGAAGGACCGATCGTCACCGAAAGCCGTGACGTCGAGTGGGCGGGCGACTCGCGCATCGATGGACAGAGCGTCGACATTCAGCTGCAGTTCGATGGGCAGGGTCGCTTCGAGGGCTTCACGACCCGCTATGCGCTGCAGGGTTTCGAAGCCGAGGAGCCGGAGCTGTTTCTGACCATGCAGGACATGGGGGCGGAAATCACGGCGACTCGCCAGGACCAAAGCAGCTGGTACGGCCAACTGGATGTAAGCCTCGAGGGGCTGACACTGCGTGAGCTGGATTCGCCGAGTCTCAAAGTGCAAGACATGCATTACCGCCTGGACCTGGCGCCGGAATCCGCGGAGCACTTCCGGGTAGCGCAATTGCTAGCCGCAAGCGGGCTGCGCATTCAGGGCGTAAACGATCCGATTGCGCTGCACGTCGAGTCAAGCTATGGACAGTTGCCGCGGGCGCAATACGACACGCTATGGGGCCTGATTCATGAGGCCGTCGGCCAATTCTCGTGGGAAGACCCCGATCGGCTGTTGCCGATATTCGAGCGTATGGAACGCGTCGGCGAAGAACTGTTAGCG
Organism: Franzmannia qiaohouensis; assembly: GCF_031451695.1. Classification (NCBI taxonomy): domain Bacteria; kingdom Pseudomonadati; phylum Pseudomonadota; class Gammaproteobacteria; order Oceanospirillales; family Halomonadaceae; genus Franzmannia; species Franzmannia qiaohouensis. The sequence goes on from NZ_JARWAM010000001.1 coordinate 325,847, forward strand.
GGCCGTTCCACGATCAGCGTCAAGCCGTTCACCTTCAGCATGGGCGAGGCGGATATTGACCTGCAACTGGAGGCCGATCTGTCGCTGGTGGATCTGGCAGCCTTCGAAAATGGCGGGCTGCTTGCCCCCGAGAGTCGCCTGGATCTGAGCGTGAATGCTTCCGAACGACTGCTGCACAAGCTGTTTCGCGAGTCACTGCAGCAGCAGCTCGGCGGACTGAGGTCAGATAGTGAGCTCGATGCGATGGCAAAGGAAGCCGTGGCAGATAGCCTGCAGGCCATGCTGGAGCTAGGCGTAGTGCGTCGCGAGGAGGATGAACGCTACTCCCTCGAGGCTCAGCTACGCGATGGCCAGCTGCTGTTGAACGGTGAGCCGGGAGAGTGGCTACTGGAGCAGTTCTAAGCAGCGATCAGGGTCGGGTAGAGCGTCTAGCGCTGCACCCGGCCCCAATGGATCTGCGTATCCATGGCATTCTTGTGACAGCGAGGTGACAGTGGCCGGACAACTCTACCTTGGCTTGGCCATGTGGGCCAACGCTGACTGGCGGGGCAGCCTCTATCCGCCCCATGGCGGGCAGCAGGAGTGGCTTGGCGAGTACGCGCGGGTATTCTCTGCCGTCGAGGGCAATACCACCTTCTACAGCGGGGCGCCCAAGGCCGAGACGGTGGCCAGCTGGGCACGCCAGGCGCCTGCCGAGTTTCGCTTCTGCTTCAAGTTGCCGGCCAGCCTGACCCATGAGGCTCGGCTGGTGGGCATCGAGGCCGAGCTGGAGGTTTTTCTCGAACGCCTCTCGCCGCTGCATGACCGTCTCGGCCCCCTTATGGTGCAACTGCCGCGCGATTTTGGGGCACAGGAGCTTCCGCAACTCGATCAGCTGCTATCGCGCTGGCCGAAGGGAATCTCCTGTGCCGTTGAGGTTCGCCACAGTGAATTTTTCCACAAGGGCAGCGCCGAGGTGGCTCTCAACCGGTTGTTGATAAGTCATGGCGTAGACCGCGTGATGCTTGACGTAAGGCCGCTGTTCTCGACCCCGGCGGGCAGCGACCCGAGGCTACTCAAGGCCCAGGGGGAAAAACCCAAACGTCCGTTACACGTGCTCTCCACTGGCGATAGGCCGCTGGTGCGGTTCATTGGCCATGTCGATGAGGATGTCAATACGATCTATTTCGCAGCCTGGGTGGAGCGCCTCTGCCTGTGGATAAAACAGGGGAAAAGTCCTTTTCTATTTGTGCATACCGCGGATAACCGCCACGCGCCACAGCTCGCTCGGCGGCTGCATGACGAGGTGGCCAGGCGTCTGGGTCAGGCGGCTATCGGGGCGTTCAGCGGCGAGGCGCAGGCCACGCTGTTCTGAGCATGAAAAACGGATATCCAGGGAGTGAGGGCTAGCTGACCTCACGCAGGGGAGGCCTGAAGAGTGTGCTGAGGGCGCCGTGGCGCCGATGATGGCGTAACCCTATGGGTTACTGCATCAACTCGTCTTCGTCCAGGTCGGCGATATCGCGCTCGAGGCGCTTGAATTCCCTGTGCAGCTCGATGCCGCGGCGGGCGCGCAGGTAGCGCACGGCGGCGGTCTTCTGGCGCTGCTTGTGCTCATCGACCTCCATGCTCATGAAAATATCGAGTAGCTCTGTTTTGAGGGAGGATACCTGTTCGACATTGCGCATGTTCGATTCTCCTGACTCAAGACTTTCTCTTGATGTAGCATCCGACCAGTCGAGCGCTGCGTTACCGGCAGGACATTATTACTATACCCCAGTTGACAAAATGATGAATCCCTGAAGTCACGGCTTGTTGGATGGGGCTCTCCATCACGCCGCCGCTGAGGCATACTGGTGGCCAGCTAGCGGCTTGCCGCAGGCCATACACCGGATGTCCATAAGTTATGCACAAGTTATGCCAGCAAGGAGCCTAACGTGAGCCGCGCCCTATTCGACGAGCTGAGAAGCCGCATGGAGCACTTTCGACGCTCCGAACAGAAGGTCGCGCGCTTCGTGCTGCGCAACCCCGAGGAAGTTATCCACATGCGCATCGTCGACCTGGCCACCGAGGCCAAGGTCAGCGAACCCACGGTGGTGCGTTTCTGTCGGGCGCTGGGCTGCAACGGTTTTCAGGACTTCAAGCTGAAGCTGGCACAGATGCTGGCCACCGGCAGCCAGTTCGCGCAGTTCTCGATGAACGACGACGACTCGGTGGCGGAGTTCTCCCACAGCATTTTCGACTCCACCGTGGGCACCCTGCTGTCGGTGCGTGACCGCCTCGATAACGATCTGCTCAGCAAGGCGATCAATGCCCTGGCCATGGCCAACCGGGTCGAATTCTACGGCTTCGGCGCCTCCGGGGCGGTGGCCTTCGATGCCCAGCACAAGTTCTTCCGTTTGCAGATCTCCACGTCGGCCTACGCCGACCCGCACATGCAGAACATGTCGGCGGTGACCCTGAAACCCGGTGACGTGGTGGTGGCGATCTCACAGACCGGCCGCACCAAGGCCTTGGTCGCCAGCGTGCAGCTGGCCCGCGAAGTCGGCGCCACGGTGATCGGGCTGTGCCCGAGCGGCTCGCCGCTGGCCGATGAGGTATCGATCCCGCTGTTCATCGACGTCCATGAGGATATTGAAATCTACACCCCGATGAGTTCGCGGATCGCCCATCTGGTGCTGATCGACGTGCTGGCGGTGGGGGTGGCCAAGACCCGCGGTCCCAAGCTCACCGAGCAGCTCAAGTCGGTCAAGCGCAGCCTCAATTCGCTACGCTTCCCGGAGCCGGAGGAGTGAGCGGCGATATGCTACGCTAGGCGTCCATTTTCGACCTGCAAGTGCCAGCCCCTATGGATGACGTCACGGCGATTCTCGATCACCTCAATCCCGCCCAGCGCGAGGCGGTCAGCGCGCCCCAGGGCAATATGCTGGTGCTCGCCGGGGCTGGTTCCGGCAAGACCCGGGTGCTGGTGCATCGTATCGCCTGGCTGCTGCAGACCGAGGGCATGTCGCCCTACGCCATCCTCTCCGTGACCTTTACCAACAAGGCGGCCCGCGAGATGCGCACCCGCCTCGAAGCGCTGCTCGGCCTGTCGCTGCGCAACATGTGGGTGGGTACCTTCCACTCCATCGCCCACCGTCTGCTGCGCACCCACTGGCAGGATGCGCGGCTGCCCCAGCACTTCCAGATCATCGACAGCGACGACCAGCTGCGCCTGGTCAAACGCCTGCTCAAGGATCATCGCATCGACGACGAGCGCTTTCCGCCGCGCCAGGTGCAGTACTTCATCTCCGGCTGCAAGGAGGAGGGGCTGCGGCCGCACCAGGTCGATGCCCACGGCGATGGCTACATGGCGCAGATGGTCGAGCTCTACGAGCGCTATCAGCTGACCTGCGAGCGCGGTGGGCTGGTCGACTTCGGCGAGCTGCTGCTCAGGAGCCTCGAGCTGCTGCGCGATAACCCGGCGCTGCTGGCCCACTACCAGGCGCGCTTCGGCCATGTGCTGGTCGATGAGTTCCAGGACACCAACACCCTGCAGTACGCCTGGCTCAAGCTGCTTACCGGCGAGAGTGCCGGCATGACCGTGGTCGGCGACGACGACCAGTCGATCTACGGCTGGCGCGGCGCGCGGGTCGAGAACATTCGCCGCTTCGAGCAGGAGTTCCACGACACCCGTACCGTGCGCCTCGAGCAGAACTACCGCTCTACCAGCGCCATCCTCGACGCCGCTAACGCCTTGATCAGCCACAACACCGGGCGCATGGGCAAGGAGCTGTGGACCGAGGGCGCCAAGGGCGAGCCGATCTCGGTCTATGCCGGCTTCAACGACCTCGATGAAGCGCGCTTTATCGTCGATACCATTGGCGAGCAGGTGCGCGACGGCGCGGCGCGCCGCGAGATCGCGATCCTCTACCGCTCCAACGCCCAGTCTCGGGTGCTCGAGGAGACCCTGATCCGCCAGGGCGTGCCCTACCGCATCTACGGCGGCCAGCGCTTCTACGAGCGCCTCGAGATCAAGAACGCCCTGGCTTACCTGCGGCTGCTGCTCAATCGTGAGGACGACGCCTCGCTGGAGCGCGTCATCAACGTGCCGGCCCGCGGTATCGGCACCCGCACCGTGGAGATCCTCCGCGAGCATGCGCGGCTCAACAACGTCTCGCTGTGGCAGGCGCTGCACGACGCGCTCAGCGATGCGCTGCTCAAGGGCCGCGCCGCCAACGCGGTGCGCGCCTTTGCCGAGCTGATCGAACAGCTCGACAACGATACCGCCGGCATGGCGCTTCACGAGATCATCGCCCACGTGAACCACGCCAGCGGGCTGGTCGAGCACCACGCCAATGAGAAGGGCGAGAAGGGCCAGGCGCGGATCGAGAACCTCGAGGAGCTGATCAACGCCGCCCGCGCCTTTACCCAGGGCGATGCGCTGGAGAATCAGGAGGTCGGCGAGGGGGCCGCGGCGCTGGAGCCGTTCCTCTCCGAGGCGGCGCTCAACGCCGGCGACCACGAGGCCGACGAGTTCGAGGACTGCGTGCAGCTGATGACCCTGCACTCCGCCAAGGGGCTGGAGTTCCCCATCGTGTTCGTCTCCGGGGTCGAGGAGGGGCTGTTCCCGCACAAGATGTCGCTGGAGGAGCCGGGGCGTCTCGAGGAGGAGCGCCGGCTCTGCTATGTGGGCCTGACCCGCGCCATGCGCAAGCTCTACCTGACCTACGCCGAGCTGCGCCGGCTGCACGGCAAGGAGACCTTCCAGCGGCCGTCGCGCTTCCTGCGCGAGCTGCCCGAGGAGCTGCTCGAGGAGGTGCGCCTGCGCGGCCAGGTCTCGCGCCCGGTGACCGCTAGACCCGCGGTGGGGCTGTCGCGCCAGACCTCGGTGGACGGCGGCGGCGACTTGCCCAGCCTGTCGCTGGGCCAGCGAGTCAGCCATCCGCTGTTCGGCGAGGGGGTGATCCTCAATGCCGAGGGCGAGGGCGAACGCGCCCGGGTCCAGGTCAGCTTCGAGGGTGAAGGCGACAAGTGGTTGGTACTGGGCTTTGCCAAGCTGACGCCGCTGTAATATTCGGCAACGAAAGCCATAGCCGCTGAGCGAGAGACGCCGGGGGCAGGCCGACGAGGGGTTCTGCGCCGCAGCACCACTCGGAACTGATCTGGCGGTAGGCCTACGGGGAGGCGCTGTAAACCCATCCCTGGGCGCTACCTTGCGCCATCCATGGCGCAAACCTCCCCTCTGACCTACCGCCAGCGTTCCTCGCGCACAGCCATGACGCTAAATGTGTACGTTGAGCGGCGGGGCTTGCCGAATGAAAGTCGGCTTAGCATACTCGCTGGCGGATATTTTCCCGCAGCGCTTCCCTAAGCCTGCCAGGAAATCACAACAACGCTTCTGGAGTTCGCCTTCATGCAACGCCGTAACTTTCTCAAGACCCTGGGGGCCGGTGCCGCCGGCGTCGCCGCAGCACCCTTCATCTCCACCGCCAAGGCCGACGAGGTCATCACCTGGCGCATGGTCACCTCCTGGCCGCAGAACTTCCCTGCGCTGGGCACCGGGGCCAAGGACTTCGCCGAGCGCATCGAGCGGCTCTCCGGCGGTCGCATGCGCGTCGAGGTGCTCGGCGCCGGCGAACTGGTGCCGGCCCTGGAAGTCTTCGATGCCGTCGCCGCGGGCACCGCCGAGATGGGCCACTCTGCCGCCTACTACTGGCGCGGCAAGGTCGCCGCGGCGCAGTTCTTCACCGCCGTGCCGTTCGGCATGAACACCACCGAGACCAACGCCTGGCTTTATAACGGCGGCGGTCAGGAGCTGTGGGACGAGCTCTACGCCAAGCACAACCTCAAGCCCTTCGCGGTGGGCAACACCGGCACCCAGATGGCCGGCTGGTTCAAGAAGGAGATTCACTCGCTGGACGACATGCGCGGCGTGCGGATTCGCCTGCCGGGGCTGGCCGGCGAGGCCATGAACGGCATCGGCGCCACCGCCGTGAACATGCCGGGTTCGGAGATCTTCACCTCGCTGCAGACCGGCGTGCTCGACGCCGCCGACTGGGTTGGGCCCTACAACGACATGGCCTTCGGCCTCTACCAGGTCGCCGACTACTACTACACCTCGGTGTGGAACGAGCCCAGCGCAGTGCTCGAGGGCACCATCAACCTGGATGCCTGGAACGCCCTGCCCGACGACCTCAAGGACGTAGTGACCGAAGCCGCGCGCAGTGCCAACCTGTCGATGATCGACGAGTTCACCTACCGCAACGCCCAGGCCCTCGAGACCCTGGTCGAGGAGCACGGCGTCGAGCTGCGCACCTTCCCCGAGGACGTCATGCAGGCGCTCTACGAATCCTCCATGGAGGTACTCGAGCGCCAGGTCGACAATGATCCCGACTCGAAGAAGATCTACGACTCCTACCTCGCCTTCCAGCGCCTGGTACGGCCCTTCACCGACGTCGGCGAGTACTCTTACCTCAAAGGCCGCGAAAACGTTGGCGCCTGATGACCCTCAGCATGAATGCCAAGGGCGCCTCAGGGCGCCCTTCGTCGTTCAGGCTCAAGCTTCAGGGACGGCGCGTATCCGCCCATTGTCATCCAAGGCAACCATCACGAAGCGCGCCTCGGTAACCTTGTACAGCTCGTCGGGGTCGCGCTCCTGGTGGGGGCGAATCCATACCTCGACGTCGATCTTGACCGAGCTGCGGCCCACCTCGCGGATCGCGGTATAGATATTGACCACCGAGCCGACGCGCACCGGGCACAGGAAATCCATCGCCTCCAGCGCTACCGTGGCGGTGCGGCCGTGGGCCTGGCGCCCGGCGGCCAGTTCGGCGGCCTGGTCCATATGGCCGATCAGCCAGCCGGCGGGGATATCGCCGTAGAAGTTGGTATCCTGCCGGGAGGCCAGCAGTTTCAGTGTCAGTTGGCCCTGGGGCGCAGGAACATCATCGAGGTCGGTCATGGAGTGCACGGTATCTTGTTGTTGTGAAAAGAGGGCGGAGTGTTGGGCGTGCCGCAGCGCGGCATCGTCGGCTCATCATATACGCCAGTCGCAGGCAAGCTCCAGTGGCTGCGACACCCCGCCCCGCAGTCGAGCATGGCGAGTGGCCAGCGGCTGCCTGCTGCTGTGCTGGCTGCTGATGGCCTGGCCGCTAGCCGCTGCCGAGCGTGCGGTGGTCGGCAGCCTCGACTCGGTGGGCTCGGAGACCCTGGCCGGGCTGATGCTGCGCTGGGGTGAGCAGCTCGAACGTGACTACCCCGGGGTGCGTCTGCAGCTGCAGGCCAGCGGCTCGGCCACCGCGCCGGCGGCGCTGGCGGCGGGCACCAGCCGGCTGGGTCCCATGTCGCGACGCATGTCGGCGGCCGAGCGCGAGGCCATCGAGTCGCGCCAGGGCCATCCGCCGCTTGAGATACCGGTGGCGCTGGATGCCCTGGCGGTGTTCGTGCATCGCCACCATCCGCTCGAGGCGCTGAGTCTTGCTCAGCTGGATGCGATCTTCTCGGATACCCGGCGCTGCGGTGCGGCCCAACCCCTTGACCGTTGGCAGGATGTCGCGGGGAGCAAGCAGCAAGGCAGCATCATGCGACACGGCCGCAATTCGGTCTCTGGTACCCACGGCGTTTTCAAGCGCCAGGCACTGTGTGGCGGGGATTTTCGTCTCGACGTCAACGAGCACACCGGCTCTGCGGCGGCGGTAGCGGCGGTGGCCGGTGCTCCTGGGGCGATCGGCTACGCCGGCGCCGGCTATCTCACCGCTGGCGTGCGCGCCGTGGCGCTGGAGAACGCCGCCGGCGAGGCGGTGGCGCCCAGCGCCGAGGCGGTGCTCAACGGCGACTATCCGCTGTCGCGGTCGCTCTACCTCTACGTCAATCTGCCCCCGGGCGAGCGTTTGCCGCCCGCCGAGGAGGCATTCATCGCGCTGGTGCTCTCCGACGCGGGGCAGGCGCTGGTCGAGGAGAGTGGCTTCATCGCGCTGCCCGAGGCGCTGCGTCGGGCGGCCCGGGCGCAGCTCGGGCTGGGGGAGGGCTGATGTCATCTGTTTGTCATCGAACTGCCTTATTGTCATGCATACCCGCGGCTGACGAGCACCCTTAATGACCGATCACGCGGCTTCTCTTCGACAGCGCCTGCGTTTTATACGCGACCGCTTGGCCACGGCGCTGATCAGCGCCTGTGGCATCGGCGTGATCGGTGCGGTGCTGGCAATCGGGGTGTTTCTGGCCGTCGAGGTGGCGCCGCTGTTCGTGGCCCCCGAGGTGCGCGAGCAGAGCACCGACGGCGCCCCCCTGCCAGCGCTTGCCAGCCTGCCGACGGATAGCCTCAGCGCCGCGGGCGAGCAGCAGCAGTGGCAGGCCGACGGCCGTGAGCTGGTGGTCTTTCAACGCACGTCCAGCGGGCTCGAGCTGGCAGGCCGTGTCGAGGCGGTGCCGCCGTCGCGTCGCATTACCGCGCTGGCGGCGCTGCAAGGCGGGCGGGCGCTGCTGATAGGTGACGATGGTGGTGGCGTGCAGCGCTGGGTGACGCTGGCCGATCAGGATCTGCCGGTGCCGGCGGGCCACTATCAGGCGCTGGGCTCGGCGCCGATCCGCCAACTGATCGCGCTGCCCGACCGTCAGGCGCTGGCGCTGAACGAGGCCAACCAGCTGGGGCTCTACCAGGCCATCAGCGGCCTGCGCTGGCAGGGCCAGGCGCCAAGCGGCGAGGCGCTGGGTTGGGACGACCAGGGCGACCTGTGGTGGGGCACCGCGGAGGCGGCCAGCCGCCTCGAGATCGACGCCGAGCACGCCGAGGTCAGTTGGCGTAGCGTGTGGCTGCCGCAGCACTACGAGGGCCACGCCGCGCCCCAGCAGCGCTGGCAGACCAGCGTCAGCGACAGCCGCGATGAGCCGCGCTACGGCCTGGCGCCACTGGCCTGGGGCACGCTCAAGGCCGCCGCCTATGCGCTGCTGGTGGCGATTCCGCTGGCGCTGGGGGCCGCAGTACATACCGCCTGTTTCATGTCGGCGGGGCTGCGCACGCGCATCAAGCCGACCCTGGAACTGATGGAAGCGCTGCCCGGGGTCGTGTTGGGCTTTATCGCCGGGCTGGTGCTGGCACCCTGGGTCGAGCGTCATCTCCCGGGCGTGCTGGCGCTGCTGCTGGTGCTGCCGCTGGGCATGCTGAGCGGCGGCGCACTCTGGGCGTGCTGCTCGGCGCGTTGGCGGCAGCGCCTGCCGCTGAGCTGGGCGGGTCTGTGGCTGATGCCGTGGCTGGCGCTGCTGGCGGCACTGGCGCTGTGGCTGTCGCCGAGCCTGGAGCGCTGGTGGTTCGACGGCGACATGCGCAGCTGGCTGGCGCTTCAGCTAGGCCTGGACTATGCCAGCCGAAACGCCATGATCGTCGGCCTGGCCATGGGACTGGCGGTGATGCCGACCATCTACGCGCTGGCCGAGGATGCGCTCTCCGGGGTGCCCAAGAGCCTCGCCGAGGGCGCCGCGGCGATGGGTGCGACGCGCTGGCAGGCGCTATGGAAGGTGGTGCTGCCGGCGGCCAGTCCAGGCATCTTCGCCGCGCTGATGATTGGCGCCGGCCGCGCGGTGGGGGAGACCATGATCGTACTCATGGCCACCGGCAACACCGCGGTGATGACCGCCAGCCCCTTCGACGGCCTGCGCTCGCTGTCGGCCAATATCGCCATCGAGCTGCCCGAGGCGGCGCTGGGCGGCACCCACTACCGGCTGCTGTTCCTCAGCGCGCTGCTGCTGTTCGTGTTCACCTTCTGCGTCAATACCCTGGCCGAGGTGGTGCGTGGCCGGCTCAGGCGCCGCTATCAGCGGCTCGGCGGGCCGACATGAGGCGGGTGCGTGGCGAAGGCCCCTGGGCGTGGCTGGCGGCCGGCAGCGTGGCGCTGTCGCTGCTGCTTTTGGTGGCACTGCTGGCGCTGCTGGCCGGGCGCGGACTGGCGCACTTCTGGCCTGGTGAGCTGGTCCAGATCGAGCTTGACGACGGCAGCCGCTTCGCCGCCCGTCCCGGCCGCGAGGAGCGTAGCGCCGAGGGCGTCGAGCGGCTCTATCACACCGGCAACCGCGAGTGGCTGGGCACGCCCTGGCGCTGGGTCGAGGTGGCGCGCATCGTCGAACAGCGGCGGCCGGCGGAGCTGGTGATCGTCGAGCGGCGGCGCTGGGGCGACTTCATCGGCCGCGTGGCGGGTCTCGAGGAGGATGGTGTAGCCCTCGACATCGACGACGAAGCGGCGCGCTGGACGGCACTCGATGAACGTCTGGGGCGCCTGGCACGGCTGCGTGAGGCGCGCGATGCGCTGCGCCAGCAGGAGGTGATGCCGCGGGTGCGAGCGCTGGCCGCCGAGCAGGATGTCGCCAGCCGCGCTCGGCTCGAGGACGAGCTGGCCGCGGCCAACGCCGAGGTGCTGGCGCTGCAGGCGCGCATGGCCCGCGACCGCGTCGTGCTGGAGAGCGTCGAAGGCGAGCGCCTGGCACTGCCGTTGGAGGAGGTGCTGGCGCTGCAGCGTCCCAACGCCATGTCGCTGCCGGCCAAGCTCGGCGCCTGGGGCGAGCGGGCGTGGCGCTTTCTCAGCGAGGGGCCGCGGGCTGCCAACACCGCCGGCGGCGTGTGGCCGGCGATCTTCGGCACCGTGCTGCTGGTGCTGCTGATGTCGCTGCTGGTGGCGCCGTTCGGCGTGCTGGCGGCCATCTACCTCAACGAGATCGCCCACCAGGGGCGGCTGACACGGCTGGTGCGCATCAGCGTGCGCAACCTCGCCGGTGTGCCGTCGATCGTCTACGGCGTGTTCGGCCTCGGGGTCTTCGTCTACGGCATCGGCGGCAGCCTCGACGAGTGGTTCTTCAGCGAGCAGCTGCCGTCGCCGACCTTCGGCACCGGCGGGCTGCTCTGGGCCTCGCTGACCCTGGCGCTGCTGACCCTGCCGGTGGTGATCGTGGCCACCGAGGAGGGCCTGGCGCGAATACCCGACCACCAGCGCGAAGGCGCCCTGGCGCTGGGCGCCACGCGGCTCGAGACGCTGCGCCGGGTGGTGGTGCCGATGGCGCTGCCGGCGATGCTCACCGGGATGATCCTGGCGGTGGCGCGGGCCGCCGGCGAGGTGGCGCCGCTGATGCTGGTGGGGGTGGCCAAGCTGGCGCCTCAGGTACCGGTGGACGGCGAGTTTCCGTTCCTGCATCTTGAACGCAAGTTCATGCATCTTGGCTATCATATCTTCGACGTTGGCTTTCACAGCGGCGATGTCGAGGCCGCACTGCCGCTGGTATACGCCACGGCGCTACTGCTGGTGATGGTCATTCTGGTGCTTAACCTGACTGCAATCTTCTTGCGGCATCATCTCAAGGCGCGTCATGGCGCGCTGCCACGCTAGGAGGTCCGAGAGCCGTGCTTGCGCAACCCGATACCCCGGCCGTTAACGCCAGCCGTGACGCGGTGATCGACATCGATCCTGGCGCCAGCTGCCTGGAAATCCAGGGCCTGAGCCTGGCCTATGCCGGTACCCCGGCGCTCAGCGATCTCACGCTGCGTGTGCCGCGGCATCGGGTGACGGCCTTCATCGGGCCGTCGGGCTGCGGCAAGTCGACGCTGCTGCGCGCGCTTAACCGGCTGCACGACCTCAACGAGACGGTCAGCCGGCGCGGTGCGATCCGCCTCGAGGGCCAGGAGATTCATGCTCCCGAGGTGGCGGTGGCCGAGTTGCGGCGGCGGGTGGGCATGGTCTTCCAGACCCCCAACCCCTTCCCGATGTCGATCTACGAGAACGTCGCCTTCGGCCTGCGCCTGCAGGGCGGCCTGCGCAAGCGCCAGCGCGATGAGGTGGTGGAGTGGGCGCTGCGCTCGGCGGCGCTGTGGGATGAAGTAAAGGAGCGCCTCGGCGACTCGGCCTGGTCGCTGTCCGGCGGCCAGCAGCAGCGCCTGGTGATCGCCCGCACCCTGGCGGTCAAGCCCGAGGTGCTGCTGCTCGACGAACCGGCATCGGCGCTGGACCCGATCTCGACGCTCAAGATCGAGGAGCTGATCCGCAGTCTCAAGTCGCAGCTGACGCTGGTGCTGGTCACCCACAACATGCAGCAGGCGGCGCGGGTCTCGGACTATACCGCCTTCCTGCACGACGGCGAGCTGGTGGAGTACGCGCCCACCGATGCGCTGTTCACCAACCCGCGCCTGGCGCGCACCGAAAACTACATCACCGGCCGTATGGCCTGAGCCAGGGGCTCCGCCGGAGCCAGCGCTCATCAGGAGAGTCAGCATGGATATCACCAGCGAAACGCATAGTCAGCACATCTCCAAGCAGTTCAACCAGGAACTCGAAGAGCTCAAGACCCACCTGATGGCCATGGGTGGGCTGGTCGAGAAGCAGGTCCAGGAGGCCGTGACGGCGCTGCTCGAGGGCGACAGCCGGCTGGCCGAGCGGGTCCGCGACAACGACAACGCGGTCAACGACATGCAGATCAAGATCGATGATGAGTGTACCCGGGTGCTGGCACGGCGCCAGCCGGCGGCCTCCGATCTGCGCCTGGTACTGGCGGTAATCCGCGCCACCTCGGATCTCGAGCGCATCGGTGACGAGGCCAGCAAGATCGCTCGCAACGCCATGGCCCTGGCCGAGGCCGGCAATGGCAGCAAGGGCTTCATCGAGGTGCGTCATATCAGCGAACACGTACGCAAGATGGTCCGCGATGCGCTGACCGCCTTCGCCCGCTTCGATATCGACCTGGCTCTCGAGGTGGTGCACGAGGACGAGGCGGTGGACAGCGAGTACACCACCGCGATGCGCTCGCTGATGACCTTCATGATGGAGGATCCGCGCTCGATCACCTCGGTGCTCAGCGTGATGTGGATCCTGCGCGCCCTGGAGCGCATCGGCGATCACGCCAACAACCTCGCCGAGTACGTGGTCTATCTGGTCAAGGGGCTCGACATCCGCCACACCGACCCCGACGAGCTCGACGACGAGGCGATCAAGCGGCGCGGCTGATGACAGCACTGTCGGCCCTCGATGCCCTGAGCCGCGGCACCCGGCTGGTCTACAGTCCGGGGCTGCGGCGCTACGTGTTCGTGCCGCTGGCGGTCAATCTGCTGGTCTATGCCGCCATGCTGCACTACGTGCTCAGCCACTTCGGCGGCTGGCTGGCGGGTTGGATGGCTATGGTGCCGGGCTGGCTGGCCTGGCTGGAGTGGCTGATCTGGCCGCTGTTCGTGGTGACCCTGGTGCTGATGGTGTTCTTCACCTTTACCCTGGTCACCCACCTGATCGCCGCCCCCTTCTACGGCTTTCTCGCTGCCAAGGTGGAGGTGGTCGCCTGCCAGCGGCAGCCCCTCGACGACCGCGGCCTGCTGCGTACCGGCGTCGATGCGCTGGGTCGCGAGCTGGTCAAGCTGAGCTACATCCTGCCGCGGCTGGCGCTGTTGCTGGTGATCAGCTGGATCCCCGCCCTCAATGTGCTGGCGCCGCTGCTGTGGGCGGCCTTTTCGGCCTGGGTGATGGCGATCACCTACCTCGACTACCCGATGGACAACAACAAGGTCACCTTCGCCGACATGCGCCGCCGGCTCAGGGCGCGGCCCTGGCCGACGCTCAGCTACGGCGGCCTGGTGACGCTGATCACCTGGCTACCGCTGGCCAACCTGCTGCTGCTGCCCGGCGCCGTGGCCGGCGCGGTACTGATGTGGGACCAGCACTACCGCGGCCAGTCCGACTGAGTCAGATCCGCCCCTCCTCCACCGCGTGGCAGGCCACCTCGCTGCCGTCGCTGTGGGCGATCAGCGCCGGCGTCTCTTGCGAGCAGCGCGCGTTGGCGTGGGGGCAGCGCGGGTGGAAGGCGCAACCCGAGGGCGGATGCACCGGGTTGGGTACCTCGCCCTCGATCACGCTGCGCTGCTTGCCCATGCCGGTCAGCGTCGGCACTGCCTCGAGTAGCATCCGCGAGTAGGGATGGCGCGGCGTGGCGAACAGCTGCTCGGCGGGGGCGATCTCGGCGATATGCCCGAGGTACATCACCGCGATGCGGTCGGCCATGTGCTTGACCACCGCCATGTCGTGGCTGATGAACAGGTAGGTCAGGCCGTACTCGCGCTGCAGGTCGCGCATCAGGTTGAGGATCTGCGCCTGCACCGAGACGTCCAGCGCCGAGGTCGGCTCGTCGCAGACCATGAACTCCGGCTCGTTGGCCAGCGCCCGGGCGATGGAGATGCGCTGGCGCTGGCCGCCGGAGAACTCGTGGGGGTAGCGGTTGGCATCCATCGGCGACATCCCCACCTGCTCGAGCAGCTCGCCAACTCGGGTGCGGCGCTGGGTGGCGCTCATCTCGGGGCGAAACACCCGCAGCGGCTCGCCGATGATGGTGCCCACCCGCCACAGCGGATTGAGGCTGGCGTAGGGGTCCTGGAAGATCATCTGGAAGCGCTTGCGCACCGCCGCAGCCTGCTTGCCGCTGCGATTGACCAGGTCGCTGATGTCCTCGCCGTCGAACAGCAGGCGGCCGCGGGTCAGGCCGTAGAGGCCGACGATCAGCCTCGCCACGGTGGACTTGCCGCAGCCGGACTCGCCGACCAGCGCCAGGGTCTCGCCGCGGCGGATGGCGAAGCTGACGCCGTCCACCGCCTTGAGGGTGAGCTTGTCGCTGCGCTCCAGCACGCGATTGAGCCACGGCTTGGAGACATCGAAGTGGCGTGCCAGGTCGCGGGCCTCGAGCAGCACCTCGCCGCCCGCGGCGGATTCAAGGGGTTCAGTGGCCATCGGCGGCGACCTCCTCGCTAACGGGAATCACGGGATCTTCGGGATCATGCAGCCAGCAGGCGGCGCGGCTGGTGCCGGCGGGCAGCAGGTCGGGTCGCTCGCGGCGGCAGCGCTCGGTGGCATGCGGGCAGCGCGGGTTGAAGGCGCAGCCGCTGGGGATCGCCGCCAGCCGCGGCATGGCGCCCTCGATCTGGTAGAGCCGCTCGCGGGAGGTCTCGATGCCTGGAATCGACGCCATCAGGCCGCGGGTGTAGGGGTGCTGCGGCTCGCGAATCACCGCCTCCACCGGGCCGATCTCGATTAGCCGGCCGGCGTACATCACCGCTACCCGATCGGCGGTCTCGGCGATCACCCCCATGTCGTGGGTGACCAGCATCACCGCGGTGCCGCGCTCGGCGCAGAGTCGCTTGAGCAGTGCCAGGATCTGCGCCTGCACCGAGACATCCAGCGCCGTGGTGGGCTCGTCGGCGATCACCAGCTCGGGCTCGGCGGCCAGCGCCAGAGCGATCACCACGCGCTGGCGCATGCCGCCGGAGAACTGGTGCGGATAGGCGTCGAGACGGTTCTCCGGGGCCGGGATGCCGACCTCGCGCAGCAGTTCGAGGGCTCGCCCGCGGGCCTGCTTGTGGTTCATCGGCAGGTGGGCACGAATCGTCTCGATCAGCTGCTCACCCACCGAGAACAGCGGATTGAGGCTGGTCAGCGGGTCCTGGAAGATCATCCCGATATGGCGCCCGCGCAGCGGCACGAAGGCGTCCTCGTCGAGGTCGTCAATCCGCTGGGTGCCGAGGTGGACCTCGCCGCCGGCGATGTGGCCGGGTGGCTCGAGCAGCTGGATCACGGCGTTGCCGGTCATCGACTTGCCGGCCCCGGATTCGCCGACCACGCCGAGGATCTCGCCGGGGGCGATATCGAAGCTGACATCGTCGAGTGCCACCAGGGTGCCGTGGCGGGTGGGGAACTCGACCCGCAGCTCGCGCACGCTGAGCGCCGGCACGGCGGGCGTGTCGCGGCTATCGGAGCTTGGGGTTGAGGACATCACGCAGCCAGTCTCCCAGTAGATTGACGGAAAGCGCCAGCATCAGCAGCGCCAGGCCGGGGAACAGCAGGATCCACCACTCCCCGGAGAACATGTAGTCCTGGCCGACCCGGATCAGGGTGCCCAGGCTCGGCTGGGTGGCCGGCATGCCGACCCCCAGGAACGACAGTGTGGCCTCGGCGATGATCGCCAGGGCCAGGCCGATGGTGCCGATCACCAGCACCGGCCGCATGACGTTGGGCAGGATATGCTGGAACAGGATATTGCGCGCCGGCAGGCCGATCACCCGCGCCGCCTGGACGTACTCCTTGCCCTTCTCGACCAGGGTGGCGCCGCGCACCGCGCGGGCGTACTGCACCCAGTCGGAGAGACCGATGGCCACGATCAGCACGATGATCGCCACCTCGGCGTGCATCGAGCGCGGCAGGAAGCCGCGCACCACGCCGAAGATAAGTAGCGCCATGAGGATCGAGGGGAAGGTCAGCTGGACGTCGGCGATGCGCATGATCAGCGCATCTCGCCAGCCGCCGCGGAAGCCCGCCATCAGCCCCAGGGCGGTGCCCAGCACCAGCGCGAAGAGCACCGCGGCGAAGCCCACCAGCAGCGAGATGCGCGAGCCGTAGAGGATCGCCGAGAAGACGTCGCGACCCTGGCTGTCGCTGCCCAGCAGGTAGAAGTTGCCGGTGAAGTCCGAGGTGGTCAGCGGCGGTGCGAAGGCGTCGATCAGATCGAGCTGGCGCGGATCGAAGGGATTCTGCGGCGCGATCCACGGCGCGAACAGCGCCGCAGCGAACATCACCAGGGTGACCAGGGTGGCGAGTATCACCACCGGCTGGCGCTTCCAGGAGTAGACGATGTCGCTGTCGAGGAAGCTGCGCAGCTTACCGGGCTTGGGCGGCGGGATCACGGTGCGTTGTGTGTCGCTCATTTGGCACCTCCCTGGACGCGCAGGCGCGGGTCCACCGCGTAATAGAGCAGGTCGACGATCAGGTTGATGACCACGAACACCAGCGCGATCATTATCAGGTAGGCGGCCATCACCGGGATGTCGACGAAGCGCACCGCGGTGATGAAGAGTGCCCCGACCCCCGGCCACTGGAACACCGTCTCGGTGATGATGGCGAAGGCGATGATGGTGCCCAGCTGCAGGCCGATGATGGTGATCACCGGGATCAGGGTGTTCTTCAGCGCGTGGCGCAGGTTGACCACGCGCTTCGACAGGCCCCGGGCGCGGGCGAACTTGATGTAGTCGGCGCGCAGCACCTCGAGCATCTCGGCGCGCACCAGGCGCATGATCAGGGTCAGCTGGAACAGCCCCAGGGTGATCGCCGGCAGGATCAACGAGCGCAGGCCGCTGGTCGTCAACAGCCCGGTGGTCCACCAGTCGCCGAGACGCACTGTCTCTCCGCGGCCGAAGGCCGGCAGCCAGCCGAGTTCCACGGCGAACACATAGATCAGCAGCACGCCGATCAGGAAGGTCGGCAGCGACACGCCGATCAGCGACGCAGTCATGATGAAGTTGGACAGCCAGTTGCCGCGATTGAGCGCGGTGTAGATGCCCAGCACGATGCCCATCACCACCGCGAAGATGGCCGAGATGATGGCCAGCTCCAGGGTCGCCGGCAGGCGCTCGACGATCAGGTCGGTCACCGGCCGCGCCGAACGGTAGGAGATGCCGAACTCGAACTGGGCGGCGTTGGCGATGAACTGGAAGAACTGGATCGGTATCGGCTGGTCGAGGCCGAGGCGCGCGCGCAGCTCAGCGCGGTCGGCCTCGGTGGCCTCCTGGCCGACCATGTTGAGGACCGGGTCACCGACGTAGTGAAACAGCGAAAACGCAATGAGCGCGACCACCAGCATCACGAAGATGGCCTGGAAGACGCGCTGGATCAGGAATGCCAGCATGGGATCTCCACGGTGCAGCCCTCCGCGCGAGGATAACGCGCGGAGGGCCTAGCACGGGTTACGGCTTAGTTGTTAAAGCGCAGGTACTTGAAGTGCGGGGTATTTTCACTCTGCACTTGGAAGTCGATATCGTCACGCATCGACCAGGTCAGCATCTGGTGGTGGATCGGGATATAGATGATCTCGTCGTGGACGATCTGCCACGCCTCGGCAATCATCTCGTTGCGCGCCTCCTCGTCGACCTCCTGGCCCATGGCCACGGTCAGCTCGTCGACCCGCTCATCCGAGTAGCCGGTGAAGTTCCAGCTGCCGCGGTCCTCCTCCTTGGTGTGGTAGAGGTAGTTGAAGACGTACTCCGAATCCATGGTCGGCACGCCCCAGCCGAGCAGGTAGAAGTCATACTCCTCGCGGGCCATCTCGGCGAAGTGCAGCGAGCGGGTCTGGGCGATCAGGTCGACGGTGATGCCGATCCGCGCCAGCATGCTGACCACGGCCTGGCAGATCTGCTCGTCGTTGACGTAGCGGTCGTTGGAGCAGTTGAGGGTGACGCGGAAGCCGTCGCCGTAGCCGGCCTCGTTCATCAGTTCCTGGGCGCGCTCGGCGTCGGCCGGCAGCACCTCGTCCATCTCCTCGCTGTAGCCGTTGACGAACGGCGGCGCGATCATCCCGGCGGGCTCGGAGTTGCCGCGCATCACCGAGCGCTGGATGGTGGTGGCATCCACGGCGAGGTTGATGGCCTCGCGCACGCGGCGGTCGGCGAAGGGGTTGCTGTCGACGTCGGCGCTGTCGAGCACCTCTAGGTCCATGCGCATGCCGAGGAAGATGGTGCGGTTCTCGGCGCCCTGCTCGTTCTTGATGCCGTCGGCCTGGGCCAGGCGCTCGATATCCTGCACCGGGGTCTCCTGGAGCAGGTCGACCTCACCGGAGAGCAGCGCGGCGACGCGGGTCGAGGCGGACTCGATGGGGGTGAAGATCAGCTCGGAGATCTCCATCGGGTAGTGATCGATGCCCCAGTAGTCGTCGTTGCGCACGAACACCGTGCGCACATCCGGCTCGCGGCTCTCGACGCGGAACGGCCCGGTGCCGTTGGCGTTGCGCACGGCATGGGTCTCTTCGCCGGCGGCGTAGTTCTGCGGCTCCTCGACGCCGTGCTCCTCGGCCCACTCGCGGCTCATGATGAACAGGTTGGTGAGGTTGTTGGGCAGCAGCGGGTTGGGGCCGTCGGTGACCACTTCCACGGTGAAGTCGTCGGCAGCACGTACCTCGACGATCGACGTCAGCAGGCCGCGCATGTCGGCATGCTCGTGGCGCGCGCGGTTGAGCGAGAAGACCACGTCGTCGGCGGTCAGCGCCTGGCCCTCGTGGAAGGTCACCCCCTCGCGAATCTCGAAGACCCAGACGCTGGGATCATCCTCATGGACGTACCAGTCGGTGGCCAGGCCGGGTTGGTACTCCACGTCCATGTCCTGGTAGAGCAGGGTGTCGAAGATCTGGTGGTTGACCGAGTGGGTCGGCCCCTCGTTCTGGGAGTGCGGATCCATGGTCAGGCTGTCGGCGGAGCGGGTCCAGCGCAGCGTCTCGGCGTGGGCCGTGGAGGCCAGCATGGCGCCGATCACGGCGGTGGCCAGCAGGGTCTTGTTGAACGTCATGTTGTTTTGTCCTCGGTTCATTCAAGCGTTTGATGGGCGACTGCCCGTGTGAGATTTCTCTCACAAGGTAGCCGAGAATGCCAGGGGGGCTTGGTGCAATCTTTCAGCGCTGTTTTGACTGTTGCATATGAAACCGTCTCGCGACAGCCACGGCTCAGGCCTGAGACGATAGCGCCACGGCACTCGGCCGGGACAGGCGGGTGGCCGGGAAGACGCAGCGAAACAGCGCGCCGCGGCCGGGGTGGGAGACGATCTCGAGGTGGGCGTCGTGGCGCAGCAGCACGTGCTTGACGATCGCCAGGCCCAGGCCGGTGCCGCCGGTGGCGGTGCTGCGGCCCTTGTCGACGCGGTAGAAGCGCTCGGTGAGGCGCGGGATGTGCACCGGGTCGATGCCCTCGCCGTCGTCCTCTACCTCGAGGCAGGCAGCGTCACCCTGGGTGCGCCAGCGCAGGGTGATATGGCGGCCGTCGCCGGCGTAGCGCACGGCGTTGAAGACCAGGTTGGAGATGGCGCTGCGTAGCTCTTGCTCGCTGCCCACCAGCTGCCGCGGATCGTGGCACTCCACCAGCAGGCGGTGGCGCCCGGCGGAGAGCGACTCGGCGTCGCGGCGAATCGCCTCGAGCAGCGACTCCACGGCCACCGGCGCTTCGTCGTCGCCGCGCCGGTCGATCTCCAGCCGCGACAGCAGCAGCAGGTCGTTGACCAGGTTCTGCATGCGCGAGGTCTGGGCCTCCATCTGGCCCAGGCCACGGGCCAGGCGCGGTGGCAGCTGGTCGGCGATGTCGGTGTAGGTTTCGAGGTAGCCGGCCAGCACCGTCAGCGGCGTGCGCAGCTCGTGGGAGACGTTGGCCACGAAGTCGCGGCGCATCTGCTCGAGGCGGTGCAGGCGGGTGATGTCGCGGGCCATCAGCAGCCGCTCGTCGTCGCCGTAGAGGGTGATCTGGAACTGCAGCACCTGGCGCTCATCGATGGGCGAGGTCAGCGTCAGCGGCTCGCGGTAGTCGCGGGCGTTGAAGTAGTCGATGAAGCGCGGATCACGCAGCAGGTTGGTGATGTGCTGGCCGCGGTCGTGGACGGTCTGCAGCCCCAGCATGTGTCCGGCGGCGCTGTTCCACCACTCCAGGTCGCCGCGGCGGTCGAGCATCACCACGCTGTCGCTCATCGCCTCCGAGGAGTCCTGGATGCGCTTGAGGGTGTCGCGCAGGCGTTGCTGGGTGATGCGCTGGGCCTTCTGATACTTGTAGAGACGGTCGAACAGTTCGCCCCACAGGCCGCGGGCGGCGGGCGGTTCGGCGTGAGGGTGGCGGGTCAACCAGCGGTGCAGGGCGTGCAGCTGGCGCAGCTGCAGCAGCAGCACGATGGCCAGGCCTGCGGCCAGGCCGAGGCTGGCGAAACCCAGCAACCAGCCGACCAGGCTGGCGGCGGCGACGATCAGCGCCAGGCGCCACAGCTCGCGGCTCCAGAGACGCATGTCAGATCTTGGCGGAGAACCGATAGCCGGTACCGCGCACGGTCTGGATCAGGTGCTGATGGGGTTCGCCCAGCGCCTTGCGCAGGCGGCGGATATGCACATCCACGGTTCGCTCCTCGACATAGACATTGCCGCCCCACACCTGGTCGAGCAGCTGACTACGAGTATAGGCGCGTTCCTGGTGCGTCATGAAGAACTGCAGCAGGCGATATTCGGTGGGGCCGATCTCCACCGCGCTGCCGTGGGCGCTGACCCGGTGGCTGGCGGGGTCGAGTATCAGCCCCTCGACCTCCACCGCCTCCTCGACGCCCTTGGGCGTGGTGCGGCGTAGCACGGCCTTGAGGCGCGCCACCAGCTCGCGGGGTGAGAACGGCTTGGTGATGTAGTCGTCGGCGCCGGCCTCGAGGCCCTGGATCTTGTTGTCCTCCTCGCCCTTGGCGGTGAGCAGGATGATCGGCAGTTCGCTGGTGGTCTCCTCGCGCTTGAGGCGGCGTGCCAGCTCGATGCCGCTGGTGCCCGGCATCATCCAGTCGAGCAGCAGCAAGTCGGGCTGGTCGTCGACGATCATGGCGTGGGCATCCTGGGCGTTGTCGGCCTCGAGCACCCGGTAGTCGGCCATCTCGAGGGCCACAGCGATCATTTCGCGGATGGGGGCTTCGTCATCGACGATCAGAACGGTCTTGGCGGTCATCCGGTGGCCTCATCGGGGTCATGACAGTATGGCGATTACACCGCGCTTAGATGACATTCTCGTGACAACCCTACCCCTCCGGCCATAGCGTCAGCGCCAGTCCGGTGAACAGCACCAGCCCCGCCCAGTGGTTGTTGAGGAAGGCCTGGAAGCAGTGCTCCCGGGAGCGGTCGTGGATCAGCCACTGCTGGTAGACGAAGATCGCCGCCATGGCGGCCAGCCCGAGCCAGTAGAAGGCGCCGAGCCCGAGGCGCTGGCCGACCCAGCCGAGCAGGCCCAGGGTGACCAGCTGCAGCAGGCCGATGATCGCCTTGTCGGCGCGGCCGAACAGCACCGCGGTGGACTTGATGCCGATCTTGAGGTCGTCGTCGCGGTCGACCATGGCGTACTGGGTATCGTAGGCCACCGTCCAGGCCAGGTTGGCGGCGAACAGCAGCCAGGCCTCGGGCGGCACATGGCCGAGTACGGCGCCGAAGGCCATGGGAATCGCCCACGAGAAAGCGGCACCCAGGAACACCTGCGGGAAGTGGGTGTAGCGCTTCATGAAGGGGTAGATAAAGGCCAGCACCACCCCGCCGATCGACAGCAGGATGGTGAACAGGTTGGTGAACAGCACCAGCAGGAAGGCCAGCGCCACCAGGCCGGCGAACAGCCCCTTGGCCTCCTGCTCGCTGATGCGGCCGGTGGCCAGCGGACGCTCGCGGGTGCGCTTGACGTGGCCGTCGACGTGGCGGTCGGCATAGTCGTTGATCACGCAGCCGGCGGCGCGCATGGCGTAGACCCCGGCGACGAAGATCAGCAGGATATCGCGGCTCGGCAGGCCCTCGGCGGCGAGCCACAGTGCCCACAGCGTCGGCCACATCAGCAGCCAGGTGCCGATCGGCCGGTCGAGGCGCATCAGGCGCAGGAAGTCGGGAAGGCGTTTCAGGCCGCGAGGGCGAGGGGGATGGTCCATTTCAGTCTCCAGCAGCGACGCAGCCTAGCCTAGCGCGGTGGCAGCGCCAATTCATCCGCCATGGTAGCGAGAAAGAACTCCTGTACCAGCACCGCGAAGCCGGCGTGGCGAAATACCGAGCGGCGGCCCCAGGGCCCCGAGGGGTTCAGCGCGGCGGCGAAGGGCGCGGGATCGGCGCTGACATCGATGGGGCTGCGCTCGAGGCCGGGCTGGCGAAACAGCCAGCTGCCCAGCGAGCGCTCGCCGAGCCGCTCGAGGCGTTGGCCGCGCAGCTGGGCAAGCGGCGCCACCGAGCGGGCCACCACCCAGGGGCGCTGGTCGACACATAGCGCCACCTGGCGTAGCCAGGCCGCCTGGTGCCGTGGCAGCCCCAGGGCTCGGGCCTCGTCGAGGCGCGGCCGGCCCAGGCGTTGATCGAGCAGCCTGACGCGAAACGGGCGACCGTCGGCGGCGGCGACAAGCCGCGCGGTCAAGGAGTCGCTGGAGGCGACCCACTGCCACCAGTCGGCGCTCATGGCCGGGCGGTGGGCGGCGGCGGGGCGCCAGCGGCAGCGCGGGAAGCTCAGTGATGGGCGGTCGGGCACCGGCGGGCTCCGGGTCAAAAACGGGGCCGTAGTGTACCATGGGCGACCAATGATCCCGGTTGCCTGATCCCGATCCCCAGGAGTTTCATGGACGTCCCCTTGACCCTCATCGGCAGCGGCATGGCCGCGCTGGGCCTGGTACGCCAGCTGCGCGAGCGCGACGCCCGGCGGCCGATTACCCTGATCACTGCCGACAGCGGCGACGACTACGCCAAGCCGCTGCTCTCCACGGGTTTCGCCAAGCGCCTGCCGCCGGAGCGCCTGGCGGCCCGCTCGGCGCTGGAGGTGGCCGACCAGCTCGGCGTGGTGGTGCGAACCCATACCCGGGTCACGGCCATCGACCCTGCTGCGCGCCGCCTGTCGATAGGCGCGGAAACCCTGCCCTATGGCGAGCTGGTGATCGCCACCGGCGCCGCTCCCCGGGTGCCCTTTGCGATTCCCGAGGCGGTTGCCACGCGGGTCTTCACCATCAACGACCTCGACGACTACCGCGGCTTTTACGCCGCCCTAGAGGCACTGGGACGCCCGGCACGGGTGGCGATCATCGGCGCCGGCCTGGTGGGCTGCGAGTTTGCCAACGACCTGGTCGCGGGTGGCCATGCGGTAAGCCTGATTGCCCCCGAGGCCACCCCGCTGCCGCGGCTGCTGCCCGAGCCGCTGGGCCAGGCACTGGGGGCAGCCTTTGGCGAGGCGGGTATGGCGTTGAATCTGGAGCGCCACCTCACGGCGCTGGAGGCGCAGGGCAGCCAGGTGGCGGTGCGCCTCGACGACGGCCATGCGCTCGCTGCCGATCTGGTACTGGTGGCCACCGGCCTGGCGCCGCGCACCAGGCTTGCCGCCGAGGCTGGGCTGGCGGTCAGTGACGCCGGTATACGCGTCGATCGCCAGCTGCGCAGCTCACAGCCGGGCATCTACGCGCTGGGCGACGTGGCCTGCGTGGCGGGCGTCAACGCGATGTACGTGCAGCCGCTGCAGGCCAGCGCCAAGGCGCTGGCGGCGACCCTTGCCGGTACCCCCACTCAGGTCAGCTACGGCGCCTGGCCGATCCTGGTCAAGACCCCGCTGCTGCCCTGCGTGGCACTGCCGCCAACCCAGCCGGTGGCGCGCTGGCGCATCGAGGGCGAGGGCGCCGATCTGGCGGCTCTGGCCGAGGCCGAGGACGGCCGTTTGATCGGATTTGCGTTGACAGGCGCCTGCGTCAGGCGGAAAGTCGCACTGGCGCGGGCGGCACCGGCGTTGCTAGTCTAATGTCGTTGTGTTGCGAGGCAGTTATCATCATCGCGTAACCAAACTGTAAACATGTTCTTTAGCGAACAATAACACGGCGGCCATGCCGCTATGCCAATGCCAAACTAGGAGGGCTATATGCGCAAGCCAGAACTCGCCTCGGCGATTGCCGAGCGTGCCGATCTATCCAAGGACAAAGCCAGCCAGGTGCTCAACGTCATTCTCGACGAGATCACCGGCAGCGTGTCGAAGGGCCAGGACGTGTCACTGATCGGCTTCGGCTCATTCACCGTGCGCGAGCGTGCCGCACGTACCGGCAAGAATCCCCAGACCGGCCAGCCGCTGACCATCCCGGCCAGCAAGACCGTGGCCTTCAAGCCCGGCAAGGCGCTCAAGGATGCCGTCGCCAAGTAATGCTGCCCGATGATGCGACGCCCAGTGCCGAACCCCCTCGGCCGTCGGCGTCGTATCTGTGCGACCCACTTCCACGCCAGGACATACCATGAAGCTTCGATTGATGCTGTGGCTGCTCGGCCTGCTGCTCAAGCGAGCGCAGCGGCGCAAGCCGGCGTTTCGCAAGGCGCTCGACGAGATGCGCGGCCTCGACTGGGGCATCGCCACCGAAGATCTGTCCATCGCGCGCCACTACCGGATGTCACCACGCGGTATCGAGACGGCCTCGGGGCTGCCGGTGGATCTCGATCTGGAGCTGCGCTTCAGCGATCCGGATAGCGCGGTGCAGGTGCTGCGCAAGCCGACACAGCGCCGTTTTCTCGACGGCATGATGAGCGGCAAGGTACGCCTGGTCGGTGACTCCAAGGATCTGACCCGGTTGCAGACATTGCTGAGACATCTCTAGGCTGCACGCCGCGTTGACGCCTACGCTAGCCAGCCATCGTTATACTAACGTATAACGTCCCTATGCCGACTACGTTCTCGCTACCGCTGCGTCGCCTGTGGACGCTCGACAAGTTTGCCTACAGCCTGCGGGTCTTCCTGGCCTTCAGCGGAGCGCTGTTGCTCAGCTGGGGGCTGGGCGAGGTGGCGCTGGTGATACCGCTGTTCCTGGGCATCATCGCCAGCGCCCTGTCGGAGACCGACGACAGCTGGCAGGGGCGCCTGCAGGCGCTGCTGGTGACCCTGGCCTGCTTTGCCGTGGCCTCGTTCAGCGTGCAGTGGCTCTACCCCTGGCCGTGGCTGTTCGCCGCCGGCCTGGGCCTGGCCACCTTCGTGCTGATCATGCTCGGCGCCATCGGCCAGCGCTACGCCACCATCGCCTCCGGCACGCTGATCCTGTCGATCTACTCGATGATCAATATCGAGCATCACGGCGGGGTGCCCGACGACGGCCCCTGGCACCAGCCGCTGCTGCTGCTGGCCGGGGCGGCCTGGTACGGGCTGATCTCGGTGATCTGGTGCGCGCTGTTCTCGCGCCAGCCGGTCAAGCAGAGCATGGCGCGGGTCTACAAGACCCTGGGCGAGTATCTGGTGCTCAAGTCGGCGCTGCTCGAGCCGCTGCGCGACGTCGACCTCGAGGCGCGACGGCTGGCGCTGGCGCGTCAGAACGGCAAGGTAGTGGAGGCCCTCAACCAGGCCAAGGAGATGATCTTCCGGCGCCTCGAGGGCCAGCGCGGCGACCGCAAGCTCAACCGCTACCTGCGTATCTATTTCATCGCCCAGGACATCCATGAACGGGCCAGCTCCACCCACTACCCCTATGCTGCCCTGACCGAGGCCTTCTTCCACCACGACGTACTGTTCCGCTGCCAGCGGCTGCTCGACCAGCAGGGCCTGGCCTGCCGGCGCTTGGCCAAGGCGCTGCTGCTCAACCGCGGCTTCGACCACCGCCAGAGCGAGCAGGCGCTGGAGGATCTGCGCGCCTCGATCGACAACCTGCGCGACCAGCGCCGACCGGAGTGGCGCGAGCTGCTGTTCCCCCTCGAGGCGCTGGCCGACAACCTCGCCACCCTGGAGTCGCAGCTGGCCAGCGCCCACAATCCGGATGCCGATGAGCCGCGCCGCGACGATGCGCTGTTCGACCGCTCGCCGAGCAGCCTGAGAGACGCCTGGGAGCGCATTCGCCTCAACCTGACGCTGGCGTCACCGACCTTCCGCCACGCCCTGCGCCTGCCGCTGGCGCTGCTCGCCGGCTACGGGCTGCTGCAGTGGCTCGACCCGCAGCAGGGCTTCTGGATCCTGCTCACCACGCTGTTCGTATGCCGGCCCAACTTCGCCACCACGCGGCGATTCCTGACCCAGCGAATCACCGGCACGGTGCTCGGCCTGGTGGTCGGTTGGGCGTCGATCACGCTGTTTCCGCAGCCGCTGGTGCAGAGCTTGATCGCGGTGATCGCCGGGGTGGCGTTCTTTGCCAACCGCGAGAAGCACTATGTGATCGCCACCGCCTCGATCACCCTGCTGGTGCTGTGCAGCTTCAACCAGGTCGGCGACGGCTTCGACCTGATCTGGCCGCGGCTGTTCGATACTCTGCTCGGCGCGCTGATCGCCGGGCTGGCGGTGTTCTTCATCCTCCCCGACTGGCAGGGCCGGCGCCTCAACCGCGAGGCGGCCAAGGTGCTGACCAACTGCCGCGGCTACCTCGACGAGATCATTCATCAGTACGAGGCCGGCAAGCAGGACGACCTGGCCTACCGGCTGGCGCGGCGCAACGCCCACAATGCCGATGCCGCGCTGTCTACGGTGCTGACCAACATGCTCCACGAGCCGGGCCACTACCGTAAGGCGGAGGCCGACGACGGGCTGCGCTTCCTGGTGCTCTCCCACACCCTGCTCAGCCACCTTTCGGCACTGGGCGCGCATCGCCACCGCCTGGCCGACGACGAGGATGACGCCACGCTGGTGCCGCTGGCCCGCGAGATCGGCGTCCTGCTCGGCGAGATCGCCGAGGCGCTGGCGGCGCGGCGTCCGCTGCGGGCGCTGGAGGCCGAGGTGAATGTGCTGCTCGAGCGGCTCGAGGCGCCGCTGGCGGAGGCCGCTGAAGCGCAAGCGCCCTACCGGCCGATCCAGAGCCAGCTGCGATTGATCGCCCAGCAGCTGGTGCCGATTGGCGAGGCCGCCAATCGACTGGTGATGGCCGGCGCCGGCGCCGCGCCCGAGGCATCAGCCGCTGCAGCCTGAGCAGATAGCGTGGGCCAAAGTCGGCGCGCGCAGGCCGGTGGCGCCTAGACCTGCCCGTAACGCCCCGCTTCCTCGCCCAACCAGCGGCGAATCAGCGGCGGGCTGGCCTCGGGGGCCTGCTCCAGCAGCGCCCGCGCCAGCGGGCTGACCTGCTCGAGCAGGTCGCGGTCGCGCTCCAGGTCGGCGATCTTCATCTGCGCCAGGCCGGTCTGGCGGGTGCCCAGCACCTCGCCGGGGCCGCGCAGCTCGAGGTCTTTCTCGGCGATGCGGAAGCCGTCGCTGGTTTCGCGCATCACCCCCAGGCGCTCGCGGGAGTGGGCCGAGAGCGGCGGGCGGTAGAGCAGCACGCAGAAACTCTCGGTGGCACCCCGGCCGACCCGGCCGCGCAGCTGGTGCAGCTGGGATAGCCCGAGCCGCTCGGGATTCTCGATGATCATCAGGCTGGCGTTGGGCACGTCGACGCCGACTTCGATGACCGTGGTGGCGACCAGCAAATCGAGCTCGCCGGCCTTGAAGGCGTCCATCACCGCGGCCTTGTCGGCGGCCTTCATGCGCCCGTGGACCAGGCCGATGGCGAGCTCGGGCAGCGCCTCGCCGAGCTCGGCGTGGGTTGCCTCGGCGGCCTGGCACTGCAGCGCCTCCGACTCCTCGATCAAGGTGCAGACCCAATAGGCCTGGCGGCCCTCGGCGCAGGCCCGGCGAATACGCTCGACCACCTCGGGGCGGCGCTCGTCGGGCACCGCGGCGGTTTGTACCGGGGTGCGCCCAGGGGGCAGCTCGTCGATCACCGAGACGTCGAGGTCGGCGTAGGCGCTCATCGCCAAGGTGCGCGGAATCGGCGTAGCGGTCATTACCAGCTGGTGGGGGGTCAGACCGCCGGCCTCGCCCTTTTCGCGCAGTGCCAGGCGCTGGTGCACGCCGAAGCGGTGCTGTTCGTCGATGATCGCCAGGCCCAGGCGCTGAAAGTGCACATCCTCCTGGAAGATGGCGTGGGTGCCGACCACCATGCGCGCCCGGCCATCGGCGATGGCCGCCTTGGTATCCAGGCGCGCCTTGCCCTTGAGCTTGCCGGCCAGCCACGCCACCTCGATGCCGAGCGGCTCGAACCAGGCGCGGAAGCTGCGAAAGTGCTGCTCGGCGAGCAACTCGGTGGGCGCCATCAGCGCTGCCTGGCAGTCGCTGGCCAGGGCCTGCAGCGCGGCCATGGCGGCAACCACTGTCTTGCCCGAGCCGACGTCGCCCTGCACCAGGCGCAGCATCGGCGCCGGTCGCTCCAGGTCGTGGCCGATCTCGTCGAGCACGCGGCGCTGGGCAGCGGTAAGGGTGAACGGCAGCTGGGTGATGAAGCGCGCCTGCAGGCTGCGCCCCGAGGGCAGACGTGGGGCGCCGTCGGCCTGGATGCGCAGGCGGATCTGGCGCAGGCTCAGCTGGTGAGCGAGCAGCTCCTCCAGCGCCAGGCGCCGCTGGGCCGGGTGCTGGCCGCTGGCCAGGCGCTCCAGGTCGGCGTCCGGCGGCGGTTGATGTAGATAGTGCAGGCACTCGTGCAGGCCGGCGAGGCGGAAGCGCTCGCGCAGTGCATCGGGGATGCCGTCGGGCAAGGCGTCGGGGTCCTCCTCCAGGCGTGTCAGCACCTGCTTGAGCAGGCCGCGCAGGCGCGCCTGGTTGAGGCCCTCGGTGGTCGGGTAGATCGGCGTCAGATGCTCGTCCACCGGCACCTCGCCGTGCTTGAGCAGGCGGTACTCGGGGTGATATATCTCCAGCCCGGTGGCGCCTGCGCGGGCTTCGCCGAAGCAGCGCACCCGCGTGCCGGGTTGAAACTGCTGCTGCTGCGCCGGCGAGAAGTGGAAGAAGCGCAGGCTGAGTATCCCCGAGCCATCCTTGAGCCGCACCAGCAGGCTGCGGCGGCGGCCGCGTATCACGTCGCTGGCCGCCACCTCGCCGTCGACCACCGCCTCGACCCCGCCGCGCAGCGTGCCGATCGGGGTGATGCGGGTGCGGTCCTGGTAGCGCAGCGGCAGGTGGAAGAGCAGATCGGCCAGGCTGGCGATACGTAGCCTGGCCAGCTTGGCGGCCAGCGCCTCGCCGACGCCGCTGAGCTCGGTGACCGGCTGCTCGAAGGGTGTCATGCGGCGGCGATGGCCTGGCTGCGACAGCGGGCGATGGCGTCGGTCAGCGCATCGATGGCCTTGGGCCGTGGGAAGCTGGCGCGCCAGGCGATGGCCACGGTGCGCGACGGTGCCTCGGGAGTGAACGGCCGGCTGGTCAGCACGCCGCTCTCGTAGTGGCCGGTGCCGATCGCCGACTGCGGCAGCACCGTGATACCCAGCTTGGAGGCCACCATGTGGCGGATCGTCTCCAGCGAGCCGCCCTCGGCGGTGAGGGTGTTACTGGGGCTGTTGAGCTGATGGCTGATGGCTGGGCAGGTTTCGAGAATCTGGTCGCGGAAGCAGTGGCCCTCGCCGAGCAGCAGCAGCCGCTCTTCGAGCAGGTCCTCCTTGTCGATGGTGGCCTTGGCCGTCCACGCATGATCGGCGGGCATCAGGACCTCGAAATGCTCGTCGTAGAGCGACTTGGTCAGTACGTCGGACTCGGTGAACGGCAGCGCCACGATGATCGCATCTAGCTCGCCGCTGCGCAGCTTGCGGCGCAGCGCGGCGGTGAAACCCTCCTCGATATACAGCGGCATCTGCGGCGCGCTGCGTGCCAACTCCGGCACCAGGTACGGAAACAGGTAGGGGCCGATGGTGTAGATGGCGCCGAGGCGCAAGGGGCTTGCCAGCTGGTCCTTGCCGGCGTTGGCCAGCTCCTTGATCACGCTGCTCTGCTCCAGCACCCGCTGGGCCTGTTCGACGATCCGCTCGCCCAGCGGAGTGACCTGGACGGTGGATTTGGAGCGCTCGAACAGCGCCACGCCGAGCTCCTCCTCGAGCTTCTTGACCGCCACCGAGAGCGTTGGCTGGGAGACGAAGCAGCGCTCGGCGGCGCGCCCGAAATGGCGCTCCTGGGCCAAGGTTACGATGTAGCGCAGTTCTGTTAGAGTCATAGCGGTGCCAGTGGGCATCCTCTCGAGCAGATGGATAGCAAATTTCCAATAGGGACTTTTTATCAAGGGGCGAGGGAAAGGTGAAGACGACGACACTGATTATTGGCTGTGGCGACATCGGCATGACCCTGGGACAGCAGCTGATTGCTGCCGGCCAACGGGTGATCGGGGTGCGCCGCGGGGCCATCGCGGCGCTCAAGGATAGCGGAATCGAGCCGCTGGCGCTGGACATCAGCGACCCGGCGGCGCTGACTGAGCTGCCCAATGCCGACACCGTGGTCTACGTGCTCAGCGCCGACCGCTTCGAGGAGGAGGCCTATCGCGCCGCCTACCCCGACGGCCTGCGCGCCGTGCTTGGCGAACTTGCCGGACGCAAGACCCCGCCCAAGCGGGTGTTCTTCGTTTCATCGACCAGCGTCTACGCCCAGCAGGACGGCGAGGTGGTGGACGAGACCAGCCCCACCGAGCCCCACGGCTTCTCGGGGATCCTGATGCGCCAGGCCGAGCAGGCGCTGCTCGACCACCCGCTGCCCGGCACCGTGGTGCGCTTCTCGGGCATCTACGGGCCGGGACGCGACCGTTTGATCCGCCAGGTCAGCGAAGGCCGGATCGCCGCCGGTGCCCCGCCGATGTATTCCAACCGCATCCACCGCGACGACTGCGCCGGGGCGCTGGCGCACCTGATCCAGCGCACCCACGACCAGGCCCCGGTCGACGACCTCTACCTGGCCAGCGACTGCGAGCCGGCGCCTCTGCACGAGGTGATGCTGTGGCTGGCCGGCAAGCTCAAGGTCGAGTCCACCGAGACCATTCAGTCGCCGCTGCGGCGCCGTGCCAGCAAGCGCTGTGATAACAGCCGGCTGCGCGAGAGCGGCTATGTGTTCCGCTACCCCAGCTACCGTGAGGGCTACGCCCAGGTGCTCAAGGAGGGCGGTTTCCTGCCCGCGCAGGCGTAGCACTGAGCGCACAGCGCCCACTCATTAGAGGGAGTGGGGTGGCGGTAGCCTAAGGACAATGTCTCGAAGCTGCCGACGTGAGAGGGGGCGTTTGCTGCCTTTCGGGTCAGCCTCACAGTGGATGTCGGTAGCCTACGGATAGCGTCTCGAAGCCGTCATTAGGACGCTTGATGCCGGCGTTGGAGTAGTGGATCAGGCTCGCCGAGAGCTCGCCGCTGCCCAGCGGCATCCCCACCGCCAGGCGATCCTCGAACTGAAAGGCGCTGGAGAGGTTGCGTGACTCGAGGCGAGTGTTGAGAAACAGCGCCGCCCCGATACCGGCCTCGGCGAACACCCCGCGCTCGCCGGCGAAGGTCCAGCGCAGTGCCGGGGTCAGCGTCCAGGCGGCGTTGTCGTCGCCGTCATCCCCCGGCAGCAGCAGCAGCCCGCTGGCCAGCCGCAGATCGAGCTGCGAGTGCCAGTGGGCGAGGCTGTAGGTGCGGTCCAGTCCCAGGCTCAGTGCTGCGGTGCCCTCGCTGGTGGCGCCCAGTGTGGCATAGCCATCAGCCAGGCTGGCCACGGGGCTGCCCAGCAGCACGATACCGGGCAGCAGTGCGGCTGCCAGGCGATGAAGCGTCACTCGTCTCATGTGGTTTTCCTGCGTTTCGTCCCTGAATACTTGCGGCTCGTTCGGCGAGTTTACGCCAGAAACGATTAGCAGGAAAACGGCCTCAGTCGCCGATCACCATCACCGCCTCGGCCTCGACCTGGCTGCCCTTGGGCAGCGCCTTGACGCCGACCGCGGCGCGGGCCGGGAAGGGCGCGGTGAAAAACTCCTCCATGACCTTGTTGACGATGGCGAAGTTGTCGAGGTCGACCAGGTAGAGGTTGACCTTGACCACGTCGGCCAGCGTGCCGGCGGCCTCTTCGCAGACGGCCTGCAGGTTGCAGAAGACCTGGCGGGCCTGGGCTTCGAAGTCCTCGGAAACCAGCGTCATGGTGGCCGGGTCGAGGGGGATCTGCCCGGACAGATAAACGGTGTTGCCGGCCTTGATGGCCTGGGAATAGGGGCCGATGGCGGCGGGCGCCTTGTCGGTGTTGATCACGGCCTTGTTGCTCATGATGTCTCCCTCGCGTAGTGCGATATGGTGCATTGTAATGAATGTATTTTAACGACGCTGGCCCCGCTGCGGCGCACCGCAGCGAGGCCAAGGGTCGCGTTCAGTTGGTGACGCGGTGAATCTTGCCGACGTGGGGCAGGTTGCGAATGCGCTTGATGATGCGTGCCAGATGCACCCGGTTGCGTACCGCCAGGGTCAGATTGACGATCGACAGCCGCGCATCGCGCTCCTCGATGCCGATGCGCTCGATGTTGGCATCGGCGTCGGTGACCAGACCGGCCAGCTCGGCGACCAAGCCGCGGCGGCTCTCGACCTGGATGCGCAGCGCCACCGGGAAGTCGGCCACCTGGGTCTCGGACCACTCGAGGGCGAACAGCTTTTCCGGGTCGTTGCGCAGGTCGTCGAGGTTGCGGCACTCGGCGCGGTGCACCACGATGCCCTTGCCCACCGAGGTATGCCCGATCACCGGGTCGCCGGGCAGCGGGTGGCAGCAGCGCGCGAAGTTGATCACCATGCCTTCGGCGCCGCTGATCACGATCGGCCCATCGACGACGCGCGGGCCGCGCGGCTCGGGGGTCTCCTGCAGCGCCTCGACCAGCCAGCGCGCCACTGCATAGGCCATGCGCGTACCCAGCCCGATCGATTCCAGCAGCTCGTCCTGCTGCTTGACGCCCAGCGCCTCGAGCTGGGTGGCGAGGTGGCCTTCGGGCAGCTCCTCGAGGCTGGTCTCGAAATCCGCCAAGGCCTTGTTGAGCAGCCGCCGGCCGAGCTGCACCGACTCGGTGTGCTGCTGGTTCTTGAGCGCATGACGGATCGCCGAGCGCGCCTTGGCGGTGATCACGAACGACAGCCAGGTGGTGTTGGGCCGCGCCCCGGGAGCAGTGATGATCTCCAGCGTCTGGCCGCTTTCCAGGCGGCTCGACAGCGGCGCCAGGTGGCGGTCGATGCGACAGGCGATGCAGCTGTTGCCGATATCGGTGTGCACGCTGTAGGCGAAGTCGACCACCGTGGCGCCCTGGGGCAGCTCCATGATGTCGCCCTTGGGAGTGAACACGTAGATATCGTCGGGGAACAGGTCGTTCTTGACGTGTTCGATGAACTCCAGGGAGTTGCCCGCGTGACGCTGCATCTCGAGCAGGCCGCGCACCCACTCGCGGGCTCGGGCGTGGCTGCCGGCGGCGATCGGCCGCTCGGTCTGGCCGGCCTTGTAGAGCCAGTGGGCGGCGATGCCGTTGTTGGCCATGGCCTCCATCTCGCGGGTGCGGATCTGCACCTCGATGGGCATGCCGCCGCTGCCGAACAGGGTGGTGTGCAGGCTCTGGTAGCCGTTGGCCTTGGGGATGGCGATATAGTCCTTGAAGCGCCCCGGCACCGGCTTGTAGAGGTTGTGCACCGCGCCGAGGATGCGATAGCAGCTGTCGACGTCGTCGGTGATGATGCGGAAACCGAACACATCCATGATCTCGGCGAACGGCTTGCGCTGGTCGCGCATCTTCTTGTAGATCGACAGCAGGTGCTTCTGGCGGCCGATCACGGTGCCCGGCAGGCCGTCGTCGTCGAGGCACTTCTGCAGGCTGCTCTGGACCTGGCGGATGGTCGAGCGGCGATGGCCGCGGGCCTTGCTCACGGCACGCTTGATGCGCTCCGAGCGCATCGGATGCAGGGCCTGGAAGGAGAGATCCTCGAGCTCGACGCGGATGGTGTTGATGCCCAGCCGGCCGGCGATGCGGGCGTAGATCTCCAGCGTCTCGCGGGCGATGCGGCGCTTCTTGTCGGGGCGCAGGGCACCCAGGGTACGCATGTTGTGCAGGCGGTCGGCGAGCTTGACGATGATCACGCGGATGTCCTTGGACATCGCCAGCACCATCTTCTGGAAGTTCTCGGCCTGGGCGACCGCCTTGTCCTCGAAGGTGATCTGGGTCAGCTTGGAGACCCCATCGACCAGCTCGGCCACCGCCTCGCCGAACTGCTCGCCGAGGGCCTCCTTGGAGACGCCGGTATCTTCGATCACGTCGTGCAGCATGGCGGCCATCAGGCTCTGATGGTCCATGTGCATATTGGCGAGGATATTGGCCACGGCGAGCGGGTGAGTCACATAGGGCTCGCCGGAGCGACGCCGCTGGCCGTCGTGGGCCTGCTCGGCGTAGTAGAAGGCGCGCTTGACCTGGCAGATCTCTTCAGGGGGAAGATAGCCGCCGAGGCGGTCGGCCAGGTCATCTATGGTGAACATGCAGCGCGCCTATCCCCGGGTGGTCAACGAATCACTCTTCGCCCATCTCCGGCTCGCGACGCACCCGAACCGGTGCGGCTTCCACCGGCTCGTCGAGAACGTTCTCGTCGATCTTGCCGGCGGCGATCTCGCGTAGCGCCATCACGGTGGGCTTGTCGTTCTCCCACGGCAGCAGGGCGTCGCGTGAGCCGCGAGCCAGCTGGCGAGCGCGCTGGGTGGAGATCATCACCAGCTTGAACCGGTTTTCGACGTTTTCGAGACAATCTTCAACGGTGACTCGCGCCATGTGCAGGTACCTGACTTCGATGTAGGGCGGAAATGGCGAAGGAACGGCCAAATTGGCCATTCGATGCTATGGAGGACAGAAGAGTCTACTCGACCGCCTCGCTCCCTGACAAGAGCGCCTGCAGTAGCGGGGCCTGTGCCTCGCGGACACGGGCCAGTCGCGAGCGGGCGGCGCGCACCAGCGCCTCGAGGTCGTCGAGCGCCGTGGTGAAGTCGTCGTTGATGATCACGTGATCGTACTCGTCGTAGTGTGACATCTCGCTGACCGCATCGCGCATGCGCCGCGCGATCACCGCCTCGTCGTCGGTGGCGCGGGATGACAGGCGCTGGCGCAGGGCGGCCAGCGACGGCGGCAGGATGAACACCGACTCGGCCTCGGCGACCTGCTCGCGGACCTGGCGTGCGCCCTGCCAGTCGATCTCCAGGATCACGTCGGTACCGGCCGCGAGCAGGGCCTGCACCGCCGGCCGCGAGGTGCCGTAGTAGTTGTCGAAGACGCGGGCATGCTCGAAGAAATCGCCACGCTCGATCATCGCCTCGAAGCTGGCGGTCTCGACGAAGTGGTAGTTGACGCCGTCCAGCTCACCGGGGCGCATGGCGCGGGTGGTATGCGACACCGAGACCTGCAGGCCGTCGAGGCGCTCGAGCAGCGCCCGCACCAGGCTGGTCTTGCCGGCGCCGGAGGGCGCGGAAACGATAAACAGCGTGCCTTGGGACATAGCGGCTCCGGAGCAGAAGGCGAGTGGCTAGAGGCCAGGCATTATACGTGGCCGCAGCGCTCGGCGTCATGTTTCGGCACGCGTCGTGCCGGGCACAGGCCAGCGTTGCGTGGTTCCGACCCGCGTCCATGGCATGCTCAGATGAAGGCAGGAATCTTCTCTTGCAGTGTGCGCCCAGCAACATACGGGCGGCCCCAATCTCCGTATGCTGACGTACATCCACTTGCTTAGTGGAGACCTCTCGCTGACTGTCGGCTGTCTCGATCGACACCATCCCGTTGCCTCCCCTGAGTACAGACTCGAGGTAGGCGATTCATGCTTCCAGGTTCCCTTCAAGCCATTCTCGACGCCGCCGCTGCCCCCAGTGACGCCCGCCATTCGGCCATCGTCTACTGCGAGGGCAATTTCGCACGCATCGATGGCAAGACGGCCAACGGCCTGGTGCGCAACAGTGAGCGCTATCGCATCCTGTCCGTCATCGACAGCACCCTGAGCGGCGAAGACGCGGGTGTCGCCCTGGGCGAGGCGGCGGTGGGCATCCCCATCGTGGCCGATCTGGCCGATGCGCTGGACGCGGCCGACGCTCTGCCCGACTTTCTCATCTTCGGGCTTGCCCCGCTCTCGGGCCTGATGTCCGAGGCCGACCGCGCGGTGGTGCTGGCGGCGGTGGCGGCGGGCGTCGGGGTGGTATCCGGCCTGCACGAGTTTCTCGCCGACGATCCGGAGATCGCGGCGGCGGCTAAGGCCAGCGGGGTAACGCTGCACGATATTCGTCGGCCACGCCCGACCAAGGATCTGCGCATGTTCGACGGCGCGATCGGCAGCGTCGACTGCGTGCGCATCGCGGTGCTGGGTACCGATGGTGCCATCGGCAAGCGCACCACCTCGACGCTGCTCACCCAGGCGCTCAACGACGCCGGGATTCACACCGTGATGGTAGGCACGGGACAGACCGGCCTGATGCAGGGTGCCGCCTATGGCGTTGCGCTCGATGCCATTCCCGCTCAGTTCGGTGTCGGCGAACTGGAAGGGGCGGTGCTCGCCGCCTATGAGGGCGAGCACCCCGACGTCATCGTGATCGAGGGCCAGGGTGCCCTCAGCCACCCCGCCTACCTGAGCTCGACGGTGGTGCTGCGCGCCAGCCGGCCGCAGGCCGTGATCATGCAGCATGCCCCGGCCCGCCGAATGCTCAGCGACTATCCGGCAGTGCCGATGCCGTCGCCGCTCTCGGAGCTCAAGCTTATCGAGCTGTTCGGCAAGACCCGAGTCATCGGGCTGGCGATCAACCATGAGGACATGACCCGGGAGGAGGTCGCGGCGGCCATCGCCCGCTACGCTGGCGAGCTCGGTATTCCTGCCACCGATGCGCTGTGGCACGACCCTGCGGCGCTGGTGGCAATGGTCACCGCCGCCTTTCCTGCACTCAAGGTGCATCAACCACTGGCCATGGCGTGACCTGCCCGCGCGTCGAGATCGATCTGACCAGGATCGAGGAGAATGCCCGCGCACTCGTCAGTCGCTTGTCCGGCCGCGGTATCGCCGTCACCGGGGTCACCAAGGCGACGCTGGGCTCCCCGGAGGTGGCAAGGGCCATGCTTGCGGGGGGCGTGGTGCGTCTCGGCGATTCGCGGATCGCCAATCTCGAGGCACTGCGCGATGCCGGCATCCGGGCCCCGCTGACCCTGCTGCGCTCGCCCACGCCCGACCAGACCGCCCGGGCAGTGGCGTGCGCCAGCCTTAGCCAGATCAGCGAGCTCGAGGTGGCCAAGGCACTCTCGGCGGCGGCGGGCAGGCTTGGCAGCCGTCACGGCCTGGTGCTGATGGTGGAGCTGGGCGACCTGCGTGAGGGCGTACTGCCAGAGGACGTACTCGACCTCGCCCGGCGCATGCTGCGGCTCCCCCACGTCACGCTCGTTGGCCTCG
Source organism: Franzmannia qiaohouensis (assembly GCF_031451695.1). Classification (NCBI taxonomy): domain Bacteria; kingdom Pseudomonadati; phylum Pseudomonadota; class Gammaproteobacteria; order Oceanospirillales; family Halomonadaceae; genus Franzmannia; species Franzmannia qiaohouensis. The sequence goes on from NZ_JARWAM010000001.1 coordinate 363,461, forward strand.
GCACCAACCTGGCGTGCCGTGCCGGTGTCGTGCCGAGCGCCGACAACATGGGCGAGCTCTCGGCGCTGGTGAGCAGGCTCGAGGACGAGCTGGGCCTGCACCTGCCGCTGGTTTCCGGCGGCAATTCGGCTAATCTCGCCTGGGCCTTCGCCGCGCCCGCGGGCCGCGTCAACGACCTGCGGCTCGGCGAGTCGATCCTGCTGGGCTGCGACCCTGTCACGCGGCTGCCGCTGCATGGCCTGCACACCGACGCCTTCACCCTGGTGGTGCCCGTCATCGAGTCGCTGGCCAAGCCGACGGCGCCGCGCGGCGCCACCGGGGAGGCGGCATTCGGCGTGCCGGCAGCAATGCGCGAACGCGGCACCATCATCCAGACGATTGCCGCAATCGGGCGCCAGGACGTAAATCCCGAGGGCTTGACGCCGCCTGCCGGCGTCAGCGTGCTTGCCGCCAGCAGCGACCACCTGGTACTGGAGACCCAGCAGCGCCTGGCAGCCGGCACGGAGCTGCGCTTCGGCCTCGATTACTCGGCGCTGCTGCGCGCGATGACCTCTCCGTTCGTGGTGAGCACATTTACGGCGACGCAGCGTCAGCCGCTGTCTCTGGCCACAACCGGCTCGCCGAGCAGCGTCGTCTGAGCAGTGGGCTCAGCCCATATTGCCGACCACAAGGGTGATGGGCTGACGCGTCCAGCATCATGCTAGAACTCCAGTGTCACGGTAAGGAGATCCGTGTAGCTATCCACGCGGACATTCTGGCCCTCCGGGATGCGCCCATACAGGGTGTGCTCCTGGGTCCCCTCGGTGCTGCCATTGAGAGCGAAGGCCCCCTCGCCCCAGACCAACGTGCGGGCAGCATCCTGATGCAAGCGGTAGGCCAGAGTATCGCTGCTGCTGCCCAACAAGGGCTGTTGGGGACTGCCGTTGGCCGAGTGCAGGGCGAGGCTATAGCTGGTGGCTTCGCTGCAGCTTACCGTGATGGTGGCGCTGCTATCGCTGGGCGTTGCGCTGAAGACGTCGTACTCGGCAAAGCCCAGCCCGCTGGCGCTGACACTGCACTCCGCCTGGGCGGCGCCGGCTGCCAGCGCCAGGGCCGCTGCGGCCAGCCAGCGCAGCAGCGGGTGGCGGGCAGCGCGACAGCCGCTCGAAGCCCAGGTGCATGAAAAGGGAACAGCATTCATGGTGTGACTCCGTGGCAGGTGACATCACCTAGCTCGAGAAAGACATCTTCGACTTCCGGCACCTGCAGGGTGAAATCGCAGGCCTGCCCCCGCCAGCGGGCGCGTAGGCGGTTAGTCGACGCCAAATCGGTCACGAAGGCCTCGCCTCGCAGTCCCACCGCAAAGTGCTCGCCGCGTGCATTTTCCACCACCGCCCCGGCCGGCAACGGCTCGCCGCTCTCCAGCAGGATCCGGAATAGCGCATCGCGGCTATGGGTCACTGGAAAGCGCAGCGCCACGCCGCTGCGGTAGTAGGGGGCTACCTGCATCTCCAGGCTGTCGACCTTGGCGCCGAGGGGCAGGTCCGCCTGCTCAATGCCGATGCGGTTGTGTTCATAAGCGCGCAGGCGTGGAACCAGCGCATTGCCGTGACGATTGGTGCGTGCGACCGGCTGGTTGTCGGCATAGACCTGGACATCGGCAAAGCCCGGCAGCTGTACCACGGCAAAGCTGCGATCGATATGCCTGCTGGCAAACAGGTTGCCGCCGAGCCAGGCGGCACCACCACGCACGTTGGCTCGGCTGGCGGTGTGGCCATGGCGCTGAGAGGCCTCCAATAGGTAGGTCTGGTAGTCGCTCTGCAGGCCGAGGCTGGCCTGGTGGTGATCGTCGTCGCCGAGGCCGGCGCTAACCCGGTAGCCGACTCCCCTGCCTACCGGCAGACTGCGCTGTATCTGCATGCTGCCCTGGCGATTTTCTCCGCGCTCACTGAAGCTCAGGCTGGCACGAGTGCGTGGCATGCCCAGCGGAATGCTCAAGCCTGCCCGCAAGGCGGTTTCACCGTTTGCCATGAAGTGCAGCGCCGCCAGCGTCAGATGGCCGAAGGAGCCCAAGCTCTTGCTGTAGCCCAGGTTGATGATCTCGATATCATCCCTGCTGTCGAAACGCTGAGCGGTATAGCTGAGGCTTAGCGAGCCCAGCTGGGCGCTCGAGAGGCTGGAGAAGACACTCTGCTGATGGCGCGGCAAGGGCCGCCCCTGCTGCATGCCGAGGCGCATGAAGTCCTCGCTGGCGAACTGGCTTTCGACCCCCACGCTCAAGGGCCACCCTTGGCGCTGCAAGCCCAGGGTCGTCAGGTCACCCTGGCGGCCATCGGCCTCGCTGGCAGCATAGGCGGCATGCATGACACCGCCGAACGGCAGCAGCCAGCTGCCGCCCAAGCCAGCCATCTGCTGGTCCTGCAGCACCTGGGCATGCAGCTCGGTGGTCAGCCAGTGGGTCACTCCGGCGCGGTAGGTCGCCGTGCCCAGTGCCCGACCATAGGCATTGCTCTCACGACCGTAGTCCTGGCGAACCGTGCCCAGCTCCACGGAGTAGCTCCTCAGGCCTGGTTGCAGCAGTCGCGCGCTGGTATAGAAAGACTGGGTGATCAGCTGTTCGCGGCCGAGGACGTCGCGTACTACCAGCCTTGCCTGGCCCTGGCCGGTGATCATGGGTATCTCGTCGATAATGAAGGGTCCGGGTGGCACGTCGCGTCGCAGGCGCAGGGCATCGTTCACGTAGAGATCGACGGTAGACGGTAGCGCGGCCTCACCGGCCATGCTCTGCAGGGGCAGGGTGACCATTTGCGGGCGGGTGGTGAAGTTGCTTCCCCACTGCAGGCCGCCGAAGCGCACGCCGCCACTCCAGGCCGTGCCCAGGGTGGTGGTATCGCCGAGCCGCAGGGTGCGCATGTTGTCGGGATTGTCGCGGCGCCACTGAGTGTCCAGGCGCACGATGCTCGGCAGATCGTCGGCCGGGGGGGCACGCACCACCAGGCGATTGACGCCGCTGCCCCAGCCGTTGAACACGCCCTGCTCAAGCAGCCCACTGTGGCGGGTCTCTCCGCGGCTGTTGGTGCTCGACAGGTCATAGTTGAAGAAGGCGCCCGGGGACGAAGGCGTCAGCGCGACGCGCTCCCGGCCCAGGCCCCCTAGGTGGGTGTCGGCGAACAGCGCCGCGGGCACCTTGAGGTCCAGCGTGGAGCGGCGCCGGTCCAGCTCGGAGGAGATACCCAGCGGTTCAAGCGGGTAGAAAGGCTCGCCATAGTGATCCAAGGGCTCGCTAGCCGGTAGCGAGATACGCCACTGCTCGAGGTCGCTGGCGGCCACCCAGACCGCATGCCCGTCGTGTATCAGCACCAGCGCGGTGGTGGGCCGGCGCTGGTCATTGACCGTGGCTTCCAGCCACAGCTCCTCGAGCGTGCCGATGCCTGGAATGCCTGACGCAGCCACGCCGGAAGCCCCCGCCCAGTCCGGCTCCGGCGAGAGCTGCGCGACTAAGCGCGTATACCAGTCAGCGAGCCTGGCGGCTGGAGCCGGCGTGGTGTCGGCATGTGCCTGGCTCGACATCAGCAGCATGACGGCCAAGGTGCTCCCCCTATGCCACGCCGACCGCTGCACGACTACTCCACCTTCAGGTGTGAGGCGGTTTCCTGACCATTGACGCCCGCCGTGATGACAAGCTCGCTGCCTGCCGCGGGGAGGGGACTGCCTGAACTCAGGCGCCAGCGCTGCGTGGCGCCTGGTAACACATAGGCGTTGCCTGAGGGCTGTAGTGTCCGCCCATCGGGCAGCCGTACGCGAAGTCGACTCACCTGGCCGTGGCCGTTGCCGCGGTTGTCGGCGCTCAGATGCCATTCGTCACCGCTGCCGCGCTCGACGCGCCAGTGCATGTGTGGAGCCGCCACGCCTGATGCCGGTGCCACGAATACCGGCAGGCTGATGCGTAGCGACATGCGCAAGCCTTGGAAGTCATCCGCGCTGGGCGGTGGAAGCTCCTGCAGGAAGAGTCGATAGCTGAGCTGGGTATCTTGCGCGGGCGGGCGACGCAGTCCTACCCGCAGCATCTGCGTCTGCCCGGGGGCCAGGGTAAAAATGGGGGGCGTGGCGAGCACCTCGCGGCTGGGCGTGTAGATGTCCTGCCCGCCCTCCTGGCGCCATGCCTGAAGCTCCACCTGAACCGACGTTTCCTCGGCGCCTGTGTTGCGTACCCGCAGCGCCACCACATTGTCCTGGGTGGACAAGACCACCCGGGTCGGACTGACGCTGAAGCTGCCGGCCAGCGCCTGGCTTGCCAGCAGCAGCGTCAGCATGAAGAGAGGCACAACCAGGCCGCGATAAGCGGCCTGGCGTGAGCTTAGGTAGGTCATCAGAAAGTAACGGTGGCTACAACGGTATCGGTGTAGGCCCCCGCGGGTGCGCTGCTCTGAGCGCCGTCGATCCTGCCGAACACGGTGTGGTCCTCCGCGGCCCCTGTGCCCGTCGTGGCGACGCTACCCGTCGCATCGTTGGTCCATTCAGTGGTGCGCCCAGCATCGCTGAAGAGTGAATATGTCAGGAAGTTGGTGGCGTCGGTCAACTGCCGCTCGGGGGCGGCGTCGCTAGAGGTGCCGCCGGGGTTGGCACCCTGCCCCAGGGTGATGGCAACCGGGGCGTCCTGGGTACAGGTCACGGTCACGTTGCCGGTACCATCCAGCGCCACCGGATCAATGGGGTCGTAGTCACCAAACGCCAGGGCCGTGGCGCCGATGGTGCAACTCGCCACGACAGTAGCGCTGACATCGAGGTCCGTAGATTGCTGTGCATGAACAACTGCACTCCCCCCGGCGGCCAAGGCCACGGCGGAAATCAGGGCCAGTTTACGTAGCGAAAATGTCTTGTTGCGCATAGAGAGCGCTCCCTCGAGTGTATTATGTCGTTGATAACGACCTAATAATCAATTGACCAAGGCATACGCTTACTCTGTGTGTCGCCGACTGGTTACGGTTCTAAAACTAAATACACAAAGAGCTTATTATCCAGAAAGAGGATCGCAACAAGGAGGGAATCCCGAAATGGAATTCAGGCGTGTGGCGGCCCCTCGATCCACGGGATGCGGGCATCCCTGGACAGGTAGCTTTGCGTCACCGCTTTGCAACGGCTATGCCCTTGTCAACATGTTGCCTGTTATTTCAGGCGCCAGGCCAGTGCGAATATCAGCCTGTTCAACGTTATAACATCGAAAGCTGGTATAACGTAGATTTACATTAGTTGTATTTTGGGAGCGGCACAAGCTTTGTTTCTTTGTTTGGTAAATTAAAGGCAAAAAGTTTTCGGCGCTTAATAAAACATATTGGCGTTTTTATGAAATAGGCAATGTTGATTAATGCGATAGTAGGCATTAAGTTAAAGTATTATTTTATACTCGATTGGCTCATCTTTCTTGCATATTACTGCTTATCTACCCTTTATTGCCGACTGTTCGAACCACGCCCAAGGCCCTGGGCCGTCACGGTGACGGCCCAGGGCCTAAGCGCTCATTCCGTTCACGGATGGCGAGCGCCATGGCGCGGCGTTGATATGCCATGCAGTTTTTGATTTAAAACAATGGCCTGTGGCCCACGTGGTCTTCCGCAGGCGTCACTCTATGTTCTGGATCTGCTCACGCATCTGCTCGATCAGCACCTTGAGCTCCACCGCGCAGCGGGTCGACTCGGCGACCACCGACTTGGAGGAGAGGGTGTTGGCCTCGCGGTTGAGCTCCTGCATCAGGAAGTCCAGGCGCCGGCCCACCGGGCCCTGCTGGGTGAGCTGGCGCTCGACCTCACTGACGTGGGTATCGAGGCGGTCGAGCTCTTCGTCGACGTCGGCCTTCTGCGCCATCAGCGCCAGCTCGGCCTCGAGGCGCTGGGGGTCGAGCTCGGCCTTGACCACCTCGAGCCGCTCGAGCAGCTGCTGGCGCTGGCGGGCGAGGATGTCGGGGAGCAGGCGGCGCACCTCGGCGACCTGCTCGCGGATGCCGGTCAGCCGGGCGTGAATCAGCTCGGCGAGCTGTGCGCCTTCGCGGCCGCGGCCGGCCACCAGGTCGTCCAGGGCGGTCTTGAACAGCGCCTGGGCGGCGGCCTGGATGGCTTCGTGGTCGACGCTGTCGGCGGCCAGTACGCCGGGGTGCTGGAGCATGCCGAGGGCGTCGGGCATGGCGACGCCGGGCAGCTCGCTGCGCACCTCGACCAGCGCCTGGGCGAGGGCCTTGAGGCGCGTGCGGTCGACGCTCAGACCGTCGCCGCCGGCCAGCGGCTCGAAGCGCAGGGTGCACTCGACCTTGCCGCGCGCCAGGCGGTGGCGCAGCGCATCGCGCCACAGCGGCTCGAGATCGCGCAGGCTGTCGGGCAGGCGGAAGTGCAGGTCGAGATAGCGCTGGTTCACCGAGCGCAGTTCGAGCTGCAGGCTGCCCCACTCGGCCTCGTGGCGCTGGCGGGTGAAGGCGGTCATGCTGTGCACCATGCAAATCTCCTGGGCTGTCGATAGCGGTGGAAAGCGATGCCGCCAGTGTACCCGATTCGTCGCTGCGAACGTGTAGAATGGCGCCACGGCGGCGGCCACCAGCCATCTCGACGGCCCGGCCGGCCGCCCTTCATTCCGATTGCAAGCCCGAGAGTTGAGAGACCTATGCGCCCCAGTGGACGACAGCCCGACCAGGCCCGCGAGATCCGCCTGACCCGCGACTATACCCGCCACGCCGAAGGCTCGGTGCTGGTGGAGTTCGGCGACACCCAGGTGTTGTGCAATGCCAGCGTCGAGGCCGGCGTACCGCGCTGGCTGCGTGGCAAGGGCCAGGGCTGGGTCACCGCCGAGTACGGCATGCTGCCGCGGGCCACCCATACCCGCGGCGGGCGCGAGGCGTCACGCGGCAAGCAGGGCGGCCGCACCCTGGAGATCCAGCGCCTGATCGGCCGCTCGCTGCGCGCCGCGGTCAACCTCAAGAAACTGGGCGAATTCACCATCACTGTCGACTGCGACGTGATCCAGGCCGACGGCGGTACCCGCACCGCCTCGATCACCGGTGCCTGCGTGGCGCTGGTCGATGCCATCCGCTACATGCAGCGCAAGAAGCTGATCAAGCAGGACCCCTTCGTGCAGCTGGTCAGCTCGGTGTCGGTGGGCATCTTCAAGGGCACCCCGGTGGTCGACCTCGACTACCCCGAGGATAGCGGCGCCGATACCGACATGAACGTGGTGATGACCGAGTCGGGGGGGCTGATCGAGGTGCAGGGCACCGCCGAGGCCGGCGCGTTCTCGCGGGCTGAACTCAATGCGTTGCTCGACCTGGCCGAGGCCACCGGGAGCGACCTCTTCAACCATCAGCGCGAGGCGCTGGGCATCCGCCAGTAGCGCGAGGCGCAACGCATGACGCCGGCCCTGAGGCCGGCGTCATGGGGACGGAGGGCGGGGCCTAGAGGCTGAGGTCGTACTCGACGATCAGCGGCGCGAACTCCGAGAAGGTCGCGTCATAGTCGATCCAGGCGTCGACCACGTGGCGGCGGAAGTTGGGGCCGACCATCTGGTAGTCGAGGCGCCAGCCTTCCTGTCGCGAGCGCGGCTGATCCTGGTCCAGCGCCGGCCACCAGGTGTATTCGCCGGCGTCGCGATTGATCTCGCGGAAGGTGTCGATGAAGCCGGTCGGGCCGAGCACCTGGTCCATCCAGGCACGCTCTTCGGGCTTGAAGCCCGGCGTGGTCTGGTTGTCGGCCCAGTTCTCCAGGTCGATGGTCTTGTGGGCGATGTGCCAGGTGCCGCAGATAATGTACTCGCGACGCTTGCGTGCCATCTTGCCGAGGTACTCCTGGTACTGCGCCATGAAAGCTTCCTTGGCCTGCGGGTCGCTGCCGTCGGGCATCAGAAAGCTGGCGATGCTGAAACGGTCGTAGTCGGCCTGCAGGAAGCGTCCTTCGTGGTCGCACTGCTCGAAGCCCAGGCCGTACATGATGGCCTTGGGTATCTTGCGGCAGTAGAGGCCGACCCCGGAGAAGCCGTCCTGTTCGGCGTCGAGGAAGTAGCCCTCGTAGCCTTCGGGGTAGAGAATACTGTCGTCGAGTTCGAAGCTCTTGGCCTTGAGGTTCTGTACGCAGACGACATCGGCATCCTGGTTGGCGAGCCAGTCGAGAAAGCCTCGACCGACCGCTTCGCGGATGCCATTGACATTGATGCTGGCGATTTTCATTACGTGGTCCCTTTTCCGTCGCGCGTGTATGATACCCGACGTTTCGACGTTTAGGTAAATGGCCTTAGTTGATAAACATGATAGGAGGTCCTGTGGCGCAGCAAGGCAAGGCTGGCGAAATGCAGCCGTACCAGCGCGAATTCATCGAATTCGCCATCGACCAGGGCGTGCTGCGCTTCGGTGAGTTCACCCTCAAGTCGGGGCGCGTCAGTCCCTACTTCTTCAATGCCGGGCTGTTCAAGAGCGGCGCCGCCCTGGTGCGGCTGGGGCGCTGCTATGCCCAGGCCATCGAGGCCAGCGGCATCGACGCCGACGTGCTGTTCGGGCCCGCCTACAAGGGCATTCCGCTGGCCGCGACCACCGCCGTGGCGCTGGCCGAGCATCACGGCCGCGACCTGCCGTTCGCCTTCAACCGCAAGGAAGCCAAGGACCACGGCGAGGGCGGCAATATCGTCGGCGCCGAGCTTGCCGGGCGTATCCTGATCATCGACGACGTGATCACCGCCGGCACCGCGATTCGCGAAGTGATGGCGCTGATCGATGCAGCCGGCGCCGAGGCGGCGGGCGTGGTGATCGCCCTCGACCGCCAGGAGCGCGGTGCCGGCGAGCTGAGTGCCATCCAGGAAGTCGAGCAGCGCTATGCCATGCCGGTGGTCAGCATCGTCACCCTGGATATGGTGCTCGAGTACCTCGAGCAGCATGCCGGCGAGTCGATGCGGCCCCACGCCGAAGCGATTCGCGCTTATCGCGCCCGCTACGGCGTGGGTCATTGACTCGCGTTTTTCCATCAGCCTGTACGTGAGAGACATGCCATGCAACGTACCTTCCTCGTCCTGGCCGGCAGCACGCTGCTGCTGGCTGCCAGCGCCGCCTCTGCGGCCAGCAGCCTCGACCTCAACCTGAGCGGCGACGCCGTGCAGTTCGACGCCGCCGGCGAAATCGCGCCGGGCATCGCCCTGGGGGGCGGCACCCTGCACAGCGACTACCGCGACGATGCCACCCAGGGGCATATCCAGCTGCTCGGCGTGGATCGCAACAGCGACCTGGACATCGGCATCGGCGCGCGCTGGAGCCAGTATGACACCGACTACGGTAACGGCGGCGGGCTCGGCCTGGGCGGCTACGGCTACGCCTACCTGCCCCAGGCACCGGCGGTGTCGCTGGGCGGCTATGCGTTCTACACCCCCAGCGTGGTGACCACCAGCGACCTCGACGACAGCCTCGAAGTCGGCGTGCGGGCGCGCTACGCCTTCACCCGCAACGTCGACGGCTATGTCGGCTATCGCCGCCTGCGCGCCGATTTCGACACCTCGCCGGGCAACCAGACGCTGGACAGCGGCGCCCATGCCGGGGTGCGACTGACCTTCTGATCCACCGCCCGCGGCGCTATATCGGGCCCCTCGGCCTTGCCGAGCCGGGCCCGAGTGCGTTGGGGCCCGACACGCGGATAGCGCATGCTCGACGTGGTGCTGTACCAACCCGAGATCCCGCCCAATACCGGCAACCTGATCCGGCTGTGCGCCAATACCGGTTTCCGGCTGCACCTCATCGAGCCGCTGGGCTTCGTGCTCGACGACAAGCGCCTGCGGCGTGCCGGCCTCGACTACCATGAGTGGGCGGCGGTGCGCGTGCACCGCAACTGGCCGGCCTTTGTCGAGGCGCTGGCACCCGAGCGGATATTTGCCGTATCGACCCGCGGTCGCAGCGGCTACCATGAGCCGAGCTATCGCCGCGGCGATGCGCTGGTGTTCGGCCCCGAGACCCGCGGCCTGCCCCAGGCGCTGCTCGATGCCCTGCCACCCGAGCAGCGCCTGCGTATTCCCATGCTAGCCGATAGCCGCAGCCTGAACCTCTCCAATGCCTGCGCCATCATCGTCTACGAGGCCTGGCGGCAGCTGGGGTTCGCCGGTGCCAGCGAGCCCACCAAGGAGTAAGCGATGTCGATCCAGCAGCGCCTGGCCAAGCTCAATCCCCGCCAGCAGGACGCCGTGCGCTATATCGACGGGCCTTGCCTGGTATTGGCCGGGGCCGGCTCGGGCAAGACCAGCGTGATCACCACCAAGATCGCCTACCTGGTGCAGGAGTGCGGCATGAGCGCCCGGCGCATCGCCGCGGTGACCTTCACCAACAAGGCCGCCCGCGAGATGAAGGAGCGCGTCGGTCAGATGCTCAAGGGCAAGGAGGGCCACGGCCTGACCGTCTCGACCTTCCACACCCTGGGGCTCAACATCATCCGCGGCGAGCTCAAGGCGCTAGGCTACAAGCCGGGCTTCTCGCTGTTCGACCCCGAGGATGCCAAGGCGCTGCTGCGCGACCTGATGAACAAGGACGCCCAGGTCGACGCCGAGCAAATCAACGCCGTGCAGGGGCAAATCTCGCAGTGGAAGAACGACCTGGTGCTGCCCGGCGAGGCGCTGTCCCACGCCGCCGACGATGACCAGCATTTCGCGGCGCGGGTCTACGAGGCCTACGGCCGCCACCTCAAGGCCTACAACGCGGTGGACTTCGACGACCTGATCCTGCTGCCGGTGGTGCTGCTGCGCGACGACCCCGAGGCGCTGGCGCGCTGGCGGCGCAAGATCCACTACATGCTGGTCGACGAGTATCAGGACACCAACGTCTCGCAGTACCTGCTGGTCAAGCTGCTGATGGAGGAGCGCAAGACCTTCACCGTGGTCGGCGACGACGACCAGTCGATCTATGCCTGGCGCGGCGCGCGGCCCGAAAACCTGGTGACCCTGGGCGAGGACTTTCCGCGCCTCAAGGTGATCAAGCTGGAGCAGAACTACCGCTCCACCGGCACCATCCTGCGCGCCGCCAATACCCTGATCGCCAACAACCCCCACGTCTATGACAAGACCCTGTGGTCGGACATGGGCGACGGCGAGGCGATCCGCGTGGTGGTCAACCGCCACGAGGAGGCCGAGGCCGAGCGGGTGGCCAGCGAGATCCTCACCCGGCGCATCAAGGAGCGTGCCGAGTGGCGCGACTTCGCGGTGCTCTACCGCGGCAACTTCCAGGCCCGGCTGCTGGAGCTCAAGCTGCAGCACTACCAGATTCCCTACAAGCTCTCCGGCGGCACCTCGTTCTTCTCGCGCAACGAGATCAAGGATGCCATGGCCTACCTGCGGCTGCTGATCAACCCCGCCGACGACAACGCCTTCCTGCGCATCGTCAACGTACCGCGTCGCGAGATCGGCCCCGGCACCCTGGAGAAGCTCGCCAACTACGCCACCGAGCGCAGCAGCTCGCTGTTCGCCGCCTGCCATGAGCTGGGGCTCGAGCAGCTATTGCCGACCCGCGCCGTGGAGCGCCTGGGACGCTTCACCCACTTCATCGACGGCGTGCGGCTGCGCATGGACGGCGGCGATGCGATCCACGCCATCCGCGACATGCTGCGCGAGATGGACTACGAGGCATGGCTCTACCAGAACGCCAGCGCGCCGACCATCGCCGAGCGGCGCATGGCCAACGTGTGGATCCTGATCGACCAGCTCGAGAAGTCGATGCAGCGTGCGCCCGACGAGACCGGAGACGAGAGCATCGCCAGCGAAGACACCGAAACCGACAGCGTCGAAGCCGCCATTTCGCGGCTGGTGCTGCGCGACATCCTCGAACAGCAGGCCGAGGAGGACGACTCCGACCGCGTCCAGCTGTTGACCATGCACGCCTCCAAGGGCCTCGAGTTCCCCCACGTCTACCTGATGGGCTGGGAGGAGGAGCTGCTGCCGCACCGCAACGCCATCGAGGCGGGTACGGTGGAGGAGGAGCGCCGCCTGGCCTACGTCGGCATCACCCGCGCGCGACGCACCCTGACCCTGACCTTGGCCCGCCAGCGCAAGAGCTACGGCGAGCTGATGGACTGCACCCAGAGCCGTTTCCTCGACGAACTGCCCGAGGCGGACCTGGCCTGGGAGGGGCGCGCCGACAAGGAAGACCCGGAGAAAAAGCAGGCCCGCGGCAAGGATGCCCTGGCGGGTATTCGCTCGCTACTCAACTAGCAAAGCCTTCACCTGCCAGCAGGAACCGCCCAGACGCAGGAAGGGCGCCAACTGGCGCCCTTCAAAGCAATGACCTCAACCGCTCAGGTCATTTATTCGGACTCGGCGACCATGAAGTCGACGATGGCCTCGACCTCTTCATCGGAGAGGCTGGTGTTGCCGCCCTTGGGCGGCATGGCACCGATGCCGTTGATGGCGTGGTCGTAGAGGGTCTCCATGTCCTGGTCGAGACGGTCGCCCCAGTCGTCGCCAAGGATCGGCGCGCCGGCTGCACCGCTGGCGTGGCAGGCCGCACAGCCACCGCTGGCATACAGCGCTTCGCCATCCAGGCCATTCTCTTCCTCGGTAGCCGCTACCTCTTCTTCGGCGGCCGCGTCTTCCTCGCCGTTGGCGGCGACGTCGGTCTCTTCCTCACCGTTGGCAGCGTCGGCCATCTCGGCCTCGTCATCACCGCCGATTTCCGGCAGGTCGCCGTCGTAGACGGATTCAATCAGGTAGTTGGTAGACGCCATGACCTCTTCGTCGGAGAGGCTGGAGTCGCCGCCGCGGGCCGGCATGGCGCCGATGCCGTTGATGGCGTGGTCGTAGAGGGTCTCGATGCCCTGGTCGAGCCGATCGGCCCAGGCGTCGGCGTCGTCCATCATCGGCGCGCCGGCAGCACCGCTGTCGTGGCAGGCGGCGCAGACGCGGCCGTAGATCGCCTCGCCGTCGATACCGCCACCGTTATCCGCGGCAGCGTCGCCGTTTTCGGCGGCCGCAGCGGTGCCGCAGTCCTGGCCCTGCAGACACACCTGGCCCACTGGCCGCAGGCGCTCGGAAATGGCATCACGATCAGCCTCGGCGTGTGCTTGGGAGGCGGCCGCCACGGCCAGGCCCAGGGTGGTCAGGCACCCGATGATCAACTTGCTGGAATTCACTCTCACCACCTCTTACGGTCCGGTATCGAGAACTGCTCGATGCGTTATTGTGTGGGGCGCCGCCATGCCACCAGCAGCCGCGCCAGGCACGAAGAATGGCACCAGTATACCGGCAAGAGGTTTGCCAGGAAAATGCCCCATTGCAGGCCATTTGGCGAAGGCCCTTGCGCCGCGGCCGCGGCGGTGCTGGACACTCGCCAGGCAGGCGGTTAGCATTGTGCCCGCTTCAACGCACTGCAGCCCGCTGCAGCCGCGCGCCCATAGCTCAGCTGGATAGAGTACTGCCCTCCGAAGGCAGGGGTCGAAGGTTCGAATCCTTCTGGGCGCGCCAATAACACCTGTAAAAACGGCCACTTAGCCAATCGCGGCGGTGGCCGTTTTTCGTGATCCCTCTACCAGGTTCCAAATAGGTTCCATGCATCGGAAAGTCGTTGACCAGGTTCTCGCGGGTCGGCTGGCGCCAGCACTGGCCAAGGGGCACAGGGGCAGGTGGCGATAGTCGCTCGCTGGGCCTACCGTACAAGGCTGCGGATTTTGCGGATTTGCGGAAAAGCACGACGGGCGCGGCTTGACGGCTGCGGATAGGTTGCGGGCGCTTGCGGATTTCTGCACTGGTGGGTGGCGTTGTCTCCGGCCGGTTGCGGGAATTGAGCTAACTCATGGCCTTACGGCATTGCCCAGCCCTGTATGCAGCTGCTCGCCATTAGCTGGCACTCGGGACACTACTGCCAAAAAAGCGCCCCCAAGCGGGGGCGCAAAAGCCGGGCGGTTCACCAGTACCCGGCGCCCATGGGCATCATGGGTTAGGTTGCCATCAGTGCTTACTCCGCTGAGCAAGCCGGGCATAGACCTTGCTGGGGCTCAGGCGGGCTTCTGCCGCCGCGGCCAGGCTTTGCCCCTGACGGCTTTACGGTAAGCGGGAGGTGCTGAATTAGCTCATACCAGTGCCTTGCCGCTACCCGGACCTAGCACCAGACCGGCTGAGTTCAGCTCGCTGCGGCGCTCGTGGTGGTAGAAGTGTGGCAGCTTCACTTTCATGACCGCGGTGCCGTAGTCATTACCTGGCTCTGCCTCGGCAAGGTCCCGGTAGATCTGGGCGAGCCTGGCGAGGCGATCAGATGCCAGCGCCTCAAGGTCTGCGACAAGCTCTGTCTCGAGGGCGGCCAGTTCAGCGTGTCGGACCCGGGCAAGCGCCTCCCGATAGGCCCGGGACAGGGTGTCGAGGTGACTATCTGCCTGCTCGAGTTTGCGCGCCATGCCTCGCCGTGCCGCCTCTTGCCGGCGGTGCTCAGCTTGCTGCTGCTCGAGGGCTTGGCTTGCACGCTTCGCCTCTTCCCTGGCGGCCTTCTCTTCTTCGGTATTGGCCTCCCCCATGGCCACCAGCGCCTCGGCCTCCTCGAGCCGCTCTTGGGCAGTGCGCTCGGCCTCACGTGCCAGCGCCAGCGGACTATCGTCGGCGGCCAGGCTCTCCAAGGCGGCAGCCAGGCGATCGCGCTGCTCTGCGGCGGCGTCGCGCTCCTTGCCAAGCAGGGCCAGGCTCGAGGCAGAGACCTTTGGTGCCTTCTTCTCCAATGCCTCGAGGCGCTGGTCGACGGCAGCCCGGGCTTGCTCCAAATCAGTCACCTCGCCGTTGGCCTGCTCAAGGGTTGCAATGGCGTCGCGCAGGTTGGTCTCCAGGCCCGTGATGAAGGTGCGACGCTCCTCGGGCTGATTTTTCCAGTCGTCCCTGCGGCTTGCCTTGCTCAGCAGCCCCAGCAGGAAGGTGGCGGCGGCGTGGTGGTCGCCGCCTTCGTCGCTATCGCCACGTAAAACGGCGCGCGCATTCTGGGCTGACTCATCGCCGCGCATGGCGGCGCGGTCCAAGTCGATCGGCGTGAGTGAGTTATTCCAAGCCTTGTCGATCAGAAACTGTATTCCGCTCCGCGCGCGCTCTAGCCGCTGGCGAGCGTCATGCAGGCCGGCTGTCTCGGCGCGCTCTGCTTGAAGCTGCTCGAGCTGCTCAAGCCAAGCGGTCCAGCTATCTGCCGCCGCGGTCGCCTTACTCTTTACTGTTGCTGTCATGGTGCTACCTCTCTCATTCGACGCCGGTTCTCCGGCGTTGGTTGGTGCCGGTGTCCCGGCGTGATTGCTGCTGCCAAATCGTCACCTTCGCCACCCTAGAACCGCTCAACCATGCGGGTTGGTGGCAGGTGCTGCTGACGATCCATAAAAACGCGAAATTTGGTCGAATTCCGCGGTTACGCTCCCCCGTGGCCGATGGCTCCAGTCCTGGGGAGGACCCGCGCCGATGATCCAGGGGCTGGTGGTGCCCTCCTGTCGGCTCAGCGGCGCACCAGCGCCAGCAAGGTACGGTTTGCGGCCGTGCGGCCTCGATTGTCCTTGGCCTGGGGCTTGGGCTCGGCCACGGCGGCGGCCTGCCAGGTCTCGACATAGCGGCGTGCAGCACGCTCTGCAGCCCTGGGCGGCAGGGTATGCAGCCGCCGTTGGATGAAGGCACGATCCTCGGGCAGCAGCGGGCATTGCCCGGCTATCCAAGTGATCCAGTCTGGTCGGCCAGCCAGGCGCTCGGGCTTGGCTTGCCTGGGGGTGTGGGAATCCAGCAGCTTGACCACCTGCTGCCGAGCCTCCTCGGCGCTCTGGGCGGCCTTGAAGGCGTCATCAATCGCGGCTGCCATGCTGGCGCGAGCTGGTCTATCCATCGGCGCCAGCACATCGCGCAAGCGGTTGACCAGGGGCAGGCCAAGGTCATGGCCGGCGCCCATCACCAGGGCGGTGACGATCGTCTCGGCTTCATGGGCTGGCGCTGGCAAGGCAGCCTGCGGATTTTGCGGATTTGCGGAAATCTGCGCGGGGTAGGGCTCTGCGGCTGCGGATACATTGCGGATGGCTGCGGATTCCTGCGGGGGCGGGGAATCGCCTGCCGGCTCCTCCCATACCTCGCTGCTAAGCGCCATCAGGTCGGTGGCATGCTGTTCAACAGCATTAGGTTCGCCGTCCTCCCATAGACGGCGACCAATCTCCATCAGGTCGATCATGGCTCACACCTCCCCTGCCAGGCGCCAGCTCGCTGGCAGTCCACGTGGGCTGCTGCCGTCAATTTGCAGGTGTCCGGTATCCACCAGGAAAGCCAGCAGTGGACGTGCCTTCTTGGCGCTGCGGTACTCGCTCGGTAGGCGCTTGAAGTCCTGCGCGTGAAGCACGCCACCGTGGCCCTTGATCCACTCCAACAATTCCCTGGCCCGCAGCTCCTCTGTGTCCTGCCGCGCCTCGGCGGTGCGGATCGCCATTGACTCCAGGTAGTAGGCCACCAGTCGGCCGGCACGCTCGATGTGGTCCACGGTCGGCGCGGCCTCTCCCTCAACCAGTGCCAGCACAGTGGCGATGCGCGCGGCGTTTTCGGCGGCCTTGCTGGCGAATGGCCGAACGTCACGGAAGCGGCCTTCTTCGCTACTCTCCACCTCGATAGCGTCGTGCAGTCGTGCCCATGCGGTGTATGCCTCGGCACCGATCTGAACTGGCCTGGGGGTAATGGCGCCGCTTTCGTCCACCTTCAGGGGCGCACGGACCAACTCCGACAGCCTCGACCAATAGCGGGCGATAGCCGGGTCATGGTGCGGCCCTTGGCTCGGGTCCCGGCCTTTCAGCAGGCGTTGGCCTACCAGGCTGGGCTCTTGCACGATCAGGAAGCGAGCCAGGAAGCCTTGGCCTTGTAGTAGCGGGTCGCCCAGCACCTTGGCGGCTACTACCGGTTGAAGCATCAGGTGGGCAGAGAGGCGCCGGCCGGCCAGCACGCCAGAATCACCGGCCGCGCCTCGAGTGCGGGTAATCGGGTCGCCATCCCACAGCTTGCTTACCATGGCCACGGTTCGTCCGCGTCCCTCTTCGCTCATGCCGTGGCCGCCGAAAAACCCGACGCCTTCATCAGAGAACAATCCAGCGCTCGGGTGGTTGTGCTGCAGGTGGCGATAGATGCCCTCGGCGGTGGGTTCGCTGAACGTCACACTCGGCGTCGGCGGGGGTTGCGGCTCCTCGGCGTCGATGGCGGCCAAGGTCTCTTGCAGATAGGTAGCCTCGCTTTCGCTCATGGGTTGTTTGCCCTTGGGCTTCGCGGCGCTTACCAGGGAGTCGCGGCGCATCTCCCACGCCTCGCGGGCGGCCTTGTGGGCGGCAAGCTCCTCGGGGTGGTGCTGACGCTTTTCGGTCTCCATCTCACGGATCGGCGCCAGCGCCAGGCGGTCAAGGCTCGATTTCCGCTCGCCGCTGCCGGCCACGGTTAGGAAGAACAGTGACACCGGCCCGCTGCCGTGGGGGCCTCGGGCAACATCCGCCAGTCCTTGCACGGCCAGCGCAGCGGCCGCCAGCACCGACTGGCCGGCCATGCCGCGCGGGGTCTGTACGTGGTAGGCCAGGCGCTCGGCGGCTTCGCCCAATACCGACCCCAACGCTTCCAGTGGGTAATCAGGTGCCGTCTCTCTCTCGGCCAAGGGTAGCGGCGCGGTCTCGATACGGCCGGCGCGCTCGGGCGGTTGCTCGCCCTGCTCTCTCACTGCGGCCAGGGTCATAGGGCCACCTCCTGCTGGCACCGCGCCAGGTCGTTGAAGTCAGTACAGGCACAACCGGAGCAAGGGAAGCGCGGCCAGGTCAGGTCTGCGCGGATCGCCTGGGCGGCGGATCGGCCTGCCGTGATGCCTGGGTTGCCTTCGGTGCGGTGGTCGTTATCGGCGGCCACGGTGATGGCCACCCCGGAAGGGAGGCGCTGGCGTAAGTTGCGGCCCACGGTCGCCAGGTTGTTGGCGGTCATCGCGGCTACTACCGGGCAGCCGGTTGCCTCATGCAGTGTGGCGGCGGTGGCCCAGCCCTCGCACAGGTATACGCGCCCAGCGCCAGCAAGGCGGCCTACCAGGGAAGCGGCGCCCTTGAGCCGCGCGCGGGGAAGGAAGCGCTTTCCGCCATCAGGGTGGATGCGCTGCAGGTTGACCAGCACGCCATCACAGAACAGCGGCACCAACAGCACGTCGCCATGCTGGCGCAGTCCATGGGGGGCGGTGCCTTTGGCTTGCAGGTAGGGGTGATGGTGGCCTGCCGGCTGGGCGGCGGCCCATAGATGGCGAGCTCGCAGGGCGGCTTCGGCGTGATCTCGCTGGCGCTGGGCATCTCGTTCTCGCCGCGCGCGCTCGGCGGCTTGCCGGGCCTGCTCTGCGGCGACGGGGTCATGCTCGCCGGCAAGCGTCACGGTCTGTTGCTCTCCGGTGTGCCAGTAGCCGAACACTGCTACTTCGGGCGTGGGGCAGACATACCAGCCGGCCAGGTTGCCGCGGCGCTTGTCGGGAGCATCGAAGCGGTGAACGCCGCCATCGGCATGGATCACCAGGCCTGTGACGCCGCGGCCGGCCAGCGCCTCGGCCAGCGCGGTGGTGATGCTATGATGATGGGGTGCGTTGTGCGCGCACGTTTGTCCCAGTGCCCGGCCCTTATGGCCGGGCGCTCTCGTCTCAGCTCTCACGGAATGGGCCTCCTCCATCGGCATGGGCGATTTCCAGAGCGTTGAAGATGCCGCGCATGGCGGCGCCTATCTGCCCGGTGGCATCGGCCAGCGGTTGGTGGTGGGCCTGGGGCTCGCCAGCATCAGCCATGGCCTGAGCGATGATCTCCAGTCGGTTGCCCAGCGCCAGCAAGTCGCTGGCGCTCTCCACCAGCACGGCGGCTTGTTCGTGAGTCATGCCGCACCCTCCCCGGTGGCCTGCGTGTCCAGGTGATTGGCCACGCAGGCCAGCGCAAACGCCATGCGATCGGCGATGGTTCCCTCTCGGCAGCGGGTGGTGATGACGGTTGGTGAGTCGGGGGCGAAGGTGGCGTCAATCGCGGGATCACTATTGCCTAGCAGGTCGACGCGCTCTGCCAGCAGACAGGCGTCAGGCCGGCCAGTGGCCTTGAGCGCTGTCTGCCAGTCTCGGGCGGCCACATGCTTGTGCTCGCCAGTGCGTGCCAGGTGGACGGTGAAGGTGGCCAGGCTCATGACGCGGCCCTGCCCGCCTCGGCCGTGCTGCCATAGGTATCGCCATCGGCCAGCCAGTCCAGGACATCCTTGAGTCGGTAACGGACGGTGCGGCCACGTTTGACGAAGCGTGGGGCCGGGCGGCCTAGCAGGCTGCCAGTGGTGCGTGCCTTGCGGGCGGTGGCTGGTTGGGCGGGAATCAGGCCAGGGAAGACGGCGGACTCTGGCAGCTCGATTAGTGCCGGGTCGAAGCCGTCGCGGTAGCGGGCCAGGGCATTGGCCAGAATGTCGCCGGGGGGTTGTGTCTTGGTGGGCATTGAAGAGCCTCCTAAATCCGGTGGTTGCCGGTCGTGGCTCTTCTAGGCTGGTATATGGTCTTGGAAGATCAGTCCCAGAAAGTCAGGCGAAATTCTGGGATACCGATTAACGCCTGCTTTTAGGACTCTTGAGAACGCCGAACATGACGGCGGACAGGTATAGGTCAGAACTCGTGTAAGCTGACTCTACTTTGGTCTTGCTCACCTTCTTGAAGCCTTCATCAGCCATGACGGCGGCCGCAGCCGTGTAGCCGGTCCCAGACCTCGGGAATTGCTCGGGATCGGCCGTATGCAGCTCATGAAACCGCTCGGCTATGTCTTTGTATTCCTCTTCCTTGCACCGGCTCCTCACGGCCTGCCCGCTGTTTGGGCTGATAGCACCCTCGCCGTAGTGCTTCACCAGCTCTTGGGCATACTCGATAAAATGCCGGTCTATCTCGCTTGTGCTGGAAGATGACGGTGGGAATCCTCGGTATCGGGAGTAGCCATGCTCTGCCAGCGCCAGCCGCAACGGCTCACGTGGGTAACGCGCTTGATATACCTGCCGGACACTCTGGATCGTCTCGCGGTGGATTTCCCACACAGACGCGCTGCCCACCAGATCATGGCTGCCTGTCTGCATCATGTGCGACAGCAGTGCCAGCCCCACACGCGGAAAGCTATCAAACCTCCATCTGCCGGCAGATTCGGGCAGCACGTTATCGGGATCTTCGGTTATGCCAGGCGCCAGCTCCTCAAGGCGATTTTCCAAGGCGCGCAGCGCATCAATTGCTGCGCTCACCAAGGCATCATCGCGCTGCTTGTCATGCTCGCTGTAGCGGTTTGCCTTCAGCTCGTCATCCATGGGCGCACCTCCTCGGGCTGGCGCTGGGCTCGGGCGGCACGGTGGGCTACCAGGGCCAGGTGGTGTTGATCGGTCGCCGGCTGGCCGGTGCTGGCGCCAGCACGGAACAGCCGGCCGGTTTCCGCAATCGTCCGCAACGCGTCCGCAGGCGGCGCGGCCGGCAGCGGTGCGGGTTTCCGCAATTCCGCAGCATCCGCAGCCGACCGGTGCCAACGTGTTGCGCCTCAGGCTCGGACGGCTCCCGCCAGCTCCTTATCCAGATAGTCGGCCACGCAAGACAGGGCGAACGACACGCGCTCGACGTCGGTGCCCTGCCTGCAACGGGTGGTGATGGTGGTGGGGGTGTCGGGATCGAAGGTGACGTCAATCGTAGCGCCACTATCGCCCAGCAGGTCGACACGCTCTTCTATCAGGCAGGCGTCGGGCCTGCCGGTGACCTTAAGCGCCTCGCGCCAGTCCTGGGCAGGCACCAGCAGGCGCTCACCGGTACGGGCCAGGTGTACGGGGTAGGTGGTCAGGTGATCGGTGTTCATCCGTTGTTGCATATCGGTATCTCCTCGTCAGCTATTGCGTGTGTTCTCGGGCTTATCTACCGCCCGCTAATCGCTCTTGTTCTATGTGGTCGAGCAGATACTGTCGATCGTCTGCGAAGAGCTCCAGGTAATCACCGACCATTGTCACAGCTAGGCAAAGGCCGCCGATGTTGCCAGGATCAATGGGGTGATCTGGATCACTCATAACCTCACCCAAGCTGCGGAGGGCGCAGGTTGCCCGGCTGATTTCATAAGTGAATTTGCTTACCTCCTGCTGGGCAATGTCCAGGTCAGAGGCTGGCGCGGGGTTGGTACTGCTGATCATGGTAGTCTTGTTGGGCATGTCGGCATCTCCTTCAGTGGTTGCCGATGTGTATGGCCCCGGGGTGCTCAATCACCCCGGGGCCTTCTTGTGCCGCCTGATCGGCGGCGGAATCATGACCCGGCGCCAGCTTGACGAACGTCTCGACAGCATCGCGGGAGTGGTCAGGCCGCAGGTGGGCGTAATACTTGATCGTCGTTTGAATGTCGGCGTGGGCCATCAACTTGGAAACGGTCAGCAGGTCAACGCCTGCCATGACCAGTTGGCTGGCGAAGTTATGTCGCAGGCTGTACAGCAGCAGGTCACCAGGAAGGCCGGCCAGCTTGCGGACGGTAGCCCACGGCTTCTGCATGGCCTTCTTGTCCATGCGTTTACCGTTGCGCCCTGACGGGAATACCAGTCCGGTCTTGGGCTCGCCCTGCTGCTGGTGCCAGGTCTTGAGCACGTCAACAGCGGCAGTGGAAAGTGGGAAGGTCTGAGGCTCGGGGCGGTGGTGGGCTGTCTTCTCTACCACCTTGCGGACGGTGCGGAAGGCCAGATTGACGTGATCCCAGCGCAGGCCGAAAAGGTCGCCAGGCCGGAATCCAGTGAAGTACATCAGCGTGATGAACGGCGCGACGTGATCTACATAGGCCAAGCCATCCAGGTCGGGCAGATACGCCTTGCCATGGGCTCGGCTGCTGCGGCGCTGGATGCGCTTGTTATCTTGGTATGCCGCCAGGCCAGCAAACAGCGCTTCGACCTCCTCGGCTTCGAGGTAGCGGCGCTGGGATGCCTGCTCGGCCATCTCCTCATCGCTCATGGCCGGCCGCTGTAGGCTTATTCGCGCCAGCGGGTTGGTGGGTATCACATGACGCTCGGCCGCATGCGCCAGCAGCGTCTTGAGCGCGCCAAGGTGGCGACGGCTGGTGCTGTGTGCCTCACCCTTGGCCTCTCGCTCGCCCTGCCAGCGCTCGACGTCGCCGCGGGCAATCTCGCTCATGGGTTTATCGAGCCAATCGACGAACGCTCTACGGATGCGCTGCAGGGTCGCGGTGCCGTCTTTCTTGCGGCGCTGGGTAACGGTGTAGGGGCCATCCAGGTAAGCGCCCAAGGTCTGCTGCTGCTGGCGCTTCTCCTCGGACTTGGCCTCCTCCATCACCGCGCGGGGGTCGCCTCCCTGGGCAACGATGCCCAGCACCTCGGCGGCGTCCTTGCGGCCCTTCGCGGCGGTCATGTTGCCGACGCCATAACGGCCAAGGGTCTGCACGCGGCGCTTCCCTGACAGGTTGTAGTAGGACACTCGCAGCGATAAACCACGCTTGCCGGCGCGGACGTGGTAGCCGGGTTCTTCGCTATCCCATACCTCGGCGCCCTCGGGCAACTCCTTGGCGAGGCGCTCCAGCACCCTTGTCGTAAGCCGCTCTGTTTTATTGCCCATACCCGTGGTCTCGGTTTCCAGGTTCCAAATAGGTTCCATGAACAGGATATACCGGGCGCTGAGTGGCAACAAACAGGAAACAATAATATATATCTAATGCATTGTTTTTATTGGGTATAATTGCCGTTTGTTGTTTCTGTTAGTGTATGGTGAAATATGGAAAGAACGCCCTCCGAAGGCAGGGGTCGAAGGTTCGAATCCTTCTGGGCGCGCCACTATTCCGAGGGTCTACGGTTCCGCCGTAGGCCCTTCCTCGTTGTGGGATCCCACCAGCCTTTCAAGCAGGTATTCATGCATCGCCTCACAGGCAGGCGAGAGGCTTTGTCGTGCCCGGCGCAGCAGGCCAATCTGCCGCTCCAGCCTGGGCGTGGAGAGGGGGACGAAGCGCAGCCGCTCATGCTCCTCCTGGAAGGCTAGGCGCGGCAGGGTGGTGATGCCGATGCCGGCCTCGAGCATGGCGGTCAGGGAGATCATGTTGGAAATATATAGCGTGCTCTCGACCAGTAGCTCGGCGGCGGGGGAGCCCTCCAGCAGTCGCGAGGTGCCGTTGCTGATCAAGGGATGGCCGATCAGTGCCTGCCAATGCAGCTGATCATGATTGGCCAGGGGGTGATCGTCGCGGCACACCACCCCTATCTCGTCCTGTAGCAGGGGGGTGAAGTTCAGCGCCTCGTCGGGCAGCCATATGCTGGTAATGCCGAGTTCCACCTCGCCCCTGAGTACCATCTGGTTGACCCCCTCGGAGTGGCCGTCCTGAAGGCTGATCTCGATGCCGGGATAGTCGTGCACGAAGCTGGCCAGGATGGCAGGCATCAGCCGGCTGGCCACTGAGGGGACCGCGGCGATATCGACACGACCCACCTGGGCGCTCGCCAAGGCCATTGCGTCGCGGCTCAGGCGGTCGTGATGGGCTACCAGCTCGCGAAAGCGCGGTTCACACCAGTGTCCGAAGGGGGTAAGTAATGTTTGGCCGTTGCCCTTCTCGAACAGCCGCTGGCCAAGGCGGGACTCCAGATCGCGTACCGCCATGGAGATGGCAGGCTGGCTGCGATGCAACTGCTTGGCGGCGGCATGGAAGCCGCTGTGATCGATGATCGCCAATACATAGCGGAGCGGCTGGATCTTGAGTTCTGGGAGCATGGTAAGATTTTTTGATCAATTTTTATAATTTATTGATTATCCTTATATTGGTGCCTCTCCTAGGATGATGTCAACGCTATTCAGGAGATCATCATGTCAGCCAACCACTCCCTTTTTATCGCCGGCCAATGGGTCGAGGGTGAAAGCACCGCCGCTAACTTCAGCCCGTCGGATCGCCAGGACCTGATCGGCCACTATGCCCAGGCCAGTGCCGCCCAGGTCGGAGAGGCCATCGCCGCGGCCAGGCAGGGCCAGCGCGAGTGGGCCAGGAGTGGCCTGGAACAGCGCTATGCGCTGCTGATGGCCATCGGCGACGAGCTGGCGGCGCGCAAACAGGAGCTGGGATGCCTGCTCTCCCGTGAGGAGGGCAAGCCGCTAGCCGAGGGCGTCGGGGAGGTCTATCGTTCCGCACAGTTTTTCCACTACTACGCCGCCGAGGTGCTGCGCCAGATCGACGAGCGGGTCGATTCGGTGCGTCCCGGGATCGAGGTGGAGACTCGCCGCGAGCCGGTCGGCGTGGTGGGGGTGATCAGCCCCTGGAACTTCCCCATGGCCACGGCGGTGTGGAAGATCGCCCCGGCGCTGGCTTTCGGCAATGCGGTGGTCTTCAAGCCGGCCAACCTGGTACCCGCCAGCGCCTGGGCGCTGACCGAGATCATCAGCCGCCAGGCACTGCCAACCGGCACCTTCAATCTGGTGATGGGCGCCGGTGGCAGCGTCGGTGAAGCATTGATCTCGAGCCCGGCGATCGATGCCCTGAGCTTTACCGGATCGCTGGAGGTGGGGCGCCGGGTGGCGGTAGCCACCGCCGGCAATCTGGTCAAATGTCAGCTGGAGATGGGCTCCAAGAACGCTCTGATCGTCGCCCAGGACGCCGACCTCGACCTGGCCGTGGAGGCCGCCTTCAACGGCGCTTACTCCGGCACCGGCCAGAAGTGCACCGCTTCGTCTCGCCTGATCGTCCATGAGACCGTGCATGACGCCTTCGTCGACAAGCTGGTGGCTCGCCTGGCCAAGGCCAAGGTGGGGCCGGCCCTGGCGGAAGGGGTGCAGATCGGCCCGGTGGCCGAAGCCCGGCAGCTGGAATCCAACCTGGCCTGGATCGAGCGCGCCAAGGCCGACGGCGCCGAGCTGGCCTTCGGTGGCGAGCGCCTCGACTGCGATAGCGAGGGCTACTTCATGGCGCCGACCCTGTTCACCGGTACCACCAACGCCATGGCCATCAACCGTGAAGAGGTCTTCGGCCCCATCGCCTGCGTCATCAAGGTGGCGGACATGGACGAGGCCATCGACACCCTCAACGACACGAATTTCGGCCTCACCGCCGGGATCATTACCGATTCCCTGGCCCTGGCCAGCGAGTTCAAGGCCCGCGCCGAGACCGGCTGCGTGATGGTCAACCTGGCCACTGCCGGCACCGATTATCACGTGCCTTTCGGCGGTCGCAAGGATTCGAGCTTCGGCCCCCGCGAGCAGGGGCGCTATGCCCGGGAGTTCTACACCGTGGTCAAGACCTGCTACGTCAAGGCTTGAGGAGCGCTCCATGTCCAAGCAAATGCTGACCGTCGACGGCCTGCAGTACTCCAATTGGTCCCGGGAGATCTTCCAGCAGATGCATGAAGGCGGCGTCGATGCTGTGCACGCCACCCTGGTCTACCACGAGACGACGCGTGAGACCCTCTCGCGGCTGGGCGAGTGGAATCGGCGCTTCGAGCAGAACGCCGACCTGATCATGCCGGTGCTGGAGCCCGCCGATATTCTGCGTGCCCAGGCGGCCGGCAAGGTGGGGATCTTCCTGGGAGCCCAGAACTGCTCGCCGATCGAGGACGATATCGACATGGTGGCGGTGATGCGCCGCCTGGGTCTGCTGATCATGCAGCTCACCTACAACAACCAGAGCCTGCTGGCCTGTGGCTGCTACGAGAGCGAAGACAGCGGCATCACCCGCTTCGGTCGTCAGGTGATCCGCGAGATGAATCGGGTCGGCATGGTCATCGACATGTCGCATAGCGCCGAGCGTTCGACCCTTGAGGCCATCGAGCTTTCCGAGCGTCCGGTGGTCATCTCGCATGCCAATCCGAGCTTCTTCCATGAGGCCAAGCGCAACAAGTCCAACCGCGTGCTGTCAGCCATCGCCGAGAGCGGCGGCCTGCTGGGCTTCTCAGCCTACCCCTTTCATCTCAAGGGAGGGCCGGACTGCACCCTGGAGGCCTACTGCGAGATGATCGCCCGCACCGTGGACCTGATGGGCATCGAGCACGTGGGGCTGGGTACCGATCTCTGTCAGGACCAGCCGGTCTCGGTGCTCGAGTGGATGCGCAACGGTCGCTGGTCCAAGGAGATGGACTACGGCGAGGGTAGCGCCAGCAATGCCGGCTGGCCGCGCCCCCTGGCCTGGCTGCGCGACAGCCGCGACTTCCCCAACCTGATCAATGGGCTACGCCAGCGCGGTTTCGACGAGAGCGAAGTCGAGCGCATTATGGGCCGTAACTGGGTGGCATTGCTGCAGCGTGCCGCTATCCCGGCCACGAGCTGATTTCTCCCACCCGCGGTTCATCCATAACAAGGAAAACATCATGAGTACGCCTGACCATCATCCATCGCAAAGATCGCCCGCCGGGCACGCCAACCGCTTCGGAGACCCCGTCGTCCTGGGACTCAGCGTCGGCTTCGTGGTGCTGTTCGTAGTGATGTCGATCATCGACATCGACGGTGTGGCCAACGCCATCGGCAATGGTTTCGCCTGGACTGCCGCCATGCTTGGTTCTTACTTCCAGCTGCTGCTGCTGCTGACCTTTTTCATCGCCATGGGGCTGGCCATCTCACCGGCGGCCAGCGCCAGGGTTGGCGGTCTCGACACGCCCGAGCTGAGCACCTTCAAGTGGCTATCGATCATCATGTGCACGCTGCTGGCTGGAGGTGGTGTGTTCTTCGCCGCCGGCGAGCCGGTCTATCACTTCGTGGTCACGCCGCCGGCGTTTGACACCGAGCCGGGGACCGCGGAGGCGGTGGCCGGTGCGCTGGCGCAGTCGTTTATGCACTGGGGTTTTTTGGCCTGGGCGGTGCTGGGCTCGTTAACCGCCGTGGTGCTGGCCCACGCCCACTACGATAAGGGACTGCCGCTGCAGCCCAGGACGCTGCTCTATCCGGTCTTCGGCGAGCGTTTGATGAGCGGCTGGCCCGGCGGGGTGGTCGATGCCTGCTGTGTGATCGCCGTGGTGGCCGGCACCGTGGGGCCGATCGGCTTCCTGGCCACCCAGGTCAGTTTCGGGCTGCATGAGCTCGTCGGGGTCGCCGAAGGGTATGGCACCCAGTTGGTCATTCTGGTCATTTTGGGTGCGCTCTATGTCACCTCCGCCGCTACAGGTATCCACCGTGGCATACAGATGCTGAGCCGCTTCAATGTTTTCCTGGCGCTGGCGATTGCCGTCATCATTTTCCTGTTCGGTCCTACCCTATTTCTGACCAACGCCTACTTGCAGGGCTTCGGCGAGTACCTGAGCTCATTCCTGGCCATGGCTACCGTGACCTCGGAAACCGCGCCGGCCTGGTGGATGCAGTGGTGGACGGTGTTCTTCTTCGCCTGGTTCATCGGCTACGGCCCGCTGATGGCGATCTTCGTCGCACGCATCTCGCGTGGGCGCACTATCCGCCAGATGATCCTGGCCGTGGCGGTAATGGCGCCGATTGCCACAACCGTGTGGTTTACCCTGCTGGGCGGCTCGGGCATTCACTACCAGCTGACCGGGGTAATCGACCTGACCGAAGCGCTCAACAACTTCCAGTTCGATGTGGCGACCTTGACCGTTGCCCAGGCCCTGCCGGGCGGCGTCCTGATGGCCTTGGCAATACTGCTGCTGACCACCATCTTCGTGGCGACGACCGGCGACTCCATGAGCTACGCCATCGCTGTGGTGTGTACCGGGCATGATCGCCCCCACGTCGGAGTGCGTGTCTTCTGGGGCGTGGCCATGTCGTTGATGGCCGGCATTCTGCTCTACATGGGGGCCGGACAGATTGGCGTTCTTCAGCAGTTCATTGTGATTACCGCGATTCCGGTCTCGCTGGTGCTGCTGCCCTCGCTGTGGACCGGGCCCCAGGCGGCCTATGCCATGGCCCGGCAGCAGGGGCTCACCACGCGCCCCAAGGTGATCGTCAATGACTGATGTGGAACGCCTGGCGGCGCTGCCCCTGGGGCTGCGTCCTGCCGATGAGGTAATGCGGCTCGAGCGCCTCGGCAGCCTGCACGCCACCCGACTGAGCTTCGTGCGCAGCCTGGTGCGCCAGATGGCCCGCCAGCGCTGGCAGGTCAGCCGGGTGCGTTTCGAGCTGAACGCCGAGGGCCATGGCACGGCGATCTATCGCCTGCAGACGCCCAACGCCCGCTACCACGGGGTGATGTTCGCCCAGCCGCTGGCGGATGAGCAGCGCTCCGACCGGGTAATCGCCGAGGCCTGGGATGTCACCTTCGGCCTGGTCGAAGGTGACGTGGATGACAGCCTGCTGGCGCAGATGGCCGCCAATGTGCCGCTGCAGGAAGCCGGACGTCAGCATCCCCGGGTGCTGGTACTGTCACGGGCCAACAAGAGCCTGCGCAACTTCGCCCATTTCGTCGACGCCCTGGCACGAGGCGAGCAGCCCGACCCCGCCTGGCTGACGCGGGTTGGTTACCTCTATCGCACCACGGCGGTCTACGGCAATGGCAAGTTCGGTCTCGCCGACTTTGCCCGCCTGCTCGACAATCCCGACTTCCGGCGACCCTTCTCGGCGCAGATGGCCGGGGTCTACCTGCTGCGCCACTTCTCCATCGAGCAGGTGGAGCACCTGGCCGCCTGCCGGGCGCCGGAGACCGCCTGCCCGCTGGCCACCGAACTGCGGCGCTACCTGGGGATTGGCAACTCCACCGGGCTCGGCATGGCGCCCTTCCTGATCAACCATCCCCAGCTGATCGCCCAGTGGGTCACCCAGCGCGAAACGGCGCTGGCCCTGGCCCTGCGGCAAGTGCCCGAGGAGCGCGACCGCCAGCGACTGATCGAGCTGACCCGCCGCGCCATGCAGCACCTGGCCGAGACGCGCACCGAGGACCCTGAGCAGAGCGAGCGCAATGCCGCCAGCGTGGCCGCGCTGCCGGACGTGCTGACCTGGCTGGCCAGCGTGCCCCTGGAGCCCGACCTTTGGTCGCAGCTGGTGGAGTGGGCGACACGGACCCTGCCGCTGGAGGCCCAGGAACTGCTCAATACGCTGCTGATCGAGCTCTACCCGCAGACGGTCGACGCCCTGGAAGAGCGCATGGGCGTCGACGAGAACCTGGATCTAGAGCCGGACATGCCGCTGATGCGCCTGCGTCAGCTGATCGAGACACACTACGGTTGGGCGCTGTGCCATGACTACGCGAGCAGCGAGGGGGCCTACTGGTTCTGGTATCGCTCCGCGGAAAAGGAGGAGCCCCGCCTCGGGGTGCGCCACGCCGAACCCGGTGTCGAGAAGGAGATGTCCATCGCCATTGGCTCTCGGGTGGCGCATAGCCACCGGGCGGTGTGTGATTTTCTGGAGGCAGCGCCCCGCGCCAAGGTGGTCGACTTTCTGCTCGAGCATCCGCGCCACAAGGAGATCGTTCGCCGCGTGCAGAGCCTGGTCAAGGCGCCCTATGGCGATATTCACGCCAACCTCTGGCATCGCGACATGAAGCCCATGCATCTGCTGCGCACCAAGCTGTCGTTCTTCGGCGCCAGCCGCTTCGATCCCAAGTCGGACCGCTGGGTCAGGATTACGCTCTTCCAGGGTGCGCCGCTGGTCGAGGAGCTCAACGCCGAGCCGCAGGATCTGAGGGATTTCGATGACTGGAGCTTTCCCCTCGAGCCCCGCCGCAAGGGCGGGCGAGTACATCCCCCATCGTTATCGCAAGGGCTATCTCCATGAAGG
Source organism: Franzmannia qiaohouensis (assembly GCF_031451695.1). Classification (NCBI taxonomy): domain Bacteria; kingdom Pseudomonadati; phylum Pseudomonadota; class Gammaproteobacteria; order Oceanospirillales; family Halomonadaceae; genus Franzmannia; species Franzmannia qiaohouensis. The sequence goes on from NZ_JARWAM010000001.1 coordinate 393,051, forward strand.
TGTCATTCAACGAGCTGCAAGGCCTGTGCCGCAAGGCCTTCGGCGGCATCGGCTTCGACGAGGGCGATGCCGCCGATGCCGCCGACATGGTGGCCTGGATGCAGTGTCACGGCTTCAACGGCGTCGATCAGCTCAATCGCGGCCTGGACTTCCTGCTCGCCGAGGACCCTGAGGCGCTACCGCGGGTGATCTACCAGGATGGCGACCTGGCGGTACTGGATGGCCAGGGCCACAGCGTGCTGCGCAGCATTAGCCTGGCCACCGAGCTGGGCTATGCCAAGGCCCGGGCCCGTGGGCTCTCGGTGGTGAAGATTCGTCGCTGTCATAACCGCCAGCTGATCATGGGCTACCTGGCCCGGCTGGCGGGGCGCGGGGTCAATATCACCGCGTTCTGGCGCAACGCCCAGAAGCCGCTCACCGAACAGGTGGTGGGCTTTCGTGCCGGCCATGCCACGCCGGAGGTAAGGATCTACTCGGTGCGCGAGGTGCCCGAAGAGAACGAGCCCAACGACGGTATCACCCTGGTGATGGCCAACCACGTAGAGCTGCTGCCCTCCCTGGGCGCCGACCACGACCTCGACCTGCTGGCCCGCCACTCTGAGTCGGAGCTGCTGGCCTGCCGCCAGCAGGCCCTGCACGACGGGATCGAGGTGGATGACGCTATCTGGGCGCGGCTCAAGACGCTGGCCCAGCGCCTGCTGGTGGAGTCCAGCGAGGCCTCGCGTGGCGGCGCCGGTGCCGGCGTCAACGACAACGACTGATCGAGCGAGATCCCATGATCCATCCCGTACGTACCGAGCTGTTCGCCGCCAAGGCGCCGCTGGAGTGGGCCGTTATCGGCAACGGCATCCTGTTTACCGCCCAGATTCCGATTGGTAGCGATGGCGCCGTGGTGGCGGGCGGCATCGAGGCACAAGCGCGCCAGACCCTCGAGAACCTGCGCCATACCCTGGAACGTGCGGGGGGCGGCATGCAGAACCTGACCCAGGTGCTCATCTATGTGACCCGGCGCGAGGACCTGGCCACGGTTAATCGCCTCTACGCCGACTACGTCACGGCGCCCTTCCCCAACCGCGCTGCGATCATCGTTTCCGGCTTCGCCCGGGAGGAGATGCTGGTGGAGATGGTGGCCTATGCGGCGTTGGAAGCGCCTGCTGAAGACCAGAGCTGAGTCGATAATCAGCCTTGCGTCGCTTCTGAGATCGGACAGTTAAAGCCGCTGAATATCGATCACGTAGCCGACGATGGGGTAGCCGGCCTTACGGGCGGCCTTCTCGGCGTCCATCTGCGCTTCCAGCTTGGAGATGCTGGTGGAGTGGTATTCGAAGGCAGTGTCCATCTCGAGTTGTTTGGTGCGCACCGCTAGTTTGACGATATGCCCAGTCTTCATCGACTTGGCGTCGTGCTTGTCGAGCTTGACGGGACGCGTGGCGGGCTTGCTCGGGGTGGTCGTCGGTTTGGTGTCAGGCTTGAGGAAGTCCTCGATCTCCTGCTGCATGCGTTGTTCGAAATCGGTTAACTCTGAGCTCATGGGCAACCTATGGATGACTATTGGGTGCCTGCATGATAGCCGAGTAAGGCCAAGCCCGGCTATTGCCGGGCAAGGGGATTGCCAGCTCAGCCAACGCCCTGTTCGATCATGGCGTCGGCGACCCTGCGGAAGCCGGCAATGTTGGCGCCCAGCACCAGGTTGCTGGGTTCGCCGAACTCCTCGGCGGTGTCGGCGCACTGCCGGTGGACACTGGCCATGATCGCCTTGAGCTTGGCATCGACTTTCTCCAGTGACCACTGCTGCATACTGCTGTTCTGGGCCATCTCCAGCTGACTGGTGGCCACGCCGCCGGCGTTAGCCGCCTTGCCGGGACCGTAGGCGACCCTGGCATCCAGGAACAGGTCGACGGCGTCGGCGGTGGCGGGCATGTTGGCGCCTTCGCTGATGCAGCGGATGCCATTGCCGAGCAGCGTCTCGGCATCGGCCTTGGTCAGCTCGTTCTGGGTGGCGCAGGGGAAGGCGGCGTCGGCCGGAATGCGCCACACCGCGTGGCCATCGGCCGGGTAGTCTGCCACCGGCACGTAGTGCGCCTCGGGGTGCGTGGCCAGATAGGCCTCCAGCGAGATGCGCTTGACCTCCTTGAGCTCCTTGAGCAGCGCCAGGTCGATGCCGCGTGGATCGTGGAGCATACCGCGGGAATCGGAGCAGGTGATCGGCGTGGCGCCCAGTTCGTAGAGCTTCTCGATGGTATAGATGGCCACGTTGCCGGCACCCGAGACCAGGCAGGTCTTGCCCTCAATGCTCTCGCCGCGGGACTCGAGCATACTCTGGGCGAAGTACACCGCACCGTAGCCGGTGGCTTCCTTGCGGCCGAGCGAGCCGCCCCAGCTCAGGCCCTTGCCGGTCAGCACACCCTCATAGCAGCCGGTCAGGCGCTTGTACTGGCCGAACAGATAGCCGATCTCGCGGGCGCCCACGCCGATATCGCCGGCCGGCACGTCGGTGGCGGGGCCGATATGGCGATAGAGTTCGGTCATGAACGACTGGCAGAAGCGCATGATCTCGGTGTCGGACTTGCCCTTGGGATCGAAGTCGGAGCCACCCTTGCCGCCACCGATGGGCAGGCCTGTGAGGGCGTTCTTGAAGATCTGTTCGAAGCCCAGGAACTTGATGGTGCCCGCGGTGACGCTGGGGTGGAAGCGCAGGCCACCCTTGTAGGGGCCCAGCGCCGAGTTGAACTGCACCCGGTAGCCCTTGTTGACTCGCACCTTGCCGGCGTCATCGGTCCAGCAGACGCGGAACATGATCTGGCGCTCGGGTTCGACGATGCGCTCGATGATGCTGTGGTCGTGGTAGTAGGGGCTGCGCTCGAAGAGTGGGCGCAGGCACTCGAGGACCTCTTCGGCGGCCTGGTAGAACTCAGTCTGGGCCGGACTACTATGGCGCAGGCGTAAAATGGTGTCGTGGACATAGGGCATTGGACGTTTCCCCAACAGTAACGATTGTTGACGGTACAGCGACTCAATGCACCATTATGCAGCGCTTGCATGACCCATGTTGAAAATGAGAGGCAAGGTGTGGGGAAATTCGGCAAAAAAAGCCGATTTTCGGCACCATGCTGGTGCAGTGGCAATGTAGGACAAACGTTGGTTAAACGTCCTGGCGGGGCCATTCGCCAGGACGCTGCTACTCCGTGGTGGCAAGTCGCGGTCAGGGCGCGACGCTGGCACCCTGGATGCCATGGCGCTCGAGAGCCTGCGCGACGAAGCCGCTGGCTTTCATCTCCTCGACGAACTCACGCAGGCAGTCGGCGGCCTGCTCGCCGCGGCCCTTGGGCAGCCCCATGGCCTGCTGAATGACCATGAAGCGGCCCGGCAGCAGGCGCAGTCCGTCATGCTGCTGGCTGTCCTGTTCCAGCTGCTGTTTGACCCCGGCGGCGACCTCGAGCTGCTGCTCGACGAACTGCGCCACTACCGCGGTGGAGGTCGGGGCGCGGACGATCTCGGCCTGCTTGAGCTCGCGGCTCAGGTAGAGGTCGTAGGCGCTGCCCTTGCCCACCACCACCCGTGTGCCGGTGCTATCGACCTGGTCGTTGTCGGTCAGCGGCGAGTCGTCGCTGACCAGATAGCAGCCTTCGATCAGTACATAGGGGGCGGTAAAGTGGATGCCTTCGCCGCGCAGCGGGTCGATGGCGAAGAAGCCGATATCGGCGCGCTCGGCGGTGACGGTCTCGACTGATTGGCCAGCGGAGTCGAAGGCCAGCAGTTCGATCTCGACGCCCAGTCGCTCGGCAAAGGCCCGCGCCAGGTCGACCGAGACGCCGCAGGGCTCGCCACTTTCAGGGTCGCGGCCGGCGAGAATCGGATTGCCCAGGTTGATGGAGGCGCGCAGCACGCCGGTAGGGGCAAGGGTGTTGCGCAGGGCGGAGGGGATTTGCATGGAAGCCTCGTGGGTTTGTCAGTGGTCGATGCGTTCCACGGTAAGCAATCCGCGTCGCAGGGGGAAGTCAGACGTTGTGCGAGGGTGTTGGGGCCCAGCGCGGCGCGTTTTTGCTCTACACTAGCCAACTTTGGCTGAGAGCAGGCAGGTGTCGGACAGTGCCTGATAAGGAGTGAGACCTTGGATCTCGTATGGTGGTTGGCCTATATGGCGCTGGGCGGTTTCGTCGGCCTGATGGCCGGGCTACTGGGAATCGGCGGCGGCGGCATCATGGTACCGGTGCTGACCTCGCTGTTCGTGCTGCAGGGCGTGCCCCACGAACACCTCGCCCACCTGGCGCTGGGCACCTCGATGGCCGCCATCGTGCCGTCGTCGCTGTCGAGCCTGCGCTCGCATCATCGACACGGCGCGGTGCGCTGGCAGGTGGTGCGCTATATCACCCCGGGCATCCTGGCGGGTACCTTCCTGGTGACCTTCGTTGCGGCACTGATTCCGACCCGCGGACTGGCGATCTTCTTCGCCTGCTTCATGCTGCTGATGGCCGTGCAGATGATGATCAACCTCAAGCCCAAGCCGACCCGCGGCCTGCCGGGTCCACTGGGGATCAGCGGAGCCGGCGCCGGGATCGGCGGTATCTCGGCGCTGGTGGCGATCGGCGGTGGGGCGCTTACAGTGCCGTTTCTGACCTGGTGCAATATCAAGGTTCAGCATGCCATCGGCACCTCGGCGGCGGTGGGCCTGCCGATCGCCCTGGCCGGGGCGCTGGGCTACCTGATCAACGGCTGGGGCGTGGCGGGCCTGCCAAGCGCGGCGCTAGGCTATGTCTATCTGCCGGCGCTGCTGCTGATGGCGCCGCTGAGCATCCTCACCGCCCCCATGGGGGCACGGCTCGCCCACCGCCTGCCGGTAGCGACCCTCAAGCGGGTGTTCGCGGTGATGCTGGTGATCCTGGCCATGCAGATGGTCTACACGGTTTCCACGGCGTGAGTGCAGCCTTTTTGTAGGCACCCTCAGCGCAGCGGGTCGAGCAGTTCGCCTAGCCCGTTATGGTCGATCTCGTGCATCAGCTGCAGCAGCCGGCCGAGTTCGCCGGCGGGAAAGCCCTCGCGGGCGAACCAGGCCAGGTAGGGGCCGGGCAGGTCGGCGAGCAGGCGCCCGGCGTACTTGCCGTAGGGCATCTTCATGGTGACCAGGGTCTGCAGGTCCTCGGGGTGCATTGGCGGCGATCCTCGATGTGCAAATCGCCGCCACTCTACGATGCCTGACGCCACAAGGCCATCGTCGCCTAGACCGAGACACCCAGATAGCGCCCCAGCGTGGCCTCGTCGGACATCGACTCGCCGTCGGCGGTTTCGTGCACGATCTGGCCCTCCGACATGAAGTAGGCGCGATCGGCCGCCATTACCGCGGCCTTGACGTTCTGCTCGATCAGCAGCACCGCGACGCCCTCGCGGCTCAGCTCTTTCAGGCTCAGCGCCACATCCTCGACCACGGCGGGCGCCAGGCCTTCCGTCGGCTCATCGAGGATCAGGCAGCCGGGGTTGGTGACCAGGGCACGGCCGATGGCCAGCATCGAGCGCTCGCCGCCGGAAATCTGGTCGCCGTAGGCGCGGCGCCGTCGACCGAGCGAGGGAAACAGCTCGAACACGCGGCTGGGCGACCAGCGTTGCCCGGCGGGGCCCTTGCGTGCGTTCAGCTGCAGGTGCTCGTCGACGCTGAGTGACGGGAACAGCCGGCGCCCCTGGGGCACGTAGCCGACCCCCAACTGTGCGATGCGCTGCGGCGACCAGCCGAGTACCGGCTGGCCGAGCAGCTCCACCGAACCTCGCGCCTGGGGCGGATCGAGCCCCATCAGCGCCCTGGCCAGGGTGGTCTTGCCCACCCCGTTACGCCCCATCACCGCGACACACTCCTGGCCTACGCTGAAGGTGAGGCCCTGCAGCGCCAGACCGAGCCCGTAATGGGCCTCGAGGTGCTCGACGCCTATCATCGTGTCAGCCATCGGCACGCCCCAGGTAGATATCGCGCACGCCCTGATGGGCGGCAATCTCGTCAGGCGTGCCCTCGGCGAACATTTCGCCCTGGTGCAGCACCGAAATGCGGTCGCTGAGTGCCAGCACCATCTCCATGTCGTGTTCGATCATCAGCAGCGTCACCTCCTGGGGCAGGTTGCGCAGGATGCCTTGCAGCACCTGTCGCTCGGCATGTGATAGCCCGGCGGCGGGCTCGTCGAGCAGCAGCAGCCGCGGCTGCTGGGCCATCACCATGGCCAGCTCCAGCTGGCGCAGGGTGCCGTAGGAGAGGTTGGCCACCGTCTCGTCGAGCACCGGCGTCAGGCCCAGCCGCTCGGCGGTGTCCATCAGGTCGTCGTCCAGTCGCGACTGCCAGGGTTGCCACAGCGACGGCAGCCGGCCATTGCCGCGGGCCAGCGCCAGGTTCTCTCGCACCGTGACCGACGGTACCAGGGTCGATACCTGATAGGTGCGGCCGAGGCCCTTGAGGGTGCGCTGGATGACCGTGTCGGTGGTGATGTCATCGCCGAAGAAGCCGATCGAGCCGCGGTCGGGCTTGAGCTCGCCGGCGATCATGTTGAACAGCGTGGTCTTGCCGGCGCCGTTGACGCCAATCAGCCCGCGCCGCTCGCCGGCGTTCACCCGCAGGTGGACGTCGCTGGCCACCATCAGCGAACCGAAGGACTTGGCCAGGCCGGCGACCTCCAGCGCCGGCACAGGGCTCATCTCAGGCTGTGGGTCAGTCATAGTAAGGGTCCGAGCAGTCGCCGGGCGGGAAGTCGCGGCTGTCGGGCTCGCCGGCGAGGTACTCCTCGGCGTCGAAGGGGCCGAACTGGCTGACGTTCTCGTAGGTCTCGATCGGCACATTGACCAGGCGGCCGTCGACCTCCTGCACCTCGTTGATGTAGATGTTCTGCACCGGGTTGCCGTACTCGTCGAGATGGAAAGGGCCGCGCGGCGCATCCGGCATCTCGGTCTCGCGCAGCGCGGCGATCAGCGCGTCGCGGTCGCCGCCGTTGGCGCTCTCGAAGGCGTTCACCGCCATCATGAAGGCCACATAGCCGTGCTCGGCCGGCGCCAGCGGCATGACCTCGTCGCCGTGCATCGCCCAGAAGGCGTCGCGGAACGCCTGGAAGTTGTCGGTCTCCAGGCCTTCGGCATACTGCAGCGCCGAGAGGCCGCCGATGGCCTGCTCGCCCATCTCCGGCAGGTCGCCCACGGCGAAGAAGTTGGAGCCACCGAGCAGCGGCATCTGCGCGTCGATACCGAAGTCGTAGTACTGCTGGAAGAACGCCAGGCCGTCGCTGCCGGCGCCGTTGTAGAGCAGCGCATCGCCGTCCGGCAGGGTCGCCAGGATCGAGCTGTAGTCGGAAGTGCCGGTGGGGTGCCAGATGCGCTCCACCGACTCGCCGCCCGCGGCGCAGAAACCCTTGAGGAAGCCGCCCAGCTGGTTGTAGGGGAAGGAGTAGTCCTGGCCCACCGCAATGATGCGCCGGTGGCCGAGCTCCTCGGCGACGTACTCGCCGAAGGCGAACATCGGCTGCGCCCCGGTCCAGCCGGCGCGCACCACGTTCTCGGCGCGGTCGCGCATGGTGATGTCCTCGGGAGCCGAGTAGGAGATCACCGTCGGCATGCCCGAGCCCTTGGCCCACTCCAGGCCGGCCAGGCCGGTACCGCCGAGCACTGGGCCTACCACCAGGTCGACGTCGTCACGCGACTCCATGGCGCGCAGCCGGTCGACGGTGGTCTCGGCATCGCCCTGGGAGTCGTAGAACTCGACCTCGATATTGAGCGCCTCCAGCTGCTCTGCGAGCTCCTCCATGGCCAGCTCCACGCCCATGCGCTGCTGGTCGCCGAAGAAGGAGAACACCCCGGTGGTGGGGCCGATCACGCCGATGCGCAGGGTGTCGTCGGCCTGCAGGTGGGCGGTGGCGCCTACCGCCAGGGCGGATATGCTGCTTACGATGAGCGTCTTGGCGTACTTCATGGCTCTTCTCCTCGGGTTGTTGTTGTCACAGAAGCCTGGGGCTTCGACTTGCGCGTGAAATACTGCTCGGCGACCTCTGCCAGCCCGCGCGGCATCAGCAGAATCGAGAGCAGCAGCACCACACCGATCACCATCATGTGGCGGTCGGTGTACTGGGAAACCAGAGTCTCCAGGGCGATCAGCACGGCCACGCCAATCGCCGGGCCGAGCAGGCTGCGATAGCCGCCCAGCACAGCGGCGGTCAGCACCCAAACGGCGTGGCCGAGCCCCAGCGGTGACGGCGACATGATGCCCATGTCGTAGACCAGGAAGACCCCCGCCACGCCGGCAATGGCACCCGCCAGCACGAAGGCGGTGAAGCGGGCCAGGGCGACCGGGTGGCCGAGCGCGCGCATGCGCTGCTCATTCTCCTGGATGCCCAGCAGCAGCAGGCCGAAGGGCGAGCGATACAGCCGCCACACGGCGAGGTAGATCGCCACCGTGACCGTCGTGACCAGGGCGTAGAAGACCCGGGTATCGTTGAGATTGAGGTCCCCATATACCGGCATGCGTACCCCGGCGATGCCGTTGTAGCCGCCGGTGACGTCTACCCACTGGAACGACAGCGCCCAGACCATCTGGCCCAGCGCCAGGGTCAGCATCAGGAAGCTGACCTTGCGCGAGCGCACCGTCAGCAGGCCGAAGATCACCGCGCTCAGCGTGGTCAATAGCAGCGCCAGCGTGACCACCAGCGGGAAGGGCAGGCCGAAGCGCACCCCCAGGATGGCGATGGTGTAGCCGCTGATGCCGGCAAAGGTGGTCTGGCACAGCGAGAACCAGCCCAGCCGGCCCGCCAGCAGCGAGAAGCTCAGCGCTGCCAGGGCGTAGATCATCGCCCGGTTTGCCTGGGAGACCGCGTAGTTGCCCATCACCAGCGGCCAGGCCGCAAGGGCGACGAGGATCATCACAATGATCAGGTATTCGCGTTTCATGTCACCCTCCCGAACAGGCCCTGGGGGCGGAAGACCAGGATCAGCGTCATCGGCAGGAACAGGAAGAACAGCGCGAACTGCGGCAGGTAGCCGGTGGCGAAGCTCGACACCATGCCGGTGATCAGCGCGCCGACCGCGGCCCCCTTGAGCGAGCCCATGCCGCCGATGATGATCACCACCAGCGAGAGCATCAACACGCGCACGTCGAGCCCCTGGGTCAGCGACATGTAGGAGGTGCCGATGACGCCGGCGACGCCGGCCAGGAAGCTGGCCACGGCGAACACGCCGCCGAACAGCAGCGGCACGTTGATGCCCTGAGTCATGGCGGTTTCGCGGTCGTCGACGCCGGCGCGAATGGCCGCACCGAGTCGGGTATAGGTCATCACCAGCCATAGCGCGATGCCCAGCAGCACGGCGAAGATCATGATCAGCACCCGGAAGTAGGGGTACATCATCACGCCCAGGTCCACCGGCGCGCGCAGCTCGCGGGGCAGCGGCAGGCTCACCGGCTGCCCGCCGTAGACCACCAGCAGGGCGTCGGCGATGATCAGCCCCACGGCGATGGTCAGCAGCGCCTCGGAGAGGTCCAGGCCGCGTACCCGCTGCAGCAGGAAACGCTCCATCAGCAGTCCGCCGACAAGGGCTACGGCACCGCCAGCGAGAATGCCCAATGGCAGGCTGCCGGTGTCGCGGATCACCTGGACCCCGACATAGCCGCCCAGCAGGTAGAAGGCGCCGTGGGCCAGATTGACCACCCGCATCAGCCCGAAGGCCAGGGTCAGGCCGCTGGCCATGATGAACAGCAGCGCCGCCATGGTCAGGCCGTTGAGGGCCAGGAAGTAGAAGGTGTTCATTGCCACACCCCCCAAGCGTCGTTGAAGCACATGATAAATCAGCCCCGACGAATATTCTTGAAGGCTCGGGTCTGCTCTGTCAGGGCGCGCTCGGTGGGCAGGCGCTCCATGCTCGAGGCGCCGTAGAAACCGTGACAGTCGGGACAGCGAGCCAGAATGTACTCGGCGTCCTCGGGGTCGGCAATCGGGCCGCCGTGGCAGAGCACGATCACATCGTCACGCACGGCCCTGGCCGCCGCCGCCCAGTCGTTGATGGCGCCGACGCAGTCGTCGAGGCTCATGGCGGTCTCGGCGCCGATGCTGCCACCGGTGGTCAGGCCCATATGGCAAACGATGATGTCGGCGCCGGCCTCGGTCATGGCATGGGCGTCCTCGGCGCTGAACACATAGGGCGTGGTGAGCAGCCCGGCGGCGCGGGCCTGGCGGATCATCTCCACTTCCTGGGCGTAGCGCATGCCGGTCTCTTCCAGGTTGGCGCGGAAGGTGCCGTCGATCAGGCCCACGGTGGGGAAGTTCTGTACCCCTGCGAAGCCCATCGCCTTGAGCTCGGCCAGGAACGGTTCCATGAACACGAAGGGGTCGGTGCCGCAGACGCCAGCCAGGACGGGGGTGTTCTGAGTCACCGGCAGCACCTCGCGGGCCATCTCCTTGACGATCTCGTTGGCATTGCCGTAGGGCATGATGCCGGCCAGCGAGCCACGCCCGGCCATGCGGTAGCGGCCGGAGTTATAGATCACGATCAGATCGATACCGCCGGCCTCCTCGCACTTGGCCGAGAGTCCCGTGCCTGCGCCACCGCCGACGATGGGCTCGCCACGTGCCACCATGGCCTGGAAGTGCGCCATCAGCGTCTCTCGATTCCACTTCTTCAATGTGTGCTCCTTGAACGTGTTGCCATGACCTCGCGGAACTGCTCGACCAGTTGTGCCGCGAAGGCCGGGTCATTGATGTGATGGGGCGAGCGAATCAGCTGCCGCTCGGGGGTCTGCTCGACGGTGGCTTCGAGCGCCTCGAACAGCGCGGCGTCGGCCGACGGGTCGTAGAAGGGCTGGCCGGGAGCGTCCAGCGCCGAGACGCCGCCCTCGGGCAGCAGCAAGCGCACGGGCCCGCGGCTGCGGTTGAGCTTGTCGCCGATCCAGCGCCCCATGCGCGCGTTCTCCTCGGCGGTGGTGCGCATCAGGGTGATCTGCGGGTTGTGCTCGTAGAGCAGGCGCTGGCGGTAGGCTGCCGGCAGGGAGTCCGGGGCGCCGAAGTTGACCATGTCCAGCGCCCCCACCGATCCGACGTAGGGCAGCGCGGTACGTGCGACGACATCTAGGCGGGTGTCGCCTGCACTGAACACGCCACCCATGAACAGATCGCAGATCTCGGTGGTGGTGACGTCCAGCAGGCCTTCGATCATGCCGCTGTCGGCGACCTTCTCCAGCGAGCGCCCGCCGGTGCCGGTGGCGTGGAACACCAGGCAGTCGTAGTCGGCCTCGAGGCTGTCGCAGAGCCGGTTCACGCAGTCGGTGGTGACGCCGAACATGCTCAGGCCGATGGCTGGCTTGTCGTCGGCCACCGCCGGGATCTGCTCGCGCAGCATGCCGGCCAGGGCGTGGGCGGCGTTGCCCAGCACCTGCCGCGAGATGCGGTTGAGGCCGGCCACGTCGGTCACCGAGTAGAGCATGGCGATATCGCTGGGGCCGACGTAGGGCGCGACGTTGCCGGAGGCGATGGTCGAGACCAGCAGCTTGGGCACGCCGATGTCCAGCTCGCGCAGCGCCGGGGCGATCAGCGCGGTGCCGCCGGAGCCGCCAATGCCAAGGGCGCCGCCCAGATCGTCGCGCGCGGGCAGCCAGCGGCGCAGCGCCTCGGCCATGGCCGCCACGGCGCGGCCGCGGTCGTTGACGAACACCGCGGCAGCACCCTCGGGGTGGCAGGCGGCGACCTCGGCGGCACTGATGTCGGCAACTCCCTGGGCGTCGCCCTGGGTGCCGACGTCGACGATGCAGCTGGCGACACCGGCGGCGGCCAGGCGTTCGCGCAGGTAGCGCAGCTCGCCGGCCTTGGTGTCGCAGGTGCCGATCAGATAGGCGATGGCTTGCATGGCGTATCTCCTAGCTGGCGCGCTCGGCGGCCCCTTCGAAGGCCAGCCGGAAGGTGTCGCCGACGCGCTGGACCACGTCGTCATGGTCGGCGTCGTCGACCTCGAACTCCGCCCACCATTCGCCGAAGCAGTGGCCGCTGGTGGTGATCGGCTTGAGCCGCATCTCCGACACATAGCCGCGCACCGGCAGCGCCGGGGCGTCGAGGATGCGATAGCAGCACAGGTGCTCGCGGTCGGAGAGCGACAGCAGCTCCTCGCGGATGCCGTTGCCGTCGTGGTCGTGGAAGTGGCGTACGCAGCCCACCTGGTCGGCGGGCTTGCCGTCCTCGATGTAGCTCTTGGCGAAGAACGGGTGATAGTCGGGCAGCCCGTTGAAGTCGCGCAGCACGCGCCAGGCTTGCTCCAGGCTGATCGGCATGACGGCACTGACATAGACGCGGGTCATGGTGTGCTCCTTGTGTGGACTAGCTTATGCAATGGCCTTGAACTGGCGGATCTGCTCGGTGAGAGCGATCTCGGTGGGCAGCCGCTCCATGCTCGAGGCGCCGTAGAAGCCGTGGCAATGCTGGCTCTCGCGCATCACGTAGGCGGCGTCCTCGGGGGTGGCGATGGGCCCGCCGTGGCACAGCACCAGGACGTCGTCGCGCACTGCGCGTGCCGCCGCCGCCCACTCGTCGATCAGCCGCACTGACTCGTCGAGGGTCTTGGCGGTGGCGGCGCCGATGGTGCCGCCCACCGTGACGCCCATATGCGCGACGATGATGTCGGCGCCGGCCTCGGTCATGGCCACCGCCTCCTCGGCGGAGAACACGTAGGGCGTTGTGAGCATGTCCATCTCATGGGCCAGGCGGATCATCTCCACTTCCTGGGCGTAGGTGATGCCGGTCTCCTCGAGGCTGATGCGGAAAGTGCCGTCGATCAGGCCCACGGTGGGGAAGTTCTGCACCCCCGAGAAGCCCAGGTCCTTTAGCTCGCGCAGCAGCTTGGGCATGATCACGAAGGGGTCGGTGCCGTTGACCCCGGCCAGCACAGGGGTGTGCTTGACCACCGGCAGCACCTCCAGCGCCATCTCCTGGACGATCTGGTTGGCGTTGCCGTAGGCCAGCAGTCCGGCGGAGGAGGCGCGTCCCGCCATGCGGTAGCGCCCGGAGTTGTAGATCACGATCAGGTCGATGCCGCCGGCCTCCTCGCACTTGGCCGAGATGCCGGTACCGGCGCCGCCGCCGATGATCGGTTGGCCACGGGTGGCCATGTCACGAAAGCGGGCCATCAAGGTGGTTCTATCGAGCTGGGCCATGCTGGCCTCCTTGTTCTCAGGGTTAGCGGTCGGTTCAGCGCTGGCTATCGGCACGGGCGCTGGCGTGGGGCGGCGCCTTGGTTGGCTTTGGTACGTGGCGCGACCTCAGCAGTCGGCCGAGCTCGCCCACCACGCCCTGACGGAAGGTCAGCACACAGGTCATGAACACCACGCCGATGATCACCGTGACCCAGGCCCCGAACGGGTCCAGGTAGTGGTTGAGGGTGGAGACGATGACGGCGCCCACGGCGGGGCCGAACACGGTGTTCATGCCGCCCAGCAGGGTCATCAGGATGACGTCGCCGGAGGTGTGCCAGTGCACGTCGTAGAGGGCGGCGAGCTGAAAGATGATCGCCTTGAGCGAGCCGGCGATGCCCGACAGTCCCGCGGAGAGGGTGAACACCAGCACCTTATAGCGCGCTACCGGATAGCCCAGCGAGATGGCTCGCGGCTCGTGCTCGCGGATCGCCCGCAGCACCTGGCCGAAGGGCGAGTTGACGGTACGCCATACCACCCACAGCCCGGCGCCGACGATGCCCAGCACCACGTAGTAGAGGGCCGCATCGCTGTTGAGGTCGATGATGCCCAGTAAGGTGCCGCGGGGAATGCGCTGGAGGCCGTCCTCGGCGCCGGTGAAGGGCGCCTGGAGGAAGAAAAAGAACACCAGCTGCGACATCGCCAGGGTGATCATCGCCAGGTAGATGCCGCTGCGGCGAATCGCCAGGGCGCCGATCACTGCGCCGAGCAGGGCTGCCACCAGGCCGCCGGCGAGGATGCCGAGCTCGGTGGGCACGCCGTAGGCCTTGACCAGCTGGCCGGTGACGTAGGCGCCGGTGCCGAAGAAGGCGGCGTGGCCGAAGGAGAGGATGCCGGTATGCCCGAGCAGCAGGTTGAAGGCGCAGGCGAACAGCACGAAGCACAGTGTCTTCATGATGAACACCGAATACACCAGCTGCGGGAAGAAGGGCACCGCCAGCAGTGCCAGCAGGCCGACGATCAGCAGCGGCCAGGTCAGGGAACGCAGGTGCATGGTCAGCCCTCCTCTCGGCCGAACAGGCCGGCAGGGCGCAGCAGCAGCACCAGCACCATGACCAGGAACACGATGGTCGAGGAGAACTCCGAGTAGAACACCCGGGTGAAGCCCTCCACCACGCCCAGCCCCAGGCCGGTGACGATGGCGCCCATGATCGAGCCCAGGCCACCGATGACGACCACCGCGAAGATAATGATCACCAGGCTCGAGCCCATCGACGGGTTGACGTGGAAGATCGGCGCGGCGAGTACCCCGGCAAACGCCGCCAGGCCCACCCCAACCCCGTAGGTCAGGGTCACCAGCCGCGGCACGTCGATGCCGAAGGCCTGGGTCAGTTCGGCGCGCTCGGTGGCGGCACGCAGATTGGCGCCCAGCGAGGTGCGTTCGATCACGAACCAGGTCACCAGGCATACCAGCAGGGCGGCGACGATCACGAAGCCGCGATACATCGGCAGGATCATGAAGCCCAGGTTGAGGGTGCCGCGCAGCGCCTCGGGGGTGGCGAAGGGCTGGCCGGAGGAGCCGAAGGCAACCCGGAAGCCGCCCTCCAGCACCAGCACCAGGCTGAAGGTCAGCAGCAGGCCGTAGATCGGGTCGAGCCCGTACAGCCGGCGCAGGAACAGCCACTCGAACAGCATGCCGAACAGCGCCACGGCCAGGGGGGCCACCAGCAGCGTGGTCCAGTAGTTGGCGCCGAGATGCTGGGCGAGCAGAAAGGCGGTGAAGGCGCCCAGCATGAAGAAGGCGCCGTGGGCGAAGTTGACGATCTTGAGCACGCCGAAGATGATCGCCAGGCCGAGGCTCAAGACGGCATAGAAGGAGCCGTTGACGATACCCAGCATGAGCTGACCCATCAGGGCCTGAATGGGTACACCGAAGATATCCATGATTGACTGCTCACAGAGAGAACGAAGGGGCGACGATCAGCATCACACCGCTGCCCGGGGAGCCCCCCGGGCAGCGGCCGCGCTCACTGGTTGTGTTCGAGCAGGTAGCAGCTGCTGTCTTCTAGCGGCTGGAAGGCCTCTTCGCCGGGGATGGTGGCCACCAGGCGCAGGAAGTCGTAGTCATACTCCGACTCGTCGGGTGCCTTGACTTCCCACAGGTACTGGTCGTGGACCATGCGGCCGTTGGGGCGGATATAGCCGCCGCTGGCGAAGAAGTCGTTGATCTCCAGTTCGCGCATCTGCTCGGAGACGGCGTCCGGGTCATCCGTGCCAGCGGCTTCCACGGCGTTGAGGTAGTGCATGGTGGAGGAGTAGTTGCCGGCCTGGGCCATGTTGGGCATGCGGCCGGTGCGCTCGTAGAAGCGCTGGGAGAACTCGCGGGTCTCGTCGTCGGCATCCCAGTAGAAGGCGTTGGTCAGCAGCAGCCCCTGGGCCGCCTCCAGGCCGAGGCTGACGATGTCGTCGTACCACAGCAGCAGGGCAGCCGGGCGTTGATCTGGGGAGACCCCGAACTCGGACAGCGCGTTGATGGCGTTGATGGCATCGGCGCCGGTGGAGGCGATACCGATGATCTCGGCGCCGGAGGCCTGGGCCTGGAGGGCGTAAGAGGAGAAGTCGGTGGTGTCCAGCGGGTGGCGGGCGGCGCCCACGACCTGGCCGCCGGCCTCGCGCACCACCTCGGAGACCTGCTCCTCGAGGCCGATGCCGAAGGCGAAGTCGACGGTGAGGAAGAACCAGGTGTCACCGCCGTCCTCGACGATCGTCTTGCCGGTGCCCTGGGCCAGCGAATAGGCGTCGTAGGTGTAGTGGGTCACATAGGGGGAGCAGTAGTCGTTGGTCAGCCCGATGTTGGACGCCGAGTTGGAAATGGCGTGGCGCTGACGCTCTTCGGCCACCGCCGCCACCGCCAGGGCGACCCCGGAGTTGGAGAGGTCGTTGATCATGTCGACGCCGTCGTTGTCGTACCACTCTCGGGCACGACTGGCGCCGGTATCGGCGCGGTTGCGGTGATCGCCGTAGATCACCTCGATCGGCACGCCGCCGACCTCACCGCCGAAGTCCTCCACCGCCATGCGCACGGCTTCCACCGCAGCCTCGCCGGAGAGGTCGGTGTAGATGCCGGACATGTCGGTCAGCACGCCGATACGCACTACATCATCGGAAAAGCCATTGCTGGCCATGGCGCCGGAGGCGGCGCCCATGGCGAGCACCATCGACGACAGGGCGAAGGTTTTCAAAGGGGTCTTGGCTGGCATGTTAATCTCCTGTGCTCGTTGTAAATGTTGTTATAGTTGGCCTTGAGCAGCCGCTTTCTGTTATGTGTTGCTGCTATCAGTAAGGGCCAAAAAGAGTGATCCCGCCATGGCGTCAGCACACGACTACCTATCCGAAACCCACATCGTGGGTGACGATACCCAGCAGTGGATCGTGCGCGTTGACGACTGCCAGGCGCTGAAGGATCGGCACATTTCCCACGTCGGGGTCGGCGATGCCGCGGTGCCCTACCGCATCGTGCGCACGCGGCTCAGCGGCGCCTATATCCACGGCTCGCTGGGCGGCGAGGGGCGCATGCTGCTCGACGGCGGCTGGTGCAGCATGCGCCGCAACATGATGTCCTTCGCTCCGGCCCACGGCCTGCACGCCTTCCATGCCGTGCCGGGAAGCCGCTGGCAGTACTGCTGGGTGCGCTACCTGCCGAGTGCGCCGCGCTCGGTGGTGGGCACCATCGCGCCGATCATGCAGCACTTCGATCCCGAGCCGATGAAGCACGCCATCCTGGGGCTCTACAGCGAGGTGTTTCACGGCCAGGGCGATGCCGCCAGCTGCGAGATGTGGGGCGATACCATCGAGCGCTATATCTCGCGCTTCGCCGATCCGTGGCGGCGCGACGCGCGCATCGTGGCGGTGTTCGACGCGGTGATCCCGACCCTGGAGAAGCACTGGACCATCGAGGAGATGGCCGAGATCGCCCACGTCAGCAGCGAGCATCTGCGGCGTATCAGCCGCAAGGTGTTCGGCCGCAGCCCCATGCAGCAGCTGGCCCAGCTGCGCATGCAGCACGCCGCTCACCTGCTGGCCACCAGCAGCCTGCCGGTGGAGGAGATCGCCGGACGGGTCGGCTACCAGAGCCCATTCGCCTTCTCCAAGACCTTCAAGCGCATGAAGGGGGTCTCGCCGTCGCACTTTCGCCACCATAGCCAGGCGTGAGCGCGCTCAGACACCGAGCTGGGCCAGCAGCGCATCGGCGTTGTGCTCGATGCTCTGGCGGTCGTAGCTGGCCACCACCTGGCCGTGGTCGACCAGGTAGTGGTGGTCGGCCAGCGACATCGCGAAGCGCAGGTTCTGCTCTACTAGCAGGATGGTGTAGCCCTGTTCCTTGAGGTGGCGGATGGTGTTGCCGATCTGCTCGACGATGGCCGGCGCCAGGCCTTCGGTGGGCTCGTCGAGGAGCAGAAAGCGTGCTCCGGTGCGCAGGATGCGGCCGATCGCCAGCATCTGCTGCTCGCCCCCGGAGAGCTTGGAGCCGGGGCTGCGCAGGCGTTCACGCAGGTTGGGAAAGAGGTCGAGTATCTGCTCGGTGGAAAGACCGCTGGAATTGATGCGCCGCGGCAACTCGAGGTTCTCGCGTACGTCCAGGGTGGCATAGATGCCGCGGTCCTCGGGGCAGAAGGCGATCCCTTGGCGAGCGATATGGTAGGGCCGCCGGTCGACGGTCTCGACGCCTTGCAGGGCAATGCTGCCCTGGCGCCGCGGCACGATGCCCATGATCGACTTGAGGGTCGTCGACTTGCCGGCGCCGTTGCGCCCCAGCAGGGTCACCACCTGGCCCTCGGGCACCTCGAGATCGATGCCGTGGAGCACGTGGCTTTCGCCGTACCAGGCCTGCAGGCCGCGGATGCTGAGCATTGGCGCGGGGCGCGGGTCGAGTGCTGGTTCAGCCATGCGCGGCACCTCCGATATAGGATTCAATGACTCGCGGGTCCTTGGACACCGTGGCGTAGTCGCCCTCCACCAGCACCTCGCCGCGGGCCAGTACCGTGATGCGGTCGCACAGCTCGGCGACCACGCCGAGGTTGTGCTCGACCATCAGCACGGTGCGGCCCTCGGCGACGCGACGGATGAGCGCGGCAATGCGGCCGACGTCCTCGGTGCCCATGCCGGCCAGCGGCTCGTCGAGCAGCATCACCTGCGGATCCAGTGCCAGGGTAGTGGCCAGCTCCAGGGCGCGCTTGCGGCCGTAGGGCAGTTCGGCGGCGGGAGTGTCGACCACATCGCTCAGGCCAACGTCGTCGAGCAGCTCCTCGGCACGCCGTCGCTGGTGGTCGAGGCGCCGGTGCGAACCCCAGAAGTCATAGGATTCACCGCGGTGGCGCTGCAGTGCCAGCTTGACGTTCTCCAGCGCGGTAAGGCGGCCGAACACCGCCGAGATCTGGAACGAACGCACCAGCCCCAGGCGGGCAATCTGGTCCGGTTTGAGGGCGGTGATATCGCGGCCCTTGAACAGGATCTGGCCGCTGGTGGGGGCCAGGAATTTGGTGAGCAGATTGAAGCAGGTCGTCTTGCCGGCGCCGTTGGCGCCGATCATGGCGTGGATGGTGCCCGGCAGCACCTGAAAAGAGATGTCGTTGACCGCCTTGAAGCCCTTGAAGCTCTTGGTCAGGCCGGTGGTCTCGATGATTGCCTCTGGCATCACAGGCTCCGCCGCTATTGTCGTTATGGGTGCGTATTTGGCCGCCGGGCGGTCTCGCCCGGCCATTCAGTTATGGTGCATACAGGGCCATTTCGCCATGATCATAGCGCACGACAAACTATCCGAAACCCACATTGGGATTGCGGGTCGGCTGGCGGTGATCCATGCAATTTGTTGAAAAATAGATGAAAAATTAATCGTGCCAGACCCTTAGCTGGCGCAGATGCGCTTCCTGTGCCTGGCCGGGGCTTAGCGGTGCCAGGTGCACCTCGCTGCCCGGCAGGCACTGGGCGAGAGTGGCGCAGGCGCTGGGGGTGAGGGCGCCCAGCCGCGGGTAGCCGCCGATGGTCTGCCGGTCGTTGAGCAGCACAATGGGCTGGCCGTCGGCGGGTACCTGCACGGCGCCCAGCGGAATGCCCTCCGAGACCATGCCGCGCAGCGAGCAACGCAGCGCCGGGCCGGTCAGCCGCACGCCCATGCGGTCGGCGCGGTTGTCGACATGCCAGGGCAGGTTGAAGGCGCGGAACAGGCTGGCGCCGCTGAAGTGGGCGATCTGCGCACCGGGCACCAGCGCCAGGTGGCAGCCTGGCTCGGGCATGCGCGGTCCCCGGCCCTCGGGCAGCCGACGCTCGGCGGGCGCCGCGCCGGGCCAGCCGAGGCGGTCGCCGACGGCCAGCGGCTGGCCGTCGCCGTTGAGGCCGCCCAGGCGTTCGCGCACGGTGCAGGCGCGGCTGCCCAGCACCTCGGGGGCTGCGAGGCCGCCGGGGAACGCCAGGTAGGTGCGCAGCCCGGCGCGCGGCTGGCGGAATACCAGCCGCTGGCCGGGGCGCACCGTGAAGCTGGTGCCGGGAGTGAGCGGCGCATCGTCGAGGGTGGCGGCGAGGTCGGCGCCGGCCAGCGCCAGGCGGGTGGCCCGCTCTACCTCGAGGGTCAGACCGCCGCCCATGACGATTTCCAGGGCGGCACTGTCGAGGGGGTTGCCGAGCAGCCAGTTGGCCCAGCGAAACGAGATCCAGTCGGCGGCACCGCCCTGGGTCACCCCCAGGTGGCGCACGCCGAATCGGCCGCCATCCTCCACCAGCGCCAGCGGGCCGGCCTGCTTGACCACCATGCCGTCGCTCATGGGCGCTCCTCCAGCGGCGTGGTGTCACCTCCCTCGGCTTCGAACTCGGCGCGCGAGATGGCCGTGAAGCGGACCTTGTCGCCGGGGCGCAGCAGCGGCTCGCCGCGCCGCGCGTGCTCGAACAGCGGCACCGCGGTGCGGCCGAGGATATTCCAGCCGCCGGGTGAGAGCAGCGGGTAAATGGCCGTCTGGCGATCGGCGATGCCGACGCTGCCGGCGGCGACCTTGTGTCGCGGCGTCTCGAGGCGCGGGGTCGCCAGCGCCTCATCGACCAGCCCCATGAAGCCGTAGCCGGGGGCGAAGCCCAGCGCGAACACGCAGTAGTCGTGGTCGCAGTGGCGCGCGATCAGCGTCTCGACGTCGAGGCCGGCGCGCTTGGCGACCCGCGGCAGCTCCGGACCGACGCTCTCGTCGTACCACACCGGGATCTCGTGCAGCCGTCCGGCCTGGGTGTCGGCGGGGGCCAAGCCCTCCAGGGCTTCCAGGCTGCGCGCACGTGCCTCGAGGTGGCCGAGCCGCTGGCAGTCGTAGTGCACCAGCAGGGTGGTATAGGAGGGCACCAGGTCGATCAGCGCCGCGCCGAAGGCATCGCGCAGGGCGCGGTCGGCGGCCATGACCCAGGCCATGTTGCGCTCGTCGATGGTGTCGAACAAGCGCACCATCAGGGCATCCATGGCGGTGGTGTCGATACGTGGCGTCACGCCTGCTCCAGCGCCTGGAAGGCTTCGCGAATGGCGCGCACCGCGGCCACCGACTCGGGATTGTCACCGTGCACGCAGAGGGTGTCGCTGGGCAGCTGCAGCACGGTGCCATCCAGGGCGGTGAGCGGCTCGCCCTTGGCCAGCGCCACGGCCTGGGCAACGATGGTCGCCTGATCGTGATGCACGGCGTTCGGCAGGCGCCGCGAGGCGAGGTGGCCGTTGCCATCATAGGCGCGGTCGGCGAAGGTCTCGAACCAAATCGTCACGCCCATGCGCGCCGCCAGCTCGCGGCTCGGCGCCGGGTCGGCGGTGGACATCAGCATCAGCGGCAGGCTGGGGTCGTAGGCGCGTACCGCGCGCATGACGCCCTCGAGCAGCGCCGGGTCGCGGGCCATGTCGTTGTACAGCGCGCCGTGGGGCTTGATGTAGTGCAGCCGGGTGCCCTCGGCCTGGCAGATGCCGGCCAGCGCACCGACCTGGTAGAGCACCAGGTCTTCGGCCTCGGCGGGCGTACAGGCCATCGAGCGGCGGCCGAAGCCCATCAGGTCGGGGTAGCCGGGATGGGCGCCGATGCGCACCCCGTGCTCGGCGGCCAGTGCCACGGTGCGGCGCATCACGTGGGGGTCGGAGGCGTGGAAGCCGCAGGCGATGTTGGCACAGTCGACATAGGGCATGGCCTCGGCGTCCATGCCCAGGGTCCAGTTGCCGAAGCTCTCGCCCATGTCGCAGTTGAGCAGGGGAATGGCCATGAGGGCTCCTGTTATTATTGAAGAAGGTTATCCGGATATGAACACCAATATATGAACTCGACTCCTCGAGTGCCAATCGTTTTTGGCGATATTGAATATCGGCAGCTTCTATCATGTTGTTATTAGGTGGAAAAATGGTTGACGTCGCGGTACGAGAGGATTATCAATTAACTAGCGTGCGTGCTTACAACATCAATAACAGGCGCTAATCGCGGAGCGCTGTCGGCATCAACAAAAGCTTCCGCTTGTTTAGCGCTATTCCTGGGGTGAAAGATGAATTCGATAGCCATTCCTGTTCCACTTTTGGCTCCAAGGGCCTGAGTCGAGATCGGCCATATGCTCGATTTCAAGGAGCTCGAAGCCTTCGTCTGGGCGGTAAAGCTAGGCTCATTTCGCAAGGCAGCGGCCCGGCTTCACCTGACGCAACCGTCCGTCTCCGAGCGTATTTCACGCCTGGAGAGCACGGTGGGCGAGCTGCTGTTGGAGCGCTCGATGCGCCCTATTCAGCCCACAATGCGTGGACGCGAGTTCTTTCTTCACGCCGAGCGGATGCTCGAACAGCGCGATGAAGCCATGGCCCTTTTCGACACCGGTGACGACTTCTCGGCGCCGCTTCGGCTAGGCACCATCGAGACCATTGCCCACAGCTGGTTTCCCGATTTCATGCGCCAACTTACCGAGCGCTATCCGCGGCTGACCATCGAGTTGACGGTCGACTACTCGCCGGCGGTCAATCGTCGCCTGATCAATAACGAGCTGGATATTCTATTGGCAATGAATGGCTATCTGCCGGCTGAACAGATCGACCAGATGCCGCTCAATCCTTATGAAATGGGCATGTTCGTATCGCCACAGCAGGCGAAAAAGCTCGGTGCTACGCCCGGCGATTGGGTGGCCAGCCTGCCGTTCATTTCCTTCGGAAAGAAGGCCCGGCCCTATGAAGAGCTGGTCGACTATCTTACCGATCAGGGGTTGGATAGCCCGCGTATTCACAGCGTCAACACGCTGATGACCATCGTGCGGATGACCATGGAGGGGCTGGGCATCGGTGCCCTGCCGGTGGCTACGGTACTCGACGAGTGGCGGCGCGGTGATCTATACCGCCTGGCGCTGCCGGACCCGCTGCCGGCCATGCACTACGATGTAATCTGGCGCCAGGCCAATCATCCACGCTTCTGTCGCGGCGTCGGCCAACTGGCGCAGCAGTGCGCTGCGGCCTATGCCGAGGGTCGTCGCGAGGACATGGCGGACCCCGCCTTCGCGGTACGCTGGGTGCATCCCGCCCCGGCGTCCATTATCCACCCAGAATGACCATCAACGTGAACAAGAGGTCTTTTATGATGCGCAAGACAATCGCTACCCCGCTGCTGCTGGTCACCGCTTGCAGCCTGGCCGCGGCGGCTACCGCCCAGGCCGCCGAATGGACCATGGCCACGCCCTACGGCGATGCCAGCTTCCACACCCAGAACACCAAGCAGTTCGCCGAGGATGTAGCCGAGGCCACCGACGGTGAATTGACCATCAACGTGCACAGCGGCGGCTCGCTGGTTGCCCACGGCGAGATCAAGCCGTCGGTGCGGCGCGGCACCATCGAGGCCGGCGAGGTGTTCATGTCGGTGCTCTCCAACGACGATCCGATCTTCGAGGTCGACACCCTGCCTGGGGTGGCCGGCAGCTACGACGAGGCCTTCGCGCTGTGGGAAGCCACCAAGCCGTTGATCACCGAGCTGTTCGCCGCGGAGGGCATCATGCCGCTCTACGCCGTGTCCTGGCCGGCCCAGGGCATCTACACTGCCGACGAGCTGACCGACCCTGAGCAGTTCGAAGGTTTGCGAGTGCGGGCGCCCAACATCAACACCCAGCGCTTCGTGCAGAACCTCGGCGGCAATCCCACCGAGACCGAGGAGTCGGACATTCCCACCGCCTTCAGCACCGGACGCGTGGACGCCATGATCACGTCGGTCTCCACCGGCAACTCGATGACCGCCTGGGACTACGTCGATCACTACACCGACGCTAACCTGTGGCTGCCCAAGAACATCATCTTCATCAACCAGCGCGCCTTCGACCGCCTCGACGAGGCGACCCAGGAAGCGGTGCTCGAGGCCGCGGCACGCGCCGAAGAGCGTGGCTGGCAGATGAGCCGTGAGGATGGCGATAACAGCGCCGCGGTGCTCGAGGAGAACGGTATCACCATCTCCGAGCCCAATGAGGCGGTTGCCGCAGCGCTGCAGGCGGCCGGCGATCAGCTGTTCGAGGACTGGCTGGAGCGCGCCAGCGATGAGGCCCAGCAGGTGCTGGAAGAGTATCGAGCCGGGCTCGACAACTAAGCCTGCCCGCGGGGGCAGCGGTGCTGCCGCTGCCCCGTCTCGCCCACGCACTCATCGAGACTGCGACCATGACCTTCAAATTCGACAAGCTCTACCGCCTCGGGGCCTGGGGCGCGGCGGCGTGCATGGTGACGATCTGCACCCTGGTCGCGCTGCAGGTCGCCTTTCGCGTGGTCGACGCGCTGCTGGTGCTGGTCGGCCTGCGCCGGCTGGGGCTGAGCATCACCGGGGTCTCCGAGATCGCCGCCTACCTGCTGGTCGGCGCCACCTTCCTCGGCCTGGCCTACACCTTCGTCCATCACGCGCACATCCGCGTGACCCTGCTGATCTCGCGACTGCCCTCGGCCATACGCGTGTGGTTCGAGGTGTTCGGCCTGATCGTGGCCCTGGCGATCAGCCTGCTGCTGGGCTATGGCCTGATCGAGCTGGCCCGCGAGAGCCTGCAGTACAACGACGTCTCCTCGGGGTTCCTGTCGATCCCGCTGTGGATTCCCCAGACGGTGCTGGCGACCAGCGTGGGGCTGCTGTGCCTGGCGCTAGCCGAAGCCCTGCTGATGGCGCTGCGCATCGCCGCCCGCGACCCCGCGAGCTTTCGCGAAGCCACCGCCACCGACGACAGCGAGGTGCGCTGAGCCCATGCCCGCTAATCTGGAGACACTCACGTGCTGATACTGAGCCTGGCTACCATCATCACCCTGGCGGTGCTGCTCGGCAGCGGGGTGTGGATCGCCTTCGCGCTGATCGGCACCGCCTGGGTCGCGCTGGAATTCTTCAGCCCCTTCTCGCCGGGGCCGATCCTCGCCTCGGACTTTTGGGGTGCCAGCTACGGCTGGGATCTCACCGCCTTGCCGATGTTCATCTGGATGGGCGAGATCCTGTTCCGCTCGGGGCTCGCCGACAACATGTTCCGCGGCCTGTCGCCGTGGCTCAACCGCGTGCCCGGTCGGCTGCTGCACACCAATATCATTGGCAGCGGCATGTTTGCCGCGGTCTGCGGCTCATCGGCGGCGACCTGCGCCACGGTGGGCAAGATGACGCTACCGGAGCTGGAGCGGCGCGGCTACGACAGCAACATGGCCATCGGCACCCTGGCCAGCGCCTCGACCCTGGGGCTGCTGATCCCGCCGTCGATCGTGCTGATCGTCTACGGCGTGGTCACCGAGCAGTCGATCTCGCGGCTGTTCATGGCCGGCATCGGCCCGGGGCTGATGATCCTGGCGCTGTTCATGGGCTATCTGGTGCTGTGGTCGCTGCTCAAGGGTAACCGCGAGGGTCGCACCGGCTACGACGAGTCGTCGATGCGCTTCATCGACAAGCTGCGCAACACCTGGGCGCTGGTGCCGATCCTGCTGCTGATCGGCGGCATCATCGTGTCGATCTACGGCGGGCTGGCCTCGCCCACCGAGGCCGCGGCGGTGGGCGTGGTGCTGTCCATCGTGATTGCACGCCTTACCGGCAGCTTCGACATGGCCACCCTCAAGGACTCGCTGTTCGCGGCGGTGCGCACGGCCTGCATGATCGCCTTCATCATTGCCGGCGCCTCCTTCCTGACCTCGGCAATGGGATTCACCCAGGTGCCGATGCAGCTGGCCCGCACCATCGGTGAGATGGGGCTGTCGCCGGCCATGCTGCTGATCATGCTGACCCTGCTGCTGCTGGTGATGGGCTGCTTCCTCGACGGTATCTCGCTGATCCTGCTGGTCACCGCCATTCTGATGCCGCTGGTGAGTGCCGCCGGCTTCGACCTGATCTGGTTCGGGATCTACCTGGTGGTGGTGGTGGAGATGTCGCAGATCACGCCGCCGGTGGGCTTCAACCTGTTCGTGATCCAGGGCCTCACCGGCAAGGATATTGTCACTATTACCAAGGCCACGCTGCCGTTCTTCCTGCTGATGCTGCTGTCCATCGTGCTGATGTACCTGTTCCCGGAGATCGCCCTGCATCTGCCCCAGGCGATGAACCGCTGACAGGCGCCTAGTCGAAGAAGTCCTGCGGCTGCTGGCTGGTGCGACGGCACTGGTCGGCAGCCAGCGGCAGGGCCTGGTCGGCGCCGTACAGGCTGAACTCCATGTACCAGTAGTTTTCCTCTTCGCCCTCGAAGCGCAGCCGCATCACCTCACCGCGGCGCATCTCACGCAGCAGCTCGGCCTGATCCTCGACGTAGAAGCGCGCATAGAAGCCGTCGTCGCCGGCGCGGGTGGCGAACTCGGCGGCGGCGTTATGCGTTTGCAGGCGGTCGATGCGGATCTCGGTGGGCGCCAGGTTGACCACTTCATCCCGCTCCTGGGTCTCCTCGAGCGTGACGCGCATCTGCAGGTCCGGCAGGTCGCAGACCCCCGCTGGGTAGTTCACCGCCAGATAGGCGTCGCTGTAGTCGCTGGCGTTGAGGGCGCGATACACGCGCTGCTCGCCGTCGCCGAGGGTCGCCACGGCCCAGGCATCGATCACCTGCAGGCGTTCGTCGACGAGGTCGGCGCTGGCAGCGCCGCCGAGTGGCAGCAGGGTAAGCAGGAGGGCGGCCGATAAAGAGGCGGTAGAGCGGGGCATGGCGGGTTCCTGGGGTGGTGAGCTGCAGTCGGCAGAAGAGTACCAGAATCGCCAATCGGCAGCCCAGCGCAGGTTGGGAAGTGTAACGGGCGTAAAAATTTGTACAGCTTGCAGGTAAAATTGTACAAGACTTCTTTGTTCGTATAGCTTTGTACAGGCGTTCGCTCCTCGTGCGCCACAAGACCGACGCCAGACCCCGATAACATTGTACAAGGAATGCCGCCATGCAGGGCCGCCTCTCTCTCCTCAAAGGTCGCAGCATCAAGACTCGTCTGCTCGCCTGCTTCACCGTCATCATCGTGCTGATGATCGCCCTGACCGCCGTTGGCGTCGGGCAGGTCAACAGCATCGACCGCAGCCTGACCGTCATCAACGATGTCAATGGAGAGAAGCAGCGTCACGCCATCGACTTCCGCGGCAGCGTGCACGATCGTGCCATCGCCCTGCGTGACGTCACCCTGGTCGACAGCAGCGCCGCGCTGGAAACCGCGCTGGGTGAGATCGCCAGCCTCGAGGCGGACTATCAGCAGGCCGCGGCCAGCATGGCCAGCATGTTCGCCAACCGCGACGATATCACCGCCGAAGAGCGTGCCGCCCTGGCCGACATCGAGGCCGTCGAGGCGCGCACCATGCCGCTGGTCGAGGCGGTGGTCGAGCGTCGCCTCGAGGGCGATATCAGCGGTGCCCGCGAGCTGCTGCTCGAGCAGGCCAGCCCGGCGTTCAGTGCCTGGTTGGCCAGCATCAACACCTTCATCGACCTGCAGGAGAGCATGAACGGCGCCGAAGCCAGTGCCGCCCGCGACCTGGCCGGTGGCTTCCAGATCCTGATGCTGGTGCTGTGCGGCGGGGCGGTGATCATCGCGCTGCTGCTGGCTGCTCGCCTGACCCGCCAGCTGCTGCGCGAGCTGGGCGCCGAGCCCCATGAAGTGCGCGCCTTCGCCGAAGCCGTGGGGCGCGGTGAGCTGGTCAACACCCGCCGGCTGGGCAAGCATGACAGCCGCAGCATCATGGCCAGCCTGGTGACCATGTCCCAGCAGCTGCAGCGCACCGTCTACAGCGTGCGCCAGGCCGCCGAAGAAGTGGCAAGCAACAGCGAGCAGATCGCCGAGGGCAACAACGAACTGGCGTCGCGCACCGAACAGCAGGCCAGCGCGCTGACCGAAACCGCGACCGCCATGGAGCAGCTCAGCAGTAGCGTCAAGCTGAATGCCGATAACGCCCGCCAGGCCGACCAGCTGGCCGCTAGCGCTACCCGCGTCGCCGGCGAAGGCGGCGAGTCGGTGCAGCAGCTGGTTGCCACCATGCAGGAGATCCGCGAAAGCTCGCGGGAGGTCTCGGAGATCATCAGCATGATCGACGGCATTGCCTTCCAGACCAATATCCTGGCCCTCAACGCGTCGGTGGAAGCGGCGCGGGCCGGCGAGCACGGTCGCGGCTTTGCGGTGGTTGCCAGCGAAGTGCGCAACCTGGCCCAGCGCAGCGCCGAATCCGCCAAGCAGATCGAAGCGCTGATCTCGGCCAACGTCGAACGCATCGAACAGGGGGCCGAGCTGGCCGGTGACACCGGTCGCAGCACCCAGGAGATCATCGCCGCCATCGACAAGGTGACCCAGTACGTCAGCGAGATCAGCCACGCCACCGCCGAGCAGAGCGTCGGCGTGACCCAGGCCGGCCAAGCGGTCTCCGAGATGGATCACGTCACCCAGCAGAATGCCGGCCTGGTATCGGAGAGCGCCAGCGCCGCCGGCAACCTTCGCCAGCAGGCGCGGCGCCTGGTCGACGCGGTGGCGGTGTTCACCCTCGACGCGGCGAGCGACCGGCAGCCTGGTGGCCACGCCGCCGCTGAGGCCCCGGCGTCACCGCTGGCCGCGGCGCCGCGCAGCACCGTGCCGGGCCGGCCGCTGTTGGCCTCGCGCATGCGCTGAGAGAACCCACGGTCCAAACGCGGGAGCCATTTGCGGCTCCCGCTGTCGTTATTAGAGTGTACCCCCGAGAGGAGAGCCATATGCGATCCACTACCTCGAGCAGGCCTTCGACGATGCCCCTGAGCGGACTGATCATCATGGCGCTGCTACTGTTGGCGGGCTGCGCCGCCTCGGCACCTCACGAGCAGCACGCCATTACCCTGCAGGACGGTGACGAGGTCGAGATCGTCTCGGCCGGCGCGCGCTACTTCACCTTTACCCTGGATAGCCCCGCCAACGTCGTGCTCGAAAGCCACACCCATGCCGGCCAGCAGACCCAGGTGATTCCCAATGCCCGGTTGCTGGATGCCGAGGGCAACCAGGTCGCCCGCGACTGGGACGGTGGCCGCGGACACAACTTTCGCCTCGAGCAGCGGCTCGAGCCGGGGGTGTGGTTCCTGCACGTGATGAACCCCTTCGCCTGTAACGGCGAGCAGCGCTGCAGCGATCTCGACTATCGCTATCGCGTCAGCCTCGATGTCTCTCCCGACTGAATGATCGCCATCTGCGGATGGCGGCAGCTTGATAAGTGTTATGATATAACATATTTTGTATGGCACTTTCCATGACGCTAGAGGAGATGCGCCATGCCACTGCCTACATTGTCCCATCGCCTGCCGGTGACGGTTCTGTCGGGTTTTCTCGGCGCCGGCAAGACCACGGTGCTCAACCACATCCTCAACAATCGCGATCAGCGCCGCGTGGCAGTGATCGTCAATGACATGAGCGAGGTCAATATCGACGCGGCGGCAGTGCGCGGCGCCGCTGCCGACAATGCGCTGGGCGAGATCGCCCTCAACCGGGTCGACGAATCGCTGGTCGAGATGAGCAACGGCTGCATCTGCTGCACGCTGCGCGAAGACCTGCTGATCGAGGTAGCACGGCTGGCGCGGGAGGGTCACTTCGATGCGCTGGTGATCGAATCCACCGGCATTTCCGAGCCGCTGCCGGTGGCCGAGACCTTCACCTTCGAAGACGAGCAGGGCCAGAGCCTGTCGCAGCTGGCGCGGCTCGATACCTTGGTCACGGTGGTCGATGGCGCCAACTTCCTGTCCCAGTACTACGACGCCCAGTCGCTGGCCGAGGCCGGCGAGAGCCTGGGGGAGGAGGACGAGCGCAACGTGGCCGACCTGCTGGTCGACCAGATCGAGTTCTGCGACCTGCTGCTGATCAGCAAGACCGACCTGATCGACGCCGCGCAGCTGGAAGAGCTGAAGGCCGTGCTGCGTTCGCTCAATCCCGAGGCCGAGCTGATCCCCATCCGCCAGGGCCAGGTGCCGCTCGAGCAGGTGCTCGAGACCGGCCGCTTCAGCTTCGAGCGTGCCCAGCAGTCCCCCGGCTGGCTCAAGGAGATGCGCGGCGAGCACGTGCCCGAAACCGAGGAATACGGCATCTCGAGCTTCGCCTATCACGCCCGCCGGCCGTTCCATCCGCAGAAGTTCCACGACCTGCTGCACGGCGACTGGTTTGGCGGCAAGCTGCTGCGCTCCAAGGGGTACTTCTGGCTGGCGACGCGGCCGCAGTACGCCGGCCAGTGGAGCCAGGCTGGAGGCATTGCCCACCATGGCTACGCCGGGATGTTCTGGAAGTCGGTCCCCGAGGCGCGCTGGCCGGATGACCCCGAGTACCGCGGCTATATCATGGAGAAGTGGCAGGAGCCGTTCGGCGACATGCGCCAGGAGCTGGTGTTCATCGGCCAGCACCTGGACAAGGCGAGGCTGCGCGCGGCGCTCGACGCCTGCCTGCTGAGCGACGCCGAGATGGCCGCGGGGGTAGAGGTGTGGCGGCGCTTGCCCGATCCCTTTCCGAGCTGGGACGAGCAGTCCGCGGTGGCGTAAGCCCCGAGGCCGAGCGAGCAATTAAAGGCGAAAGTGCCATCAGTTTCGGCAATTGGACGGGATAAAACACTGCTTCAATGATTGACTAAGGTTTGTCTGAAAAGTCGGCGAGCGAAGACCAGACAAGGCAAAAATCGGTGAAAAGGCGGAGTTTACGGGGTGTAAATGAGTACTTTGAGCCGATATTTAACGCCGTATGGTCGAGCGCAGCCAGTTTTCGGACAGAACCTAGCATGCCTGACTTGTCTGCCAGGCGACTCGCAAGGCCCCTGTCCAGGGGGCCTGCAGCGCAGCGTGGCAGGCAACCCCAGCAGGTAAATACCGACGATGCTACTGGACAGATGGCGGAGATAGGGCATAAATTCCTGTATGGAGCCGCCTGGCACAGGTAGCAGGGACAGTCAGCGATACGCGAAGGGCTCGATGTGAACATATCTCTCGTGACCATAACCACAACAATCGGTCGCCATCGCCTCTGGGGGCTCGTTGCCCTGACGCTGGGCGTCTGGTTAATGGCGTCCTCGGCCCAGGCCAACCCGCGCTACGCGGCGATCGTGGTCGATAGCCAGAACGGCGAGGTACTGCACTCGGCGAACGCCGACGCGACTCGCTACCCGGCCTCTCTCACCAAGATGATGACCCTCTACCTCGCCTTCGAAGCGGTCGAGGAGGGGCGCATGGGGCTCGACCAGCCGCTGCCGGTCTCCTCCTATGCGGCGTCGATGCAGCCCTCCAAGCTTGGCGTGAAAGCCGGCGACACCATCACCCTGCGCGAAGCGATCCCGGCGCTGATCATCCGCTCGGCCAACGATGTGGCCGTGGTGGTGGCCGAAGCGCTGGGCGGCAGCGTTGACCACTTCGGCGAGATGATGACCGCCAAGGCGCGCAGCCTGGGCATGCCCAACACCTACTTCCGTAACCCCTCGGGCCTGCCCGACCCGCTGCAGACTTCCACCGCCCGCGACCTGGCCACGCTCTCGGTGCGGCTGATGAACGATTTCCCGAACTATTACCACTACTTCGCCAACTCCAGCTTTACCTACCGTGGCCAGACCATCAACGGCCACAACCGTCTGCTGCGCAACTACCCTGGCGCCGACGGCCTCAAGACCGGCTTCATTCGCGCCTCGGGGTTCAATGTCGCCACCTCCGCGGTGCGCGACGGGCGGCGCATCGTCGCCGTGGTGATGGGCGGCTTTACCGCCCAGTCCCGCGATGACCACATGATCACCCTGCTGGACCGCGGCTTTATGCGCGCGGCACTAAATGATCAGAACGGCTGGGTGGCGGAAACCAGTATCGCCCAGCCCATGGAGACCCTGGTGGCGTCGGTACAGGGGGCCTCCAGCGAGGCAGCGCCAGCTCCCCAGGCGACCACCGCGATGGCCGACCTGCAGACCCAGCCAGGTGCGACCAGCGAGCCGCTGCGGCTGATAGCGGCGCTGGATGCCAGGCCGCGTAGCAGCCAGCCGGCCGATAGCGTCGACTCCCGTGCTGACACGACACCGCCTGCCTACCGTGCCGATGAAGACCCGATCCTGGCCGTGCTCAGTGCTTCCGGTGTCGCCTCCGAGGGCAGCATCGCACAGGGTGACTGGGCGATTCAGGTCGGTGCCTATCAGGACTTCAACAAGGCCCGCGACTCGGCGTCGCGGGCGGCCAGCTACCTGCCCTCGGAGCAGGCGCTGTCGCGGGTGGCGGTTACCGAAGTGGAGTCCAGCGATCGCAAGTTCTTCCGCGCCCGGCTGGTCGACCTGCAGGAGAACCAGGCCCGCGAGACCTGCTACCGCCTGGCCCAGAGCGGCATGGACTGCCAGGTCGTGACGCCCTGATTCCCACTACATTACGCTGATGCGGTCTCCAACGGCCTCGCACTCGCTGCGGGGCCGTTGACGTTGGTGGCCTCGCCCAGTGCCAGCTGCCGGTCGCACAGCCGTGCGATCAGCGCCGGGTCGTGGCTGACCAGCATCACCCCGCAGTGTCGCTCCCGGGCCAGCTCTACCAGCAGGCTCAGCGTCTGCTGCTGGGTGATGGGGTCGAGCCGCGAGGTGGGTTCGTCGGCGAACAGCAGGCGTGGCTCGAGCAGCAGCACGCGCAGGATGGCAAAGCGCTGCAGCTCGCCGCCGGAGATCTCGCCGGGGCGCCGCGCCAGCAGCCGCTCGTCGAGCCCCAGGCGCTCCATCAGCGGGGCAATGGCCGCACGCTCGAGGCGATGGCGCTGCACCAGGTCGTCGAGCAGTCGCGACAGCCGCCAGTGCGATGAGAACGCCGCCGGTGGGTCCTGGTAGAGCTTCTGCAGGCCCAGGCGGTGCCCAGGGGCATGCTGGATCTCGCCGGCATCGTGGCTCGCCAGGCCCAGCAGCATATCGCCCAGGGTGCTCTTGCCGCAGCCGGAGGGGCCGACCACGCCAACGATTTCACCGGGCAGTACGCTGACGTCGAGACCGCTGAACAGCTGGCGCCCGCCGCGCGACTTGGCCAGGCCGCGGGCGGCGACCACCGGCGTCGCATCCGGCGCGCTGGCAAGCGCCGGCGGCGCCGGCCAGCGCGAGGGCTCGGCGTCGAGCAGGCGCCGGCCATACTCGGTCTGCGGCGCCTCGAGGATCCGTTCGGCGGGCCCGCGTTCGACCACCTGGCCGTGGCGCAGGATCACCACTTCGCCGCCCAGGCGCCGGGCGACATCGATATCATGGGTGATGGTCAGCAGCGCGCCGCCGGCCTGGGGCGTCCTGGCCAGCAGCTCGACCACGGCGTCGCGGCGCGGTGCGTCGAGGCCCTTGGTGGGCTCATCGGCGATCACGATGGGGGCGCCGCCGGCGCTGGCGGCGGCGAAGGCGACGCGCTGGGCCATGCCGCCGGAGAGCTCACCGGGCAGCTTGCCGCCGGCGTCCTCCAGGCCCAGCTCGGCGAGGTCGCGCCGAGTGGCCTGGTGCGCCTCGGCGCGGGGCAGGCCGGCCACATGGCGATGGCTCTCGGTTATCTGGGCGGCGGCGCGCATGGTCGGGTCGAGGGCGTGCCAGGGCTCCTGGGGCAGCAGCGCCAGTCGCCGACCCCACAGGGTGCGGCGGGCGGCGACATCGGCAGCCGCGTAGGACGTGCCATCGATGCCAAGCTCGCCCGCCGGGGTGAGGCCCTGCGGCAGCGTGCCCATGATCGCCTGGGCAATCAGGCTCTTGCCCGAGCCGGTCTCGCCGAGCAGGGTCAGCCGCTGGCCCGAGGCCAGGCTGAGGGAGAAGGGCGCGATGGTCACGCCGTCGCCGTGGATGGTCAGGTCACTGACCTGGAGGAGGGGGTGGCTCATCGTGGATCCTTCCCGGCTAGCAGGTTGAGGCTGAAGACCAGCACGAACAGCGCCAGGATCGGCTGGGCCATGGCCCAGGGCGCCTCGTGGTAGTAAGGCAGCAGCTCGATCATCATCAGGCCCAGTTCGGCGGTGGGCGGGCGCAGGCCGACGCTGACGAAGCCCAGCGCGGCCATGGCGAGTATCGCGCTGGCGGCGCCGAAGGCGGCCAGGGTCAGCACCTGGGGTGCCAGCTCTGGCCACAGATGGCGGCGGAACAGGTAGAGCGGCCCAAAGCCGAGCAGGCGACTCGCCTCCAGCTGCGGCGAGGCCACCAGCACCCGGGTGCGGGCGCGCACCACCCGGAAGTACTCGATCCACAGCACCAGCGAGATGCCCACGTAGAGCGCCCAGAAGTTGCCCGGGGCGATGGCCACCAGCAGCAGCACCAGAAGCAGGCCCGGCAGCGCCAGGCAAGCGTCGGCGACGCTGCCCAGGATGCGATCCAGCCAGCCGCCGCGCCAGCCGGCGATCACCCCGAACAGGATGCCCGGCACGGCGGCCGTGACCACACTGAGCAGCGCCATGCCCAGCGACAGGCGCAGGGCGGCGGCGGTGCGCGCCAGCATATCGCGGCCCAGGTGATCGGTACCCAGCGGCGCGGCAAGCGTTGGCAGCTCGAGGATGCGCACCAGCTGCTGGCGGGCCGGGTCGGCGTCGTGCCACAGCGGCACCAGCCAGGCGAAGGCCAGCAGCAGTGCCAGCAGCAGCGCGCCGACCCGCTGGCGGGTGCTCAGCGCGGGCCAGGCGAGTCGTCGCAGCGGGGCGATCAGCGTCGCTTGCATCATGTCTCGCGTCTCCTCGGGTCGAGCCAGTGGCAGATGAGATCCACCGCGGTGTTGAGGGCCACGAACATCAGGCCCATCACCAGCGCGGTGCCCTGGATCATCGGCACGTCGCGGGCGACGATGGCGTGGACCAGGGCGTGGCCGATACCGGGCCAGGCGAACAGCGTCTCGACCACCACCACGCCTTCGATCAGGTAAACGAACTGCACGCCTAGGTAGGCCACCACCGGCAGGGCGGCATTGCGCATTCCGTGACGCAGGAAGCTGAGCCGCGAGCCGAGGCCCTTGGTGTGCGAAAAGGCGTAGTAGGCCGACTGCGACACCTCGGCCATGGCGTTGCGCGCCACCCGGCTGGATACCGCGGCCAGCGCCAGCGCCAGGGTCAGTGACGGCAGCACGCTATGCGCGAAGCGGCCGTGGCCGGCGGCGGGCAGCCAGCCCAGCGCCACCGAGAACAGCAGGATCAGCAGCAGGCCAACGGCGAAGGGCGGCAGCGCGCGCAGCACGCTGGCGGCGACTTCGCTGACGCGGTCGAGTGCGCCGGCGGGCTTGCGGCCGGCCAGCAGCCCCAGCGGGGGGCCGAGCAGCAGCGACAGCAGTACCGCCATCACGGCCAGGCCCAGGGAGTGGCCGAGCTGGTGCCACAGCTCGTGGATCACCGGCTCGCCGCTGACCAGCGAGCGCCCCAGGTCGAGCTGCAGCAGGTCCCACAGCCAGCCGAAGTAGGCGCCGAGCGCCGGCTGGTCGAGGGCCAGTTCGGCGCGCACCGATTCGGCGGCGGCGCTGTCGACCATGTCGTGGCCGTAGCGGCCGGCGGCGATGCGGTAGGCCATGTCGCCGGGCAGGGTGCGGGTCAGCACGAAGGTCAGGGTGCCGACCATCCACGCCACCAGCCCGGCCTGGAACAGCCGCTGCAGCAGCAGGCCGCGTAGCCCGCTGCTCCAGCGCGACGGGGAGGAGCGGCTCAACGTCAGGCTGGTCATTCGGCCCACCTCAGCTCATCCAGGCGGTAGCTGCGCTCCAGCGGGTCGATGGAGAAGCCTTGCAGATGAGTGCCGACAGCTGCTGTCTGCTGGTACCAGGCCACCGGTATCACCGGCATGGCCTGGTTGAGGCGTGTCGCGACGCGGCCGGCCAGCTCGCTGCGCACCTCGGGGTCGGTGTCGTGGCGCAGGGTGGCGAGCCAGCCGGCGAGTTCGGCGTCCGACCAGCCCATGGCGCCCCAGTCGCCGCCCATGTCGTCGGGGTTGCTGCCGAAGTCATCCAGCAGGGTGCCCAGCGGGTCGGGCACCAGGCCGTAGTTGCGTGCCGCCAGGCCCAGCTCCAGGCTGCCGTCCTGGTGGCCGGAGGGAATCTCGCTGGCGTTGCCTACCGCGACGTCCAGATCGACGCCCAGCTCGCGCCACTGGTCCTGCAGCGCGGTGGCCACCAGCGGCAGTTCCGGGCGGTCGGAGAAGGTGCGCAGGGTCAACTGGAAGGGCTCGCCATCGCGGCGCAGCACGCCATCGTCGCCGGCCTCCCAGCCCTGCTCGGCGAGTAGCTCTCGGGCGCGCTCGAGATCCTGGGACTCGCCGGCATCCAGCCCCAGGTGCCAGGGGCCCAGGGCCTCGGGGAAGAGCTCGGCGGCGGCGGCCTCGGGGTGGCGCAGCAGGCCGGTGGCGATGCCGCTGCGGTCGATGGCCAGGCTCAGCGCCTGGCGCGCGCGCTGGTCCTCGAGGAAGGGGTGGCCGGCGTTGACCTTGAGCACGATGGTGCGCGGCAGCGGCTCGGCGTGGATGCTCAGCCGCTCGTTGCGCATCAGCCGGGCGCGACTCGCCGGATCCAGGGTGAAGACGATATCGGCGTCGCGGCTTTCGGCCATCAGCGCGCGGGTCTCGCCGCGACCCACCGCCAGGTAGCTGGTCTGGGCGATGGTCGGCGCCTCGCCCCAATAGTCGTCGAAGCGCTCGGCGGTGAGGCGCTGCGGCGGGGCCAGCGACGCCAGCCGGTAGGGGCCGGTGGCGATCAGCTCGCGCACCGTACCGCTCTCGTCGTAGGCGTCGGGGGCCAGAATCAGCGTGGTCGAGTGGGCGAGCAGCGCCGGCAGCGGAGCGAAGGCCTCCGAGAGGCGGAACACCACCTCGCCATCCTCGGCCTCGATGGCCTCGATCGGCGCGGAGTCGAGCATGCCCGGTTTGCGCCAGGCGTACTCTAGGCTCTGGGCCGCGGCCTCGGCGGAAAGCGGGCTGCCGTCATGGAAGAGCACGTCGTCTCGCAGCGTGAAGCGCCAGCTCAGGTCGTCGTCGGCGACCTGCCAGTCGCTGGCCAGGCCGGCGCTGGGTTGGCCCTCGGCGTCGGTATCGACCAAGGTCTCGCCGATACCCATGCGAGCGAACACATAGCCGGAGGTGGAAGGGTCGAGGCCGGTGATCTCCCAGGGGGCGACGACGTCCAGAGAGCGGTCGTCGGCCGCGGCGGTGAGGGGCAGCAGGCCGAGGAGCAGGGCC
The DNA here is from genome assembly GCF_031451695.1 of Franzmannia qiaohouensis. NCBI lineage: Bacteria > Pseudomonadati > Pseudomonadota > Gammaproteobacteria > Oceanospirillales > Halomonadaceae > Franzmannia > Franzmannia qiaohouensis. The sequence goes on from NZ_JARWAM010000001.1 coordinate 429,729, forward strand.
AGGCCCAGGGAGCGCGGTGCAAGCATCGTAACGTCCTTTGACATGATCATGGGTTCAAGAAGATGACAGACGGCGCCAGCGCGACAGCAGGCTGTCGTGGCGTCCGCCAAGCAGCGACAACAGATAGCCCACCCCCAGCAGCAGCACGATGCTGGGGCCCGAGGGCAGGGCATAGTGGTAGGAGAGCAGCAGCCCCAGCAGGCTGGCCGCCATCGCCGACCCGGCGGCGACCGCGACCATGCCCTCCAGGCGGCGGCTCCAGAAGCGTGCCAGGGTGGCCGGCAGGATCATCAGGCCGACGGCCATCAGCGTGCCCAGGGCCTGGAAGCCGGTGACCAGGCTGAGTACCACCAGGGTCATGAAGGCGCCCTGAATCCACGCAGGGCGCGTGCCCTGCACGCGCAGGAAGCCGGGGTCCAGCGCCTCGACCATCAGCGCCCGCAGGCCAACGGCCAGGCCGGTGAGCACCACGCTGCCGGTGATCACGATGGCCATCAGGTCGTGGCTGCCGACCGTCAGGATCGAGCCGAACAGCACATGGCTGAGATCCAGCGCGCTGCCCGCGGACGCGATCAGCAACACCGCCAGCGCCATGCCGGTGAGGAACAGGCTGGTCATCGCCGCATCCGACTTGAGGCCGCTGAACAGGGTGATGCCGCCGGCCAGGAACACCGTGGCCAGCCCTGCGGCCAAGCCGCCGAGCATGATCCAGGGCAGCGAGAGCCCGGTCAGCAGGTAGGCCACCGCCACGCCGGGCATGATGGCGTGGGAGAGCGGTTCGCCGACCAGACTCAGGCCGCGCAGGGTGAGCAGCACGCCGATGATCGGCGCCGTCAGCGACAGCGTCAGGCAGGCCACCAGGGCGCGGCGCATGAAGCCATAGCCGAACGGCAGCATGAACCAGTCGACGATCATTCCCAGCACGTGCGCGCCCTCAGCCGGGATCCAGGGCCAGCAGCAGGCGCCGCTCGCCGGGCGCGGGCTGTGGACTGCGGTGCACCAGCCCACGCCCTTCGTTGCCGATCCAGCCGTCGCCCTTGAGCAGCGCCAGATCGCCAACGCCGAGCTGCTGGATCGCCGCGGGGTCGCGCAGCGCCTCGGGCTTGCCCGGGTGTGGCGCGCCCAGGCCGGCACGATCCACCGCCGACTCGGGCAGCCACTCGCTGGCCGGGCCGGCGTAGGTGGTGACCAGTCGTACGGCGAGATTGTCGACGTGGAAGCGCGGGCACATCGCCCCCTCCAGGGTGCGCAGACGCACGCCGATGGTATCGGTGTCGAACAGGTAGGCCATGGCCTCGGCAACGGTGTGAATATCGTCGATCAGCGCCGCGGCCTCGGCCGGGGCCGGCAGATGGGCGGCCAGGTCGTCGGCCAGTGCCTGACCCACGCCGCCGCGCCAGTGCCAGGAGACGCCACGCTCACTGCCAAGCTGGGTGGTGATGCTGGCCCGGAGCGCGGCGTCCAGGCGCCGGGTCATCACCGCCAGGGTGATCTGCGCATCGAAGATCCTTGGCAAGACGCCGATATCATCGCCGAAGGCCCAGTGGGGCTCCCCGGCGTCGGGCGTAGTGGCGCTGGCCTCGAGTAAGGGAGCGTCCAGCAGGGGCGCGGTAGCGGCAGGCATGCAGTGTCCTCCGGTCGGGATCGTATAGTTACTATATAACATAACGATTCAGTCGAGAATATGTGCGCTTATGCTTTTGGCGCTTATGCATCGCCCCGACCTGGCGACTCGGCTATGTTAGAAGGCTTGGTTGCCGCACCCGTTTGGTGCGAAGCGTGCGTATAACAGGAGGGCGAATGTCACCACCGCTGCAGGGGATACTATGGATGTGCGCCGGGGTGTTCTGCCTGTCGGTGGGTGATGCGATTTCCAAGTGGCTGGGCGAGGTGCATTCGCCGATCCAGATCATCTTCTTCCGTACCCTGATCTCGCTGCCGCTGATCGCGCTGATTGCGCACTTCAACGGCGGCCTGCGCAAGCTCACCACCCGGCGCCCCGGCGTGCACCTGGTACGCGGCCTGTTGGCCACCGGCACCATGCTGTGTTTCGTGTTCGGGCTGGTGCTGCTGCCGCTGGCCGAGACCACAGCGATCGCCTTCGCCGCGCCGCTGTTCGTCACCCTGCTGTCGGTGCCGCTGCTGGGTGAGAAGGTCGAGCGGCTGCCGCTGGTAGCGGCGATCATCGGCTTTCTCGGCGTGCTGGTGGTGGTGCGCCCGGGCGGCGCCGGCTTCCAGCTGGGGGCCCTGGTGGTGGTGGCGGCGGCGATGTTCTATGCCCTGGTGATGATCACCGCCAGGCGCTACGGCGTGCGTGAGTACCTGTGGGCGATGGTGTTCTACGTCACCCTGGTGCCGCTGCTGGTGACCGGGGCGATGCTGGCCTGGGTATGGCAGACGCCGTGGCCGCTGCACTGGTGGGGGTTCATCGGTGCCGGGATCTTCGGTATCGGCGCCATGGCCTGCCTGACGCTGGCCTTTCGCCACGCCCCGGCGGCGCTGGCCGCGCCCTTCGACTACACCGGGATGCTTTGGGCGGTGCTGCTGGGCTGGTGGTTCTGGGGCGAAATGCCCGACATGTGGGTGTATATCGGCACCGCGATCATCATCGGCAGCGGCCTGGCCATCGCCTATCACGAGCGCCGCACTACCATTAAGCGCCGCCCCACAGCGTAAGCTTTGCACGAAAACTGCCTGCGCTCGGCCATGCAGCGTTAAAAACCGGCTTAAAATGCTCATTCACACCCCGTAAACTCCGCTTTGGACTCGAGACATCCTTGTCTCTCGCTCTGCGAGCAGCGGAGCTGCCCAAATCGTCAATCCTGACGATTTGTCGCCGATTTTTGCTTTGCGACCCACATGGATGTGGGGAGTGCGTTGGCCCGTCGGGAACGGGCCTAGCCCTGACCTTCGCTCGCCGACTTTTCGTACAAAGCTCAGGGCGCCTGATATTAGCCGGCGATGGGCAGCTTCTTGCGGCTGAATACCGTCAGCGCCACCAGCAGCGCCGTGGTGGTGAGGATCGCCACGGCGCTCATGGCCATGCCGACCCCGGGGGAGCCCTGTTCGAACTGGCCGAACACGAAGGTCGAGACCGTGCGCATGCCGGCCGGTGCCACCATCAGTGAGGCCACCAGCTCGCGCGAGGCGATGGCGAACACCAGCAGCATCGAGACGATCAGGCTGGGTGCCAGGGCCGGCAGCAGGATACGCCGGAAGGCGGTGAAGAAACCGGCGCCGCAGACCCGGGCGGCGGCCTCCAGGCTCTCGCCCATCTGGCGGAAGGCCGCCGAGGCGTAGCGCACTGGGTAGGGCAGCAGCAGGCAGGCATAGGCGAGCAGCAGCATGGCACCGGTGTTGTAGATCTGGATCGGCCACCAGCTCTGGTTCCAGGCCAGGATCAGTCCCACCGCGACGACGATGCCGGGCATGGTATTGGGCAGCAGCGACAGCAGGTCCAGCAGCCCCTTGCCGCGCAGCTGGGCACGCACCACCAGGTAGCCCACCAGGGCACCCAGCACGCCGGTCAGCAGGGCCGTGCCGATGGCCAGCCCGAGGCTGGTGGAGAGCGCCTGCATCGCGCCCCCACGATTGGCGAACAGCGCCTCGAAGTGGCGCAGCGAGAGGTTGTCCCAGGCAATGCCGCCGGACAGCGTGCCGGTGAAGGCGGTGGCCAGCACGGCAAGGATAGGCACCGCCACGGCAATCAGCGCCACCAGGCTGAACAGGCCCACGACCGGCCAGCGCCAGGGGCCCAGCTCGATGCGCTCCGGCGCCGTCGGCTTGCCGGTCTGGCTGACGAAGGAGCGCCGGGTCACCAGCCAGTGCTGCAGGTAAAAGGCTGCCATGGCCAGCATCACCAGCAGCAGCGACAGCACGGCGGCGCCTGGGATATCGATGGGCCAGTCGGCGAAGCGCTCGTGAATCCCGGTCACCAGTACCTTGTAGCCGGCCTGGGCGCCCAGGGTGGCCGGGGTGCCGAACTCCTCGATGGTCAGCGCGAACACCAGCAGCAGGCTGGCGGCAATGCCTGGGGTGGAGAGAGGCAGGGTGATGCGCCAGAAGGCGCGCCAGCCGCCGGCACCGCTGACCCGGGCGGCGGCGGCGTAGCGGCCGCCGACGCTCATCATGGTGCGCGACACCGCGAAATAGACCACCGGAAAGACGTTGAGCACCATCACGAAGACGATGCCCGAGAAGGAGAACAGGAAAGCGCTGGCCGAGAGTCCGCTCAGCTGTTCGGCGTAGCCCCGCGGCTGCAGGGTCAGCATCCACGACAGCGCGGCGATATACGGCGGAATCATGAACGGGATCAGGAAGATCAAGTCCCAGGCGGCGCCGCCGGGTACCCGGGTCAGGGCGCGCAGCGCTCCCAGCGGGATGGCCAGCAGAGCACACACCACCACCACGGCGATGCCCAGGCGCAGCGTATTGCCCAGCAGCCCGAGCAGCGCCGGGTCGGAGAGCAGCGGCACGAACAGGCCGAAGGCGCCGCTCAGCTCGCCCCGCGACCAGCCGGGAAAGATCGCCTGCAGCAGCACGTAGAGCAGCGGCAGCCCGACCAGCAGCAGCAGGGCCGCCGCCGTCAGCAGCATGACCACGCCCGCCCCGGTGATCCGGGGCAGGCGCAGGGGAAGACCGAGGGCGAGGCGCGCCGCCATCAGCTACCCGTGGCCTCGCGGAAGCGCTCGAGAATCGCCTCGCGCTGGGCGTTCATTGCGTCGCTGTCGACCTCGATCAGGGTCAGCTCCTCGATGGTCGGGCGCAGCGCCTCGATGTCGCTGCGCGACGGCATCAGGTAGCGCTCGGCGACCCGTGCCTGGCCCTGCTCGGAGAGCACGAAGTCGACGAACTGCTCGGCCTCGTCGGGCATGGCGGTGGAGGCCAGGATCATCATCGGCCGCGGCGCGATCACCGTGCCGCTCTCGGGAAAGATCACCTCGATGGCTTCGCCCTCGGCCTGCTGGCCCAGCGAGATGTAGTCCACCGCGCCGAACACCACCGACTTGGCCCCCTGCAGCACCGGGTTCAGAGCCCGGGCGTTGGGCCCCGGCACCAGCATGCCGTTGTCGGCGAGGTCTGCCATCAACTGCCAGGTGGCGTCCTCGCCCATGGCGGTGAGCAGGCCGCTGATCAGCTCGAAGGCGGCGCCGGACTGCGCCGGGTCGGGCATGGTCACCTGGTCGTGATAGGCCGCATCGGTCAGATCGCTCCAATCGTTGGGTTGGGGTACATCGCTGTTGCGGTTCCATACCAGGGCCAGGGCCGAGACCCCCTGGGCGACGTAGTGGTCGGTCTTGAGGAAGTCGGGCACCGTCTCGGCGTTGGGTGAGCGGTACTCATGCAGCAGGCCCTCCTCGTGCAGCGACTCGGCGCTGTCCCAGGAGGCGGAGATCACCACGTCGGCCAGCGGGTTGGCCTGCTCGGACTCCAGGCGGGCCATCACCTGGCCGGTGGTGCTCTGGAAGACATTGACCTCGATGCCGGTCTCCTCAGAGAAGTCGGCGGCGAGATCCTCGATCAGCGCGCCGGGGCCCGCCGAGTAGACGGTCAAGGCGCTGGCCGAGGCCAGGCCTGGCAGGGCCAAGAGGCAGGCGCTGAGGGCAAAGGGTTTCAAGGCGTGCATTGAAGGCTCCCGAGAAGGAAAAAAGAAGTGGGCCAGGCCGCATCAGGCGCTGGCGCTGGCGGCCACGTCGGCGCGTGGCATCAGGTCGATCAGGCGCGCCTCGGCATTCCAGGCGCGCAGGGCGCTGACGTCGATGTCGATCCCCACCTGGCAGCCGCGCTCCGGTGCATGGGGTGCATGCAGCTTGAGCGTGCGGCCATCGGCCAGGGTGAGCTGAAGCGACAGGTGCTCGCCCTGGAACAGCCGGCCGGTGATGCGCCCGCTCAGCAGGCACTCCCCGGGCGCGCAGAGTCGCAGGGCGCGGCGCGGCAGCAGCACGCTTACCTCGCCGCGATGACCGCAGGCGGCGCCGAGCGGCAAATAGACATCGGCAAGCGCCAGGCCTTCGGCGTCGAGCCGGCCGTCGAGCAGGGTGCCGGCGTCGACGAAGTCGGCGATCTCCGGCGTGGCCGGGGTATGAAAGAGCGCCTCCGGCGAGTCGACCTGCTGCAGCCGACCGTGCTGGAGCACGGCCACCCGGTCGGCCAGGGCGAAGGCTTCGTGCTGGTCGTGGGTGACGAACACCGCCGTCAGGTTGAGCTCCTCGATCAGGTTGCGAATCTCCAGGGCCAGGTTCTCGCGCAGGCCCTTGTCGAGGTTGGAGAGGGGCTCGTCCATCAGCAGCAGGCGCGGCTTGGCGACGATGGCCCGTGCCAGGGCAACCCGCTGCTGCTGGCCGCCGGAGAGCGCGCCGGGTGAGCGTTCGGCGAAATCGCCAAGCCCGACCAGGGAGAGCGCCCACTCCACCTGGGGGCGTCGCGCGTTGGCCTTGACGCCCTGCATTTCCAGCGGGAAGGCGACGTTCTGGTAGACGCTCATGTGCGGCCACAGCGCGTAGTCCTGGAAGACCATGCCCAGTTGGCGATCATCGGGGCTCAGGTGGCGGCCCGGGGCGGCGACGCACTGGCCGTCGAGGTGTACCTCGCCGCCGTCGACCTCGGCCAGGCCGGCGATACAGCGCAGCAGGGTGGTCTTGCCGCAGCCGGAAGGGCCCAGCAGTGCCAGCACCTGGCCCCGGCGCAGCGCGAGGTCGATGCCGTCCAGGGCCACGGTGTCGCCGAAGCGCTTGTGCAGGCGCTTGATGTTGAGTGCATGAGTGGACATGAAGGGGTGCCTCTCTTGCTTGGAAGTCCCAACCTAGAGGGGAAAGATGTCACTGATGTGACAGGGGGATGACGCTTGTAACCAGGCACCTCCCTGTGCCCGAACCGTCGTGTGTGCAGCTAAGGGGTTAAAATTCGTACTGCAGACGGGCGCCCAGCACCCAGCTATCCCACTCCTTGACGCCATCATCCAGGCTCTCGTCGCCGGCCTCGGCATCGATATACATGACGTTGAACTTGGCAATAATCTCAGGCTGGAGATACCAGTTCAGGCCCAGCGTCCAGTGATCGACCTGCTGTTTGCCGCGCGGCGCGTGATGGTCGGTATGATCCGCGGTGGCATAGCGTCCCAGCAGCTCAAATGCGCCCCAGTGGCCCTGTGACGGGTTGAAGGGACGATGGGGTGTAACGCGTCCGAAATCGCCGCTGAACGCCCGGTAGTTCCGCGATTCGCCGGTCAGGAAGACGCCGGCCTGGGCGTACCAGCCGTCCATGGTCATGCTGTCGACTTCGCCCGTGCTGAAGTTGGGGTCGTTGACGTCTCGGCTCAGGTCCTGGCGAATATATTCCGCTTGAACGGAGAAGGGGCCATGGCCGGCGGCGAACTCCAGGTTGGTGGTGGTGTAGTCGCTTACCGCTTCCATGTCGCGGCGCCCGATAATGCGGCCGTCGATGGCTCGGGTGCCTAAACGACTACGCATGCGAACATCTGAATATTCTTCATCGTCCTCGTTGCGGGCATTCTTGCGGTAGTTACCGGAGACGCCGAGATGCACGAAGGCATTGTCTTCGTTGATGGGAGCGATGCTGGCGCGGCCGGAGAGGGCATAACCCTCGGAGACCTCACGGTCGCGTCCCACGCCGTCGCCGCCGAAGACACCGATGGCCCCGTACCAGTCTGGCTGCAATGTCTCGTACATCACACCGAGATTACGGCTGGGCCGATAAGCGTCGATCGGCGTGGCACGCTCGAGGAAGGAAATACGCCGCGAACTGGTGGAGCTTTCGAGGCTGAAAGGCTCCTTGAAATGGCCGAAAGCCAAGCGGCCATTATCCATTAAATAGGCGATATAGGCGTTGGCGAAGCGCACCTCTTCGTCGCGGAAATCAACCTCGAGCTGCCACTCCCAGTTGTCGTGGAACAGGCCAAGGGCGCCCAGCCTGGCTCGTCGAATGATGGTTCCTGTATTGCCAAGGTTACCTTCGCCGACTCGATGATCATCGGTAGTATCGAGGTTATCATCGAGGTGAGCGGCATCTAGCATCAAGCGGCCACGAATCCGGAAACGGTCGCTGCCATCGGCCGTTTCTACCCCAAAGCGCCGCACTTGTACGTTGGCATTATCCTGCTGTAAACCCTCCTGGGGCTCGTACTGCAGGCCATCGCTGCGGGTCGGCTGCTGAGTAGCGGCCTGATCGGCTTGGGACTCGGCACGCAGTTCATCTACATCCTGCTGTGTAAGGACGCCGCGCTCCATCAGGCGTTGCAGCAGAGCGTCTTCGCTGGCGATGGCTATCTGGGAGGCGGAAGCGCCTGCCAGGATTGCCATCAGGGCCACGGTACGGGCCAGGGGCATTTTCTTGAACACATACATGAGTATTGCCTGTCGTCATGGAGTTAGGTTCACCAGTCCGTGGCGAAGGAATTAATCTCGGTGTCAAGTCGGCCGATTCGACGAATCTAAGGCTATAGTCTGAGTGTGACGTACATATTTCCCGTTTATTAAGTGTCGATATTCCATCTATTTAATAAAGATGGATATCAGGAATTTGAGATTTTTCACCTGCTTAATGGCAAGCCGTTCAGGAAAATTGAATGACGTGATAGGGCAGTCGGGGTCTGTTATTAATAAGGAGGTTGCGTGGCGTGGTGCGTTGGGAAATGTGGAAGGCCGCCAGAAGGCGGCCTTGAGGAGAGAGGGTGTCTAGCTGTTCAAATCACCCGCTTGCGAATCCAGGCGCTGACCTGCTCGACGCCGATCACCACCACCAGGATGGCCAGGATGACGGTGAGGGCCTGGTCGTAGCGGAACAGGTTCATGGCAGCGGAGAGTTCCACGCCGATGCCGCCGGCACCCACAAGGCCCAGCACCACGGCGCTACGTATGGCCTTCTCTACCGAGAACAGGCTGGTTGCCACGAAGGAGGGCGTGCATTCGGGGATGATCGCGCCGCACACCACGCCACTGCGCGAGGCGCCGGTGGCGGCCAGGGCCTGCCCCGGGCCGGGGTCTACCTCTTCGATGCGCTCCGAGAAGAAGCGTGCGCAGAAGCCGATGGTGTCCATGATGATGGCCAGGATCCCGGCCAGCGGGCCGAGGCCGACGGCGACCACGAAGATCAGCGCCCATACCAGGTCGGGCACGGTGCGCAGGGTGGCCACCAGGTTGCGGGCGACCACCCGGATCGCCGGATGGGGGCTGGTATTGCGGGCGCACAGCAGGGCCATGGGCAGGCTCAGGATCACCCCGAATACCACGCCGACGATGGCCATCTGAAAGGTCTCCAGCATGGCTACGGCGATCACGTCCCAGCGGGAAAAATTCGGCGGCAGCGCCTCACCGAAGAAGGTGCCCAGGTTCACGACGCCGCTCAGCAGCCGGTCGGGATGGATATCGGCGCTGGAAAAACCGCTGATGAAGAAGGCAGCGAATGCCAGCAACAGGATGAAGGCGACGGGGGAGGGGCGTTCAAGCCTGGGCGGCGCGGTGTGGCGCGGTGATGACTGGCTCATCGGTGTCGGCCTCCTGGGGAGTGTCGGTCTGGTAGAGCGCCGTGATGTCGGCGTCGCTGATCTCGCCGCTGGGGCGATCGAAGGCCAGCCGGCCGGCGTGAAGGCCGATCAGGCGTTCGCCGAACTCGCGGGCAAGCTCGATCTGGTGCAGCACGCAGAGCACGGTCATGCCACGCTCGCGTACCACCGACCAGAGCAGCTCCATCACCTCGCGGCCCGCTCGAGTGCCTGCATGGCGGCCAGGCGTGATTCGCGGCTGGCGGTCAGCGCATGGCTGGCCAGGATGCCGTGGCGGCCCATCAGGCCGAACAGCACGTTCTGCAGCACCGAGAGGTTGCCGACCATGTTGAATTTCTGGAAGACGCAGCCGATGCGCTGGCGCAGCGGCCTCAGCTCACGGCGGCTGGCGCTGGCCAGGTTGATGCCATCCAGCACGAGGCGCCCCGACGTGGGGCGCTCGAGACCGGTCAGGCACTTCATCAACGTCGACTTGCCGCAGCCGTTGTGGCCGAGGATGACCACGCCTTCTCCAGGGCTGACATCCATCGACAGCCCACTCAAGGCGCGGGTGCCGTCCGGGTAGACCTTGGTCAGGTCGCTTACGGTCACTTGCATGGGGCACCGCTCAGTCGTTGAGGCCCAGCAGGGCATAGGAGTCGCGGACCACGTCATACTCGGCATCGTCCACGCGCACCATTTCCGCGCCGATGTACTTGTCGCGCTCGCCAGGGGCAAGGATTGCCTGGAGCAGGCTCTCTGGGTCGGCCATGAAGGCGTCTCGGATCTCGGCCACGCAGTCGGCAGAGATGTGCGGGCCGGCCACCATGGGGTCGCCCGGCATGTCCTGGCCGCGGGCGATGATGCGGTAGTTCTCCTCGCCGTGCTGTTCCGCGAAGGGGGCGAAGTCGCGTACGCCGGTGCCCACCGCGTCGACTTCGCCCGAGGCCAGCGCCTGCATGCGGGCACCGTCGAGCAGCGTGATCTGCAGGTCACGGTCGATGTCCAGACCGGCCTGGTGCAGCATATAGCTGGGCATGATGTGGCCGGTGGTAGAGCCGTGGTCCTTCATGGCGACGTGCTTGCCGCGCAGATCTTCCAGCGTCTCGATGTCGCTGTCGGTGGGGGCGATGAACACCGAGTAGTACTCGGGGCGCACGATGGCGGTGATCGGCTTGATGCCCTCGACACGCTCAGCCATCAGCACGTATTCGGAGGGACCGGCCAGCACGATGTCGACCTGCTCGAAGCGCAGGGCGTTGATGGCGGTGGTGCGGTTGCCTACCGGGAAGAATTCGACCTCGACGCCGAGGCGCGATTCAACTTCGTCGACGAACTCCTGGAAGGCACGCTGCAGCTCTTCAGTGCCTTCGATGCCGGTATCGGCGAAGCGCAGGGTGGTGGGGCAGGAGTCGGCCGTCTGGGCCTGCGCCTGTCCGGCGGCGGCCAGGGCGATGGCAGCGGCAAGGGAGAGTAGTGGCTTTTTCACGGTATCACCTCGGGATGGATCGGAATAATGCGTCCATACCCTGTCAGTGCGAGGTGACAGCCGTGTGTCTCTCAGGTGTCGTTGGGGTTACAGCGCGGTGAGCGAATAGCCTCGTCTCAGCGGCCTCCCCGCCATGGTCATCTGCTCAGCCGGGCGCGCTGCCAGAGACGCACCACCAGGCCGTGCCGGGGGGCGGCGAGCAGCACCACGCAGAACAGCGCGGTGGCGACCAGAACGATGGCGCCGCCGGAGGCGACGTCGAAATGGAACGACAGCAGCAGCCCGGCCACTGCCGAGACGATGCCGACCAGCACCGAGATCGCCAGCATCGGCTTGAAGCGGTCGGTGAGCAGGTGGGCGGTGGCGCCGGGGGTGATCAGCATCGCCACCACCAGAATGATGCCGACGGTCTCCAGGCTGGCGACGATGGTCAGGGTCAGCAGCATGATCAGCCCGTAGTGGATCAGCCCGACGTTGAAGCCCAGCGCCTGGGCCTGCTGCGGGTCGAAGGTGTAGAGCAGCAGTGGCCGATAGGCCAACCACACCGCCAGCAGCGTGACCAGGCCGGCCATCAGGGTGAGCAGCAGCGCCGAGGTCTGCACGCCCAGCACGTTGCCGAACAGGATGTGCATCAGGTGGGTGCTCGAGGCGATCTTGCTGATGATCACGATACCCAGCGCAAAGGCCGCGGTGAACATCAGGCCCATGGCGGCATCCGGCTTGATGCGGGTGTGGCGCTCGATGGCGCCGATGCCCAGCGAGGTCAGCGCGCCGGTGATGAAGGCGCCGATGAAGAACGGCCAGCCGAGCAGGTAGGCGATGGCGACGCCGGGCAGCACGGCGTGGGAGATGGCGTCGCCCAGCAGCGACCAGCGCTTGAGCACCACGAAACTGGAGAGCAGGCCGCAGATGGCGCCGACCAGCACCGCGGTCAGCAGTGCACGCTGCATGAACCGATACTCGAACGCGGCCGCGAGGCTATCGGGCAGCAGGTTGATGCCGAGCATCAGCAGCGCGATCAAGGCCTCGATCAGACCGTTGCCCAGGCTCTCAAGCAGCGACACGCAGCCCTCCCTTGGGCGAGCCACCCACGGCCAGCTGCGCCAGCATGGCATCGCTGAGCATCTCGTCGGGCGCGCCGATGCCGACCAGCACGTGATTGATCAGCGCCACCTGGTCGGCATGCTGGCGGGCACTGGGCAAATCGTGGGTGACCATGACGATGCTGCGGCCGGCCCGGCGCTCGCGCTCGAGCATGCGCAGGATCAGCCGCTCGCTGGGCGGGTCGACGCCGGCCAGCGGTTCATCGAGCAGCAGGATCTCGGCCTGCTGGGCGAGTGCCCGGGCCAGCATCACGCGCTTCTTCTGGCCGCCGGAAAGCTCGCCGATGGGGCGCGCGGCGTGCTCGCGCATGTCGACGGCGTCCAGCGCCTCATCGACAGCGTCGCGGTGCCGCGCATTGGCCCAGCGCTGGGGCACCACGCGCTGCCACCAGGGGTCGCGGCGCATCAGCCCGTAGCGGCCGGTCATCACCGTCTCGCGCACCGAGACCGGAAAATCCCACTCCACCTGCTCATGCTGGGGCATGTAGGCGATCTTGCCCGCGCGGCGCTGCTGGCTGGCGCTGGCGCCGAGCACTCTCAGCTCACCGCGCAGCGGACGCAGGGTGCCGAGCACCACCTTCAGCAGGCTAGACTTGCCGGCTCCGTTGGGGCCGACGATGGCGGTCCACTGGCCGGCGGCAAGCGTCAGGCTGATGTCGCTGAGCACCGGCTCACGGTGGTAGGCGGCGGATAGTCGGCGCACCTCGAGGGCCGGCGTATCAATCACGCTGGGCCCCCAGCGCTTCGCTCAACAGCGCGGCGTTGTGGCGCAGCATGGCGGCGTAGTCCGGTGCCTCGCCCTGGGCGTCGCTGACCGAGTCGACGTACAGCGGCCCGGCGATGGCGATCTCGGTCTCTTCGGCGACGCTACGCACGTGGCGGTCGGAGATGGTGCTCTCCCAGAAGATCGCCGCCGGCTGGCGCGCCTCGATGAGATCGACGATGCGCATCAGCTGGCGCGGGGTGCCCTCATCCTCGGCGTTGGTGCCCCAGATGCCGTCATGCTCGAAGTCGAAGGCGTCGGCGAAGTAGAGAAAGGCCGCCTCGCTGGTGATCAGCAGGCGCTGCTCGGCGGGGATCTCGGCCAACGTTGCCTCGATCTCGGCATGCAGCGCCTCGAGGGACTCGGCGAGTGCCGCGCCGCGGGCCTGGAAGCCCTCGGCGGCCTCGGGCCTCGCCTCGCTCAGGGCGTCGGCGATCACCCGGGCGTATTCGGCGCTGGCGCGCGGGTCCATCCACAGGTGCGGGTCCGGCTCGCCGGCAAGCTCACCGGTGACGATCGGCTGGGTGGGGTAGCCGGAGGCTTCGGCCACCGCCACCACGGCAACGCCGTCGCCGACGCTCGACTCGACCTGGGGCAGCCACTGCTCAAGCCCATAGCCGTTGTAGAACACCAGGTCGGCGTCCTCGAGGTCGGCGAAGTTGCTGGGGATCAGCTCCCACTCATGCACCTCGGCCCCCACCGGGGTCAGGGTGCTGACCTCGGCATCCGCGCCGGCGACCCGCTCGACCAAGTCGCCGAGTACCGAAAAGGTCACCGCCACGTTGAGTGGCTGCGCTTGTGCGGTGCTCGCCAGCCCCATGGCCAGGGCGCCGAGCAAGGCGCCGCGCATATGTGCTTGCATGCTGATCTCCCACTGGTAAGGGCCGAAGAGCGGCCACTTGGTTTTCTTGAGTATAGTCAAAATAACTTAGCAAAGGCTAACTGTATTGCGCAAGACTGCAATGAAGTGAGGTTGCTGCATCAGAGGAGGTTGGCTATATTCGTCGCATGATCGAGACCCCAGATGAAAGCCCCTCCCCCTGTCTCTGCGAAGCGGATGCGCTGCCGCCGAGCGACCAGCACGCTCAGCAGTACGCTGCCGTGCGTAACGCCCATGAAACCGAATTGCTGGAAGACTATGTCGAGCTGATCGGCGATCTGATCGAGCACCAGGGAGAAGCCCGCTCTGCGGATATTGCACAGCGCATGGGGGTCAGCCAGGCCACGGTGTCGAAGATGGTGGCGCGGCTCAAGGGGCTCGGCCTGGTGGCCAGCAAGCCCTATCGCTCGCTGTTCCTGACCGAACGCGGGGAAGAGATGGCCGCCATGTCACGCCAGCGGCACGCCATCGTGCTGCGGTTTCTGCGTGCCCTGGGCATCAGCGACGACACCGCGCGGATCGACGCCGAGGGCATGGAGCATCACGTCAGCGAGGAGACGCTGGCAGCGATGCAGCGCTTCAGCCAGCAGCACGAGTCGTCCTGACGCGCTGCCAGGCGCTCACGGCGCCGGCCCGGCGGCCCCCAGGAAGCGACTCTGCCAGTAGTCGATATCCAGCGGCACGCTGACCACCTCGCGGCCGCGTCCCGGCGCATGAATCATCTGGCGGTCGCCCTGATAGATCCCCACATGGGTTGCCTTGCGCCCGCTGCCGAAGAACAGCAGGTCGCCGGGGCGCGCCTCGTCCACCTGCGGCAGTTGGCGGAACTGGTCATGGGCAGTGCGCGGCACTCGAATGCCGGCGGCGCGATAGGCCATTTCCACCAGTCCCGAGCAGTCGAGCCCATCCGCAGAGTTGCCGCCGAAGCGATACGGCGTGCCCAGCGCCTGCTGGGCGTTGGCCAGTATCATGGCGCGCTCGATGGAGAGCCCGTCTGCGTCGATGGGCGCGTCGCGGGTGGCGATGTCGCGGCTGGCGCAGCCCGAGATCAGGGCCAGCAACAGCAGCATCCAGGCGAGAGGCAGGGCGCGCCGCGGCATGGGAGTAGGGAGTGGGTTCATGAGGCTCCAGGCTTGAATTTGCGTCGCCGCATACACAGATACTCTAGTATTCCTTAATGCACCTTTTGATTAATAGAGGATTTTTGGATGAGCTTCAACGGTGAGCAGCACCCCGGCGTAGTGGCCCCCAGCGCCGAATCCCAGGGCTTCCGTCTCAACCACACCATGCTGCGTATCAAGGATCCCGAGAAGGCGCTGGCCTTCTATACCCGGGTGTTCGGCATGCAGGTGGTGCGGCGGCTCGACTTCGAGGAGATGCAGTTCAGCCTCTACTTCCTGGCCAAGCTCGAGGCCGGCGACGAGGTGCCGGAGGATGACCGGCAGCGTACGGTGTGGACCTTCAGCCAGAAGGGCTTGCTCGAGCTGACCCACAACTGGGGCACCGAGGAGCAGGAGGGATTCGCCTACCACGACGGCAATGCCGAACCCCAGGGTTTCGGGCATATCTGCTTCAGCGTGCCGGACCTCGACGCCGCGGTGACTTGGTTCGATGCCAACGACGTCGAGTACGTCAAGCGCCCCGACCAGGGCAAGATGAAGGACGTGGCCTTCGTCAAGGACGTCGACGGCTACTGGATCGAGATCGTCGAGGCAGCGCGCCTCAATCAGCTCGGCGACTAGGTATTGTCCGAAAAGCTGCACGCAGGCAGCGGTCTATGCACGTCAGGCATACCATTGCTCTGAAGTTACTAGCCGATTTGTCGTCGCGCGTGCAGCCCCGTCGTCTGCTCGAACACGCTCATGAACGCGGTTTCCATGATCATTTCGCCCTTCGGAATCTTTCGGTCCAGGGCAAACCTCTGCAACTTGAATGCCGCCACGATACAGGCGAAGATGAAATGCCGGAGGCAAACCCGACCGGCAATGTTGGCCTTATAAAAATACAAGAACCTAGGGGAAACTATGTTTCCGCTTTTCCTGTTACAAACGCTGATCTCTGGGAAGACGAACCGCGGATCCTTGCGGCCGGTTTCTGTATCGAGGGCATCATGAGTATGCCGGGGCTGTCGGGCGCATCGAGCCTCTCGCTTGCGACGGTCTCATGGTCGCTGGCGTCGATTTCCCTAACGAGATGGAGCGGCCCGGCGTCGCCGAAGTACGCGCCTTCTACCAAGACGTGGGGCCGATGGCGAACCCAGCGGCTGGGCCTGCCAACGGCAAGACTTGAGCCGTACCGGGCGCAAGTCGATACATTGCGATGATCCGCTTCTGGTTTGAGTTCCACCCCCTATTGATCCTTCCGCTCCTGCTGATTGTATTTCTGGCTTCCGGGGCATTGATCCACTGGATCCAGTTTCATTCCCCGCTCAGCGCTCACCTCAAGGGGGGCGCCCTCGGCTTGCCAACCTTCGTGGCCGTTTCGACCTTGTTTGCGCTGTTCGCGGCCTTCCTGCTCGCTGACACCATGGACCGCAAGGAGCGAGCCTCCCAAGCCGTCCAAACCGAGAGCGCGGCGATCTTCGGACTCGGTGTCGCCAGTGAAACGACAACGGCCAGCGGAGGGAGGATCCGCGCGGCGATTGTCGACTACGCTGACTCGGTGGTGGCGGACGAATGGCCGCGCCTGGTTCAGGAAAGCGGAAGCAGCAAGACGGAACAGGCGCTACTCGAACTGTTACGCGCCGTTCGGGACGCCACGAACGATGAGGCCCACTCGGCCGCGGTCCACGGCCAGATGCTGTCTCTAGCACAAGATATTGTCGAAGCGCGGACAAACCGCATCGCCGTTGTGGCTAATCATTACCAGCAATTTTCGTGGAGTGCCTTGTTCCTGCTCGGCTTCCTGACGCAATTCGTGATGGGCATGGGATTCCTCGACAGGGCGTCCGCGAACCGGCACGCAATTGTTGTCTTCAGCCTTGCTGCGGTCGTCGCTCTGTGGTTGCTGGCCATCCAGGACAATCCCTTCCGGGGAGCGGTTCAGGTTTCACCCGAGGCCATCGAACAGGCGGTGAGTACATGGAGCGATTGAGTCCGGTTAGACACTGGCAATCGGCATGCCACGTAGCGGTGTCCATCGTCCACGCGGCGCCCGGGGCGCCGCTGTGGAGATTGGCTCAGCGAAACGAGATACGCGTGCCGTAGGCGAGCATTTCATCGGGGGTAATGGCATGCCCCTGGACGCCTATCATCTCGTCGCCGCACTGGTCGGCCCAGGTCAGCACGCCGTGGGTCAGGCCGGTTTCACCGAGCAGGTCACGGATCTCGCCGGTGCCCAGGAAGGTGCGGGTCTTGCCCTGCTCGTCGGAGAGTTCGGCCACGCCATTCGCGTAGTGCAGGCGGACGATGTAGATGCCGTCCTGGGACTCGACCTCGACGATCGGGGTATGGCCATCGGCGACGCCGCGGCTCAGCTGCTTCAGGGTGATATTGCCCGAGACCGGGTGGATGCTCTCGGCCATGTTGAATGCCTCAAGAGTGAATGTACAAGTAATGTAGGAGAGATTGGCGCCAGGGGCGAATTCTTTGCCCATTTAGGGCGAGAAGAGTTGCAGTGTAGGCATGGCTTCCTTCTCTCTAACATAAAAATTGGACATAATTTGTACATCGTTGGGGCCTAGCTTGTCGGTGCACGCATCTCGCCGCGCAACGGTAGGCCCAGGGCGTCGCGTAGCGCCTGGCCGAACTGGCCGCGAGCGAGCAGCACCTGCAGCTTGGTGATCGCTGCTTCGGGGGTGATGTCCTGCCCTGAGATCACCCCGGCATCGTGGAGGCGTTTGCCGGTGGCATAGGTCGCCTGCTGCACCGCGCCCTGACTGCACTGCGTCACGTTGAAGACGACCAGCCCCCTGTCGGCAGCCTGCTGTAGGCAGTCGAGCAATTGACCGTCGAGACCGGGCGGGTTGCCGACCCCGTAGGTCATCAGTACCAGGCCCTGAAGCCGGTGATCGTCGAGCTGCAGGGCGACCTGCCGCGGCGACAGCCCTGGGTGGCAGTGCAGCACGCCGACGCGGCCCGCTTCGAAACCAGCTACAGCCAGCTCGGGGGTGCCGCTCGGCAGCGGGTCGTGAGCTGAGAAGCGCAGCTCGATGCCCGCCTCGCCGAGCCAGGGGGCGTTGGGCGAGTCGAAGGCATCCAGGTCTTGAGTCCGGCACTTGCGTGCACGGTTGCCGCGCAGCAGGCGGCCGTGAAAGGCGAGGCACACCTCGCGTGGGGCAGCCGGGTGTGCAGCCGCCTGCATGGCCAGGATGATGTTATTGAGGGCATCGCTGCGCGGTTCGTCTAGCGGAACCTGGGACCCGGTCAATATCACCGGCTTGTCGAGTGCGCCGAGCAGAAAGGAGAGCGCCGAGGCCGTGTAGGCCATGGTGTCGGTGCCATGCAGGATGACGAACCCATCGTAGCGCTCCCAGGCGGCGGCCAGCACGGTGACCATGCGATTCCAGCACCCCAGGCTGAGGTCAGCGCTATCGATCAGTGGCTGCAGGCTGTGCAGGGTGTAGTCTGGCAGCGTCCCGGCCGGATAGGTCGCCAGGGCCGTGTTCAGCCGCTCGTCGAAGTCGGCCGAGGGCACGTAGCCCGCCGGTGACGCCTGCATGCCCAGGGTGCCGCCGGTATAGAGAATCAGCAGTCGTTGCATGGTTGGTCCTCCTGTATCGGGGCCAGCATGGCGTTGGGGCGCAACAGTGCATCGAGCCGCTGTGGCTCCAGCAGCCCTTCGGCGATTACCAATTCGCGGACCGTGGCACCGCTGTGCAGGGCCTGGCGGGCGATACGCGTGGCATTGGCGTAGCCGATGTGCGGTACCAGCGAGGTCACTACGCCGATGCTGCGCTCGACGTGCTGGGCACAGGCCTCGCGGTTGGCTTCGATGCCGACGATGCAGCGGGTGCGCAACATATGGCAGGCCTCGCCCAGCATGCGCATGGCATTGAGCAGGTTGTAGATGATCATCGGCTCCATGGCGTTGAGCTGCAACTGACCCGCCTCAGCGGCCATGGTGACGGCGAGATCGCTGGCGATCACCTGGTAGACGGTCTGGTTCACCGCCTCGGGAATCACCGGGTTGATCTTGCCGGGCATGATCGAGGAGCCGGGCTGCACGGGGGGCAAGGTGATTTCCCCAAACCCGGTGCGCGGCCCGCTGGAGAGTAGACGTAGATCGTTGCACAGCTTACCCAGCTTGATGGCGAAGCGCTTGAGCATCCCCGACAGGAACACGAAGGCGCCCATGTCCGATGTGGCCTCGATGAGGTGCGACGCCGGCACTAGCGGGCGCGCCGACAACTGCGCCAGGTGCTCGACGGCCAGTGCCTGGTAGCGTGCCGGTGCGTTGAGGCCGGTGCCGATGGCAGTGCCGCCGAGGTTGATCTCGCACAGCAGTCTTTGGGCTTCCCGCAGGCGCTCGATGTCCTCGCCGAGGTTTACCGCGAAGGCCTCGAACTCCTGCCCCAGGGTCATGGGGACGGCATCCTGCAGTTGGGTGCGTCCCATCTTGACCACGTCGGCGAAGGCCACGGCCTTCTCCTGGAGGGCATCGCCCAGGTCGCTTATGGCAGTGATCAGCGGTTCCGCGGCGAACTGCATGCTCAGGCAGGCAGCGGTGGGGTAGGCGTCGTTGGTCGACTGGGAGCGGTTGACGTCGTCGTTGGGATGCAGGTGCTGATAGGCCCCCTTGGGGTGGCCAAGCTTGGCCAGCGCCAGGTTGGCGATCACTTCGTTGGCGTTCATGTTGGTGGAGGTGCCGGCGCCCCCCTGGATCAGGTCGACGACGAACTGGTCGTGTAGCGCGCCTGCGATGATCTCCTGGCAGGCGTCCTGTATCGCTGCGGCCTTGTGAGGTTCGAGGGCGCCCACCGCCTGGTTAGCGCTGGCGGCGGCCGACTTGACCATGGCCAGTGCCTGCACCAGCTCGGGGAAGTGGCTGATCGGAATCCCCGTGATGCGGAAGTTCTCCAGCGCGCGCTGGGTCTGGATGCCGTACCAGGCATCCGCCGGCAGGGTGCGCTCGCCCAGCAGGTCATGTTCGATACGAGTAGTCATGGCGTAGACGCTCTAGCGTTGGAAGAGTATGCCGACCCTAGCTAAGCGAGGGCCGGCGTGTGGCGTTTACTCCGCGACGGGACGGCGTGGCGTCTTGGCGGTGCTGCCTCGTAAAAGCTCTCGGTCCTCAGGCTCGAGGTCCCAGGCGTGTGGATAGAGATTCAGGTCTGGATGCTGGCTTGCGTCGAAAACCGGCTGGCTGACGCCCTGGCGGCGCTGGTCGTCGTAGTCCTTGAGGATGCGCAGTCCCGTTTTGAACAGCAGGATCAGGGCCACCAGGTTGGTGACCGCCAGCAGGCCCATGGTGACGTCGGCAAAGCCGAATACCGTGCCCAGGTCGGAGGTGGCGCCCCAGCACACCAGCAGCACGATGGCCACGCGGAAGGCATTGAACAGGTTCTGGTTGTCGCGGCTGAAGAAGTTCAGGCTGTTCTCGCCCAGGTAGTAGTTGTAGAGGATGGTGCTGAAGGCGAACAGCAGCAATGCCACGCTGACGAAAGCGCGCCCCCACTCGCCGACGTGGTCGGCCAGCGCTGCCTGGGTCAGGGCGATGCCCTCGATGTTGCCACCGGCGCCCGGGTCATAGGCGCCGCTGAGCAGGATCAGGAAAGCGGTGGAAGAGCAGATGATCAGGGTGTCGATGAACACCGAGAAGGCCTGCACGATACCTTGGTTGGCCGGATGCGGCACATAGGCCACGGCGGCCACATTGGGAGCGCTGCCCAGGCCGGCCTCGTTGGAGAACAGGCCGCGCTTGAGCCCCATCATGATGGCCGCGCCGATGCCGCCGCCGATGGCTGGCTCGAGGCCGAAGGCGCTGTTGACGATCAGGGTCATGACCTCGGGGATGCGCTCGAGATTCAGGCCGATCACGATCAGCGCGATCAGCAGATAGCCGACGGCCATGAAGGGCACCAATACCTCGGAGATGCGGGCGATTCGTTTGATGCCACCGAAGATGATCAGGCCGACCAGCATGGCCAGGGCGATGCCGCTGTAGAGCACCGGCACGCCGAAGGCGTCGTTGAACGAAGTCGACACGGCGTAGGATTGCAGGGCGGTGAAGGCGAAGCCGAAGGTCAGCAGCAGTAGCACCGAATAGAAGCCGGCCAGCCAGCGCCAGTTGCGGCCCAGGCCCTTGACGATGTAGTAGGCTGGCCCACCGCGATAGGTGCCGTCGGCCTGAGGCTGCTTGTAGGTCTGTGCCAAAGTGCATTCCAGGAAGCTCGTGGCCATGCCCATCAGGCCGACCAGCCACATCCAGAAGATGGCCCCCGGGCCGCCCAGCGTAATCGCTACGGCGACGCCGGCGATATTGCCGCCGCCGACGCGGCCTGCGACGGATAGCACCAGCGCCTGGAAGCTGCTGAGGTGGCCGTGCTTGTCATGGCGGAAGGCCTGGCGAGATCCCAGGATCTGGAACATGCGGCCGAAGTAGCGAAACTGGACGAAGCGTGAGGCAACGGTGAAACCGATGCCCACGGTGACCAGCAGGACGAGAAGGATTTTGCCCCAGAGGAGCTCGTTGAGCAGGTCAAGCATGATGGGTCTCCGCTGTTGTCTTATTGGTAGCGCTCCCCGATTAAACCAGTTGATTTGATGGAAAAAATTTGGCGCAACGATGCACTGCGTTGCATTCTTGGCGCCACCGAGTGCAGCACACTGCACCAGACACCTGATGCATTAGGTGCTATCGCCAAAAAAACGCCCGGGGCCGCTCTTCGCGGGCCCCGGGCGCAGTAGAGACTGTCCGCCTATGCTGGGCGGTGTGCCTCGGTCACTCCTCGTCTTGCGGCAGTCCGCCCAGCTCCTCGAGCAGCGCCTTGTAGCCGGCGACCTGGTCGCCGAGGGTCTGGGTGACCTCGTCCTCGGGCATCCAGGTCACCGGCATCAGGATGCGCTCCTCGGTGATCTCGATGAAACGCTCGTCCTGAGTGGCGACCTCGAGGGCCTCGGCGAGGCGCTCGACGTGGCTGTCCGGGGTATTCTGCGGGACCATCACCACGCGGATCTCGGCGGGGTTGATGTCGTAGCCGGCTTCCTGGATCGACGGTGCGTCGGGGAAGGCCACCAGGCGGTCTTCGGCGAGGCTCAGCAGCACCGGCATTTCACCGGAGTCGGCGTAGCCGGAGTGGGTGCCGCCGCTGTAGGCGAAGTCGACGTCGCCGGAGAGGATCAGCGGGGCCATGCCGGCGCCACCGGAGGTCGGCACGATGCGCAGGTCGAGGCCTTCCTGCTGGGCGATGTACTCGATGATCATGCGGTCCAGCGCGGTCTGGGTCGCGTAGCTGGTGCCCGGGTTCTCCTTGGCATACTCGATCAGGCCTTCCCAGGTGTCGCCGAAGGGACGGTCTTCGCCAGTGACCATGGCCGACTGGCCGAGGGTCACGCCGGCGACGTAGCGGAAGTCGTCGAGCTGGTAGTTGGTCTCGGTGGACAGCGGGCCGAAGGTGATGGTCATCGAGGTGCCGAAGACGAAGGTGTAGCCCTCGTCGTCGCTGACCGCCAGGCGCGACAGCGCCACGCCGCCGCCGGCCCCGGGCTGGTTGACCACGTTGACCGGCTGGCCGAGCTCTTCCTCGAGCACGTTGGCCAGTACGCGGGCCTGGATATCGGTGCTGCCGCCGGCACCGAAGCCCACTACCAGGGTCAGCGGCTTGCTCGGGAAGTCGTCGGCCTGCGCTACGCCCACCGCCATGGCAGTGGCCACAATGGCGGTGCTGAGTCGTTTAAGGTACATGGAGATTCCTCATTCAGGTTGTTGTGATTACGTGTTCGCCTGGGGCGACGCGGTTAGGCCGGGCTTAGGAGGATGCCCGGCGAATGGCATTGCGCCGATAACTGGACCAACCGAGGTGCAGCACCATCAGCGCGGTGATGATCACGAAGACCAGCGC